>JANOYE010000173.1:0-4603 GCA_031428695.1 Rhodoferax sp. | reverse complement strand
TGCGCTTTGAGTTGCACGCTTTGCTGGGCGCTTTGTTGTGCGCCTTGCTGAGCGTTCAATGGCGTGAGTTGTTGGACGTTTTGTTGCATGGGTGGTTGCGAGCTTTGTCACGGACAGGTGGGTTCAGCCTCGCGCTCAAATTGCACTCTAAAAATATATTTTATCTATATTTTTATGAACATAAATTGCATTTAAGTCACGTATTAATTATAGTTATTGCTATTAATTAATAATTAATAAGGAACGAATTTATACCTTATTTTTATTTATAATACGTATTATATGCTTTTTTGTGGCTTCCTTGGCCACCAAACCATCAATCAGCCGCCGCGCCCACATCGCCCCGGCGTCGATGTTCAGGTTGTAAAACTTGTGGTCCGGGTGGTCGTTAATCGCCTGCTGCTGCGCCTCGAGCACGTGTTCGTCTTCGCGAAAAATCCGCGACACGCCTTCACGCAACTCATGGGTGAGGCGCTGCTCGCCCAGGCGGTAATTGCGCGAGAACGCCCAAAAGTAGAGGCAGGTTTGATCGGTTTCGGGCGTGATGGTGTTGAGCACAAAGCCGTTCACGCCACGTGTGCGCACACTGGTGGCTGAGTCGCCCTGGTTGACGTCGCCATTCACCGGCTGCGGCATCGCGCCAGTGCCGGTTTCGGCCACACCGACGTCGATGTTCACCGTGCACGGCGCTTCAAATTTGATCACCTGCCAGCGGTCTACCTTGCCTTTGTAGCCCAGCGCGTGGTCGATCTGCCCGGCCCAAAACGGCGGCGCGTCGATGTTCTCCATGTACCGCGTGACTGTCGCCGTGCGATCACCGTGGGTGGCCACAAACGGCGCTTCCGCCACGGCGCGCTGGCCAATGGAGGAGCCGTGCACGAAGGTCTCGTGGGTGAGGTCCATCAGGTTGTCGACCACCAGGCGGTAGTCGCATTTCACGCGGATCATCTTGCCGTCGCCGGCCCAGGCCGGGTCGTCGTTCCAATGCATGTCGGGCACCAGCGCTGGGTCTGCCAATGCTGGGTCGCCGGGCCACACCCAGACGAAGCGGTATTTTTCGAGCACCGGAAACGAACGCACGCAGGCGGACGGGTTCATCGTCTCCTGGCTCGGCATGTGGGTGCAGCGCCCCTGCGCGTTGTAGACCAGGCCGTGGTAGCCGCAACGCACTTCGTCGCCTTCCAGGGCGCCCAAGGAAAGCGGCATCAGCCGGTGCCAACAAGCATCTTCCAACGCGGCCACGGAGCCGTCTTGCAGGCGGTAGATCACCAGTTTCTGGTGGCAAATGGTGCGCGCCAACAATTTGCGGCCCACTTCGACGTCATAAGCGGCGGCGTACCAGGCGTTCAGTGGGAAGGCGGAGGAAGACGGGGTCATGGGCGGCATCGGACAAACAGTGGCATGGCAGTGTGACGGGCATTTGGAATACTGATTGTATTCAGATTCTCAAAATTTAACTAATTTTTCAGCATTTTTGCCAATTTTTTACCGAATTATTCATTTTATGTATTCATTGTTGCCCACGGAATAGTGTCTAAGATGCGGGTTGGTGAATTCGCCATCGCATCGCCCCACAACCTGGAGACACCCCCATGCCCAACCCCGCCCCCCACCTGCCCGCCCGTTTTGACCACGTTGGCAGCTTTTTGCGCCCCAAATTCCTGCTTGACGCGCGCGAGCAAAAAGCCAAGGGGCAAATCACCCCCGAGCAGTTGCGCGTTGTGGAAGACAAAGCCATCACCGACATCGTCAAGTTCCAGCAAGACGTGGGCCTGAAAAGCATCACTGATGGCGAGTTCCGCCGCACCTATTTCCACCTCGATTTTCTGGAGCAGTTGGGTGGCGTGAAAGTGGGCGAAGCCACATTGGCCATTGGTGCAGACGGCAAAGAGCATTTGGTGCCACCGGCCATCCACGTGGTCGATAAAGTCACCCACGCCAAGCAGATTCAGCTGGAAGACTTCAAATACCTCAAGAGCCAGGTGAGCGCGGGCAACACGCCCAAGGTGACCATCCCCTCGCCCACCATGCTGCACTTTCGCGGTGGCCGCGCCGGGATCAACCGCACGGCTTACCCTGAACTCGAGCCAACGTTCTACGAAGACGTGGCCAGGGCTTATGGCGACGAGTTGCGCTCGCTCGCGGCGGCCGGTTGCACCTACGTGCAGATGGACGACACCAACCTGGCCTACCTGTGCGACGAAAAAATGCGCGAAGCCGCCCGTGGCCGCGGCGACGACCCGAACGAGCTGGCGCACCGCTACGCCAAGTTCATCAACCTCGTGGTGGCGCAAAAACCGGCCGGCATGACGTTGGCCATGCACCTGTGCCGGGGCAACTTCAAGAGCACCCACGCGGCGGCGGGCAACTACGAGCCAGTGGCCGAAGCGCTCCTCAAAGAGATGAACATCGACGCCTACTTCCTCGAATACGACGACGACCGCAGCGGCGACTTCAAACCCCTGCGTTACCTCGCCAAAGGCAAAACCGTCGTTCTGGGCCTGGTGACCACCAAGTTTGGCGCGCTGGAAAACAAAGACGACCTGAAACGCCGCATCGAAGAAGCCGCCAAATACGTGCCGCTGGAGCAACTTGCCTTGTCACCCCAGTGCGGTTTTTCCAGCACCGTGCATGGCAACGACATCGCGGTAGAAGCGCAGAAGAACAAACTGCGGCTGGTGATTGAGACGGCTGAGGAAGTTTGGGGTTGAGCTGCAAGTTGAGCTACGGGTTGGGCCATGGGCTGGGTTATACTTAGTCCATGTCCTTAGTCCACCCAACCCAAAGTTCAGGTTCGTCGGCATTCGTCAATGTGCACGAAGCCAAAACGCATTTTTCAAAGTTGCTGGAGCTTGCGCACGGCGGCGAGGAAATCGTTTTGGCCAAGGCGGGCGTGCCCTATGCCCGGCTGATGCCGTTGGCTAAAGCAAAAGTAAAGCGCCAACCCGGACGGCTTGCGGGCAAGGTGGAGGCGGCATTTTTTGAACCTTTGCCGCCTGAAGAGCTTGCAGCCTGGTCGGCCGAATGAAACTGCTGCTCGACACCCACACGCTGCTGTGGTGGTGGACGAACGATCCCCAACTGACAGCCAAGGCGAAGCGGCTGATTGCCAGTGAAGGCAACACAGTCCTCGTCAGCGCAGCGAGCGCTTGGGAGATTGCCACCAAAACCCGGCTTGGCAAACTGGAAATCGGCCCTATGGCGCTTCAGCGATTCCACGATCTGGTTCAAGGTGACGGGTTCACGCACTTGCCGATGACTTGGCAACATGCGGTGCATGCGGGTGGCTTGGCGCTCGACCACCGCGATCCGTTTGACTGCATGTTGGCCGCCCAGAGTTTCCTTGAAGACGCCGCGCTGGTCACCAAAGATGCGGCGTTTGCCGCGTTTTCAACGCGAGTCCTGTGGTGACAACGCCGGCACCGTCCTGAGTATGTCCATGGCCTGTGAAAACGCCGCATCGAAAAGGTTTTGCGCCAACCGCCTGTACCCTTTGCCGTTGGGGTGCATGCCGTCGGAAGTTGTCAGTTCCGGGTCGCCGAGAATCCCGTCCATGGCGCTTGGGATGAAAAGAACGTCGTTGCTCAGATCGTTGGCAATTTCGACATAAAGCTGATGCAGGTCTTGCAGGAATTTGGGAACGTCAGCCCGACGTGAGTCGATCCCGGCAAGCACAACCATGATGCCCTGCGCCTTCAGCTTGTCAACCATCAATAAAATGTTTTCTTTAGTCTGCGATCTCGACAGCCCGCGCAATGCGTCATTCGCGCCCAAAATCAGGACAACCACTTTGGGGTGGACCTCAAGCACCTCTGAAATTGCCTCAAGCGCCACAGACGTGGTACGCCCGGAAGCGCCCAGATTGCAGACTTCAAAACCCATGAGGCGCGACAGGACAGCCGGGTAGCTCTCCTCTCTGGCGGCCCCAAGACCTTCGGTCAGGCTATCACCGTATGCGGCGATGCGACATTCTCTTTTTTTTCCTGAATTCGACAAGTGTGAAGCCAATAGACCAGAAAGACGCCTCCTCGCACTGTCTGCAGAAAATGCCGCCACATTGTTTGTGAAGTTTTGAGCCAACGTGATATCAACTTTAGAGTATGACGTGACCCGCCCAGCCGAGTCACCATGAACTTCCCCATAGCCCGGCATGATGTAACTCTGCCAATCGACCTTGCTGAACATGCCAAAGTCAACCTGGGCATTGCCGACAACCACATTCCCGTGAATGGTGGTGTCCAGACGCTTGGCTGAAAAGGAATACATGCCTTCCTTAGGTTCGCAACTGTAAAGATCCGCGAAGATGATCATTTTTCGGAAAAACGTCTGCCCAATCTCTGGTGGATAACAAAGATGCCAGGCGCATTGGTTGGCGATGTGGGGCGGCATCAAATATTCAGGTGGCACTTTTTTTGCGCACGATTCAGTGGCGATCACCGTGCCGACAGCGCCTTCAATGATTTCCCCTTTGTAGCCGAATGTTTCGCCAGCCACCACGGGTCGACCGTCATGCATGCGGACCACCTGAAGCACCTCCGGGGCTCTTGAAGCGCCAGTGTTCACATACTGTGTCGTGCTGATCCAGACGCTGCCGACGCCTGGA
>JANOYE010000172.1:0-30486 GCA_031428695.1 Rhodoferax sp. | reverse complement strand
CAACGCCTCGGCCGGCGCGGGCGTGGGCCCCGGCATGTTGCATTACATCCTGGGCATCACCAAAGCCTATTGCACCCGCGTGGGCGGCGGCCCGTTCCCAACCGAGCTGGATTGGCAAACCCCCGGCACGCCCGGTTACCAGATGAGCACGGTGGGGGCAGAGAAGGGCGTCACCACGGGGCGTTCGCGCCGCTGCGGCTGGTTTGACGCCGCGCTTTTGAAGCGCTCGGCGCAGGTCAACGGCCTCACGGGTTTGTGCATCACCAAGCTCGACGTGCTGGACGGCCTCACAGAGTTGCTGCTGTGCACCGGTTACGAAATGGACGGCGAGACCATCGACATTTTGCCCATGGGCGCCGACGACATCGAGCGCTGCAAGCCGATTTATGAAGTCATGGAAGGCTGGAGCCAAAGCACCGTCGGCGTCACTGATTACGCCAAGTTGCCGGTAGCGGCGCGCCTGTATTTGCAGCGCATCGCGCAGGTCACGGGCGTGCCGGTGGACATCATTTCGACCAGCCCGGACCGGGACCACACCATCAAGATGCGCCACCCGTTTTTGGCCAAAGGTTGAATAGAGTAGACCTACAAGTCTCGTGTTTATTTCTTAGTTAGCTATTATATTAGGAGCATACGGATGTTGACAGAAGATGGCAAACACCTGTACGTCAGTTACGACGAGTACCACAACCTCATCGAAAAACTCGCCATCAAGGTGCATCAGTCTGGCTGGCGGTTCGACACCATTCTGTGCCTGGCGCGCGGCGGCATGCGCCCCGGCGACATTCTCTCGCGCGTGTTCAACAAACCGCTGGCCATCATGTCCACCAGCTCCTACCGCGCTGACGCCGGCAAAACCCAGGGCAACCTCGACATCGCCCGCTACATCACCACACCCAAAGGCGAAATCGCCGGCAAGGTGCTGCTGGTTGACGACCTGTCCGACACGGGCCACACCCTGCACCACGTGATCGACCTGCTCAAAAACAACTACCAACCCATCACCGAGCTGCGCAGCGCCGTCATCTGGACGAAAGCGATTTCCACCTTCACCCCTGATTATTCGGTCGAGTTTTTGCCCACCAACCCGTGGATCCACCAGCCCTTCGAGGGCTACGACGCCATGCGGCCGGAGCAACTGATTCAAAAGTGGTCGGTTTAGATGTCGCCCCCACGCTCCGCCGCTGCGCGGGTCGCTGCCCCCAGCGCAGGCAAGTAACTTTGCTTGGGACGGCCCGGCGCAAAATTGCACTTTCCCCATGATCCAACTGACCACCACCCTCATCCACCACCCCTACAAGCCGCCAGAAGGCTTCAACGCCCCGCAGGCGGGCGTGTTCAAAGCCTCGACGGTTCTCTTCCCGACTGTGGCCGCCATGCGCAGCATGGAGTGGAAGAACAAGACGGGCTACACCTACGGGCTGCACGGCACACCGACCAGCTACTTGCTGGAAGAGAAGATGTGCTCCATCGAGGGCGGCAAACATTGCATCTTGCTGCCAAGCGGCTTGGCGGCGATCACCAACGTGTCGTTCGCACTGCTTGAAACGGGCGACGAGGCGCTGATTCCCGACAACGCCTACGGCCCGAACAAGGCTTTGTACGATGGTGAGATGAAGGCCATGGGCGTCACATACCAGCTGTATGACGCCATGAACCCCGCCGATTTGGCCGCCAAAATCAGCAGCAAAACCAAGCTGGTTTGGCTGGAAGCAGCGGGCTCTGTCACCTTGGAATTCCCCAACTTGATCGAGCAAGTGCGTATTTGCAAAGCGCGTGGCGTGACCACGGCGCTGGACAACACCTGGGGCGCGGGCCTGGCGTTCAAGCCGTTTGATCTGCTGGCGGGCAGCCCAGAAAGGCTCGGCGTTGATATCACCGTGCACGCCCTCACCAAATACCCCAGCGGCGGCGGCGACGTGCTGATGGGCAGCAGCATCACCTGTGACGACGCGCTCGCCCTCAAGCTCAAAGACAACCACATGCGCTTCGGCTGGAACGTCGGCATGAACGATGTCGAGCTGGTGTTGCGCTCCTTGCCCAACATGGCCTTGCGTTACGCGGCGCACGACGCTGCCACCCGCGAGTTGGCGCAGTGGTGCCTGGCCCGGCCCGAATTTGCCCAAGTGCTGCACCCGGCGCTGCCCGAGTCGCCTGGCCACGTGCATTGGCGCGATGTGTGCGGCGGCTCAGCAGCGTCCATCCCCGGCCCCGGCACGGCGGCGGGCTTGCTCAGTGTGATCTTCAAACCCGCCTATTCACAAGCCCAGGTGGACGCGTTTTGCGACGCCTTGAAGTTTTTTGGCCTGGGTTACAGCTGGGGCGGCCCGGAGAGCCTGGTCGTGCCTTACAAACTGACGGCGATACGGCCGGGCTGGCCAGCGCATATCGCCCGGGGCAGCATCGTGCGGTTTTCGATAGGGCTGGAAGCGGTGGCCGATTTGAAGGCCGACCTGGCGCAGGCGCTGGCCACCCTGGCGTAAATGGTAAAGTGCCCCAACAGCTAGATTCAATCCTACAGAAAGTTATCCTTGGCAACACCAAATTACGGCTACGAGAAACGTCAGAAAGAGCTGGCGAAGAAGAAGAAGAAAGAAGAAAAGCTCAAGTCAAAAGCCGAACGCAAGGTGGGCGATGGCCCGCATGATGATTCTCAAGACGGTGTGCAGCAGGATTCAGGCACTGCTGGCGGCCCAGCCCCGGAAGCTGGCACGCCTGCATCGGGCCAAGCCTGAGTTCAGCCAATTTCACATCGCGCTACGTCGCAGCTGGCGGAATCAGTAATTCCTTTGCCAATTGGCGCATCGCCGCGGCTGAATACCCTTCTGGCGAGATCGCTTCCGCGCTTTCAAATTGCGCGAAATTCCGCCGCATCGACTGCAAATACACTGGGTCGTAATGCAGAGTCAACAACGCCTGCACCACCGGCGCTATTTCCCCTGAGCGAACCTGCGCCTGCCAAGCGCCCACTTGCTCTTTGCCCCGGATTTCGGTGAGCGCGCCAAGCCGGTCGCAAAAGTGTTCGGCGTCTTTCACGAAGAAGTCGTAGTCCTCCAGCAGCAAAGCGACGCGGTGCGCGTCAGGCAACACCAGGTTCAGGCAAGGGCTGGCGCGCATCGCTTCGATGAGCGACACCGGCACCGCCACATTGCCGACCTTTTTGCTTTCGCTCTCCACATAGACCGGCCTGCCAGCATCCAACTGCCGCAGCGCCTTCCAGACCAGCGTGTCAAAACGTTTTTGCGTCGGCTGCGCCATGCCGGGAATGCCGCCCAACACAGAGCTGCGGTGGTTGGCCAAGGCTTCCAAGTCGAGCACCTGCGCGCCTTCTGCGGCAAGCGCTTGTAGCAGGCGGGTTTTGCCGGAGCCGGTGGTGCCGCAGATCACGCGCCAGTCATACAGCGCGGCGAGGCGGGGAATGTCTGCCACCAGGGCCGCGCGAAAGGCTTTGTAGCCGCCCTCCACCAAGGTGACGCGAAAACCAATCTGATCCAGCACCAGCGAGAGTGATCCGCTGCGTTTGCCGCCACGCCAGCAGTAAGCCAGCGGCATCCAGTCTTTGGGTTTGCCGAGGCAATGCCGCTCGATGTGGTTGGAGATGTTGCGTGCGGCAATGGCAGCGCCGCGTTTCTTAGCCTCGAACGCGTTGACTTGTTTGTAAATCGTGCCAACGAGAATGCGCTCTTCGTCGTTCAACGTTGGCCAGTTCACTGCGCCGGGCAAGTGGTCTTCGGCAAACTCGCCTTCGCTGCGGGCGTCGATGACGGTATCGAATTCGGCCAGGCGATGCAAAACTTCGGCAGCCGCCAATGGGGTCAAACTCACGGAGCAAATCTCATTTCAGCAATTTCTGCAGTTCCGGCCACACATTGGCCAGCATGATGGGGTGTGCCTCGGCTTTGGGGTGAATGCGGTCGGGCTGAAACATTTTTTCGGTCAGCTTGTCAGCGTCTGGCCCGTCGGCCACGCCTTTGAGCAAAAACGGCACCAGGCCGGTCATCTGCGCCTTGGCCACGGTGGCAAAGGTGTCGGCAAAGCGCTGGCCGTAGTCAGCGCCGTAATTCGGCGGCACCTGCATGCCCACCAGCAGCACTTTGGCGCCAGACTTGAGCGCGGCACCCGTCATGGTGGCCAAATTGTTCTCGGTCATTTTCAGCGGCAACCCTCTAAGCGCATCATTGCCGCCCAATTCAATTACAACGTGGCTGGGCTTGTGCTCCTTCAACAAGGCGCCCAGGCGAGACACGCCGCCCGAAGTGGTGTCGCCGCTGATGCTTGCGTTCACGACCTTGGCTGCTATTTTTTCAGAAGCAAGCCGTTTTTCCATCAGCGCCACCCAGCCGGCGCCACGGGCCAAGCCGTATTCAGCGCTGAGCGAGTCGCCCACCACCAAAATCGTTTTGCCGGGCTTGTTCTGCGCCATAACCACCCCAATTGGCAAGGACAATGCGGCCAACCCCAAAACCAGCGGAACGACGGCTGCGATAAAGTGTCTGCGGTGCAAAGAAAACCCCATGTCTGAATCAGAATCCTTCAACAATGCCCAGCCGATCATTTCGGTTGACCACGTTTTCAAATCGGTCGCCGATTCCACCGGAACGCTGGACATTTTGCGCGATATCCATTTTTCATTGGCAAAAAAGGAAACCGCCGCCATTGTCGGCGCTTCCGGTTCGGGCAAAAGCACGCTGCTCTCAATCATCGCCGGGCTAGACACACCCACGCGCGGCACCGTCAAGCTGGCCGGGCAAGACTTGTTCACCATCGACGAAGACGAACGCGCCGCACTGCGCGCGCGCCAAGTTGGCTTTGTGTTTCAGAGCTTCCAGTTGCTCGGCAATCTGACGGCGCTTGAAAACGTGATGCTCCCGCTGGAGCTCGCCAGCATGAAAAACGCCCGCAGCCTGGCGCAAGATATGCTCGGCCGCGTGGGCCTGGGCCAGCGCCTCGGCCATTACCCCAAGGTGCTCAGTGGCGGCGAGCAGCAGCGTGTGGCCCTGGCCCGCGCGTTTGTGGTGAACCCCGCCGTGCTGTTGGCCGACGAACCCACCGGCAGCCTAGACTTCGCCACCGGCGAGACCATCATGAAGCTGATGTTTGACCTGAACGAAGAGCTGGGAACCACGCTGGTGCTGGTAACGCATGACCGGGCGATTGCGGATCGTTGCCAGCGGAAGATCACTATTGAGGCGGGGCAGGTGGTTTAGTTTGCCGGTGCCACTTCACTTAACGGCGCGTTTGGTTTATGCGGCAGGTTTGAATTTCAGATTGTTCAATAATTAACACTGTTATTAACAATTTTCGAATTTGACTCTGTTTTTCAATTTCTTTAAGGGTTTTTTGCCTCTAAGTCACGAATAATGTGCGTAAACAGCTATTAATTGAATAGCAACAACAAATTCGGAGAATCGATTGACGCGGTCATTGCGATGAGCCCCGCACGGCGACCGGGCAATGCGCATGCGGTTTTGGTGTGAAAGCACGCGCGACAGGAAAAATGTGTGCGACACGGTGGTCGCTCATTTTTTGCTATTCCCGCCAGACGAGCTTCCACGCGCATTTCCCGCCAAAGCCCGGTCGCATTTCCCGATCACCGCGCTCGCTAGGTTTTGAAACGGGCTTCAAAGGCCCAATGCGGGGTCTTGGCCCTGTGGCGAATCAATGGCAACGTTGGAGTCAGTTGGAGCTAAGCAGCAACCCGCTTGCGGGTCGTAAGTTTTGAGCGACCAGTTATACGTGCGGTTTCATCCGCAAGAGCGAGCAAACCGCGAAGGGCTTCATTGACTGCCTCTGAAGTGGGGAATGCCTTGGCCAGCTTAGGGTCAATCAGCGCGACGGAAGTACCTTTGGCGACTTCCTTGAAAAACTTGCCCCGTTCCAACTTAGCAAAGTCAGCGCGCTTGTACTCTGCGCGCATATCGTCTTCAACCTTCTTCATAAAGATTCCTTTCAATGCGTGTGACACGCCGCGCACTAATGATACGAATGCCGCCAGGTCGATGCGTGTGCGAAACCGACAGCAATCGCCCAAGGCTGGACAACCCGAATGTAATGTAGCGACGTTCGCCGAAAGAGTGGTCAGGATCTTGGCCGGAGACTGCGAGCCGATCAAGGAACACCGAAGCGGCTTCGTCGAAGGAAACGCCATGCTTCTGGATATTGGTTGCGGCCTTCGGCGTATCCCACTCGAACTCCACCATTGTGCAATCCTCGTCCTGCTTCGTATCTCGTGAAATTGAGGGGCAGCGCGCATTTTGCGCAGCCCCACTCTAATGCTGCCATTGGCTTGCCATCATAGCCCGATCAAATGAACAGGCGTATTGAATTTGGCAAAGTCAGGGCAATGATCGCGTGACGTGCCTTCACTTCGCGCAATACTTCCACCGCCAGCGACGGCGACACTAGTGCGGCCTCAACGACCCCTTGCGCCAACACCCGATAATCGAAACATGTCTTCCCCCAAATCCCTGTTCGGCTTCCACGCAGTCGGCGTGCGCCTGAAAACCGCGCCGCAGTCGGTGATTGAGATCCACTTTGACACGACGCGGCGCGATGCGCGGATGCGGTCTTTCATTGACAAGGCGCACGAGGCGAAGGTGAGGCTGATCGAATCCGACGGCATGCAATTGGCCAAACTCTGCGGTGGGCACGGGCACCAGGGCGTGGTGGCACGGGTCAAGGTAATCACTCAGGTGACTTCACTGGATGAGCTGCTGGAAAACCTTGAAGCTGCCAATGTTGAACTGCCCGAGGCCGAGCGCAAACCACCGCTGCTCCTGGTGCTCGACGGTGTGACTGACCCGCACAACCTGGGCGCTTGCCTGCGTGTGGCCGATGGCGCCGGGGCGCATGCGGTGATTGCGCCCAAGGATCACGCAGCCGGTATCAACGCCACGGTGGCCAAGGTCGCCAGCGGCGCGGCGGAGACGGTTCCGTATTTCATGGTGACCAACCTGGCGCGCACGCTCAATGAACTCAAGGAGCGCAACATCTGGGTGATTGGCACGAGTGACGCTGCGGAGAAAACGATTTACCAGGCCAACTTCAAGGGCGCGGTGGCGCTGGTGCTTGGCGCGGAAGGCGACGGCATGCGTCAGCTCACGACCAAGACCTGCGACGAACTGGTCAAAATCCCCATGCAGGGCGCGGTCGAGAGTTTGAACGTGTCGGTGGCCAGTGGGGTGTGTTTGTACGAAGCGGTGCGTCAACGTATTGAAGGATTACCGGCTGTATAAAATTACGTGTTGTAGTAATTTTGGTTAAAAATACCTACAATAAACGCCTATTTTTGCTATCTTTATTATATCTAACTAAGACTGTTTTATGAGACTTACTGCCATTTTTATATCAACAATAGTGTTGGTAACAGGATTATTTGGTTGCACCCAGGAGCAACAAAACAAAATCAGCCGCGACATCCAGAACTGGACCGGCACCAACGGCGTGCTGGAGATCTACTCGGGCGACAAGGTGGTGCGCCGCTTCCTGAAAATTGACAAACTCTCCACCGCCATGGGCACGGATGACAACAAGCCGCGGCCCTACCGGTTTGGTTACGGCGTTCTTGATGAAAACCTGAACATGATTGCCGACCCAGGTGAGAAAAAGGTCTATTTCGAGATCAGCGACTACGCCTCGAACTACGTGTTTTTTGAAAGCCCGCGTTAAGTCACGTTGGTGAGGTTTTTGCGCCGGGCCGCCCCAAGCAAAAATGCGTCCCCCTTGGGGGGCAGGGAGCCACACGCAGTGGGCGACCGTGGGGGCAAGTTTTTGCGCCGGGCCGCCCCAAGCAAAAATGCGTCCCCCTTGGGGGGCAGGGAGCCACACGCAGTGGGCGACCGTGGGGGCAATCTAAACCCACCCGAACCACCCCAGCGCGCCGCCTGCACCCAGCAGCCATAAAAGGTGAACCTTGGTGCGCCAGACAATCATCGCTGCGACAAAGGCGACTAGCCAAACGTGCCAATCAGCGATGGTTTTGCCGAGGCTCGCAGCCAGAATCCAACCGGTGGCGATCAGCAAGGCCACCACGATCGGCGCCATGCCGGTTTTGAAGGCGCGCACGGCGCGGCGCTCGCGGTTTTGATGGCCCCAGCGGGCGGCTAAAAATGTGAGGAGGGTGCTGGGCAGCAAGATGCCGGCCATTGACAATACAACGCCCAGCAACGCCAGCCACCAGGCGCTGGCCCCGGCCGCTGCGCCGCCGCCCGCGTTCATGCCCACATTCCAGCCCATCAGCGCGACAAACAACACGTTCGGCCCGGGCGACGCTTGCGCCATGGCGATGCTGGCGGTGAACTGCGGTTCGGTCAACCATTGGCGCTCGATCACCAGGTAACGGTGCATGTCGGGCACGGTGGTGATGGCGCCGCCCACGGCCAACAGTGAGAGTGACGCGAAATGCGAAAACAGCGCGAACCAATCGGCTGGCGACAAATCCAGCGTCATTGGGCGCTGGCTCCCAGCCGCCGCCAGGCCCACACGCAAGCCAGGCCGCCAATGCCCAGCAACACCGCAATCAGCGGCACCCGCAAGAAGGCGATGGCGACAAAGGTCAACACGATCAAGGCCCAGCAAACCAGCGCGCCCATGGCATTGTTCTTAAGCGCCGGAATGAGCTTGAGGCCCACTGCGGTGATCAACCCGGCAGACACTGCGCCCATGCCACGCAACATGCCTTGCGCCCGCGCGGAATCAGCCACGCCGGAAAACAGCGCTGCCAATGCCAAAATCACTAAAAGGGGAAAAGTCAATATGCCAGCGAACGCCGCCAAAGCGCCGCGCGTGCCGAAGTGGCGGTCGCCAATCATCAGCGCCAGGTTCACCACGTTCGGGCCGGGCAACACTTGCGCAACAGCCCAGTCTTCAATGAACTCCTCGGCGGTCAGCCACTTTTTCTTCTCGACCAGCTCGCGTTGCACCACCGCCAAAACGCCGCCAAACCCTTGCAGGGCGAGGAAGGTGAAGGACCAGAAGAGATCGCTGAGGGACTCGGGTTTGGCGCGTGCGACACTTGAAACAACGGGATTCGGCATCCAGCAATTATCACAACTTGAGTTCGTAGGTTTCACTCACGAGGCTTTGCCCAAAGCCCTCGTAGGGCTCCCGTTTGACCAGCTTGAAACCGCGCCGCTTGTAAATGCCAATCGCGGCATCAAGGCAGCTATTGGTCCACAACACCATCTTCTTGTAGCCTTTGGCCCGCGCGAAGGCCAGGCATTCGTCGCTCAGGCGCGCGCCCAGGCCGTGGCCGCGCGCCTGCGGGGTGAGGATGAGCAGGCGCAGTTGCGCCACGGTTTTTGATTTGCGCACGACAAACACCGAGCCGGCCCGTTCACCATTCAACTCGGCGATCCAGCAGCGCTCCCACTCGGGTTTGAAGTTGCGCATGTAGCGCGCCACCACGTCGGCCACGAGTGCCTCGAAGTCGGCATTCCAGCCGTATTCGCGCGCATAAATCTCCCCGTGCTGTTGGATCACCCAGCCCATGTCGCCAGGGCGCGGATCGCGCAGCAAAATGTTGGCGGGCGGGCGTGTGGCGGTCATGGCATTGACTATATGATTCTTCAATGCCTAAATTTCAGGAATCGAAGCCTTCCGAGGAGCAAAAACGAGATTTGCGCCGGGCCTTGGGGCAGTTTGCCACGGGTGTGACGGTCATCGCCACCCGAAATGCAGACGGCGCGCTGGCGGGCGTTACCGCCAATTCATTTGGCGCGTTGTCGCTGGAGCCACCGCTGGTGGTCTGGGCGCTGCGCTCCAACTCAGCGAGCCTGGCGGCGTTTGAAGCGGCAGGTCGGTTTGTGGTGAGTGTGCTGGCCGAAGCGCAAGTTGAGCTTTCGCGTACTTTCGCAACCCACAGCGACACCAAATTCGAGGGTGTCGCTTTCGCCTTGAATCAACACAAAATGCCCTTGCTGCATGGCGCCAGCGCCTGGTTTGAATGCAAAACGGTGTCAACCCAAACGGTGGGCGACCATTGCCTTTTCATTGCCGAGATCGAACGGTTTTCAAGCAGCGAGACTGCGCCCCTGTTGTTCCATGCGGGCCATTACGTCACACTCGGCTCCAGGCTTTGAGCCGCCAAGAATAAAAATACAGGAAACAGGAACACCGCCATGTTGCAAGAACGAATAGAAGCCAGTTGGATCGACGCCTTTGCGCACACCTTTGCCTTGTGTGGCGTCAAGGCGGGCGACACCGCCGCTGTCTTGTGTGAAACGCAATCGCGAGCGGTCAACGTCGATTTGGCTGAATTGGCGCTGGCACGTTTGGGCGCACGGGTCTTTCGCCTGACGCTCACTTCGCCGAAGTCCAAGGCGCCTGTGCCGGTGCGTTCAACCGGTGCTTCAGATTCAATTCAAGGTTTGGCTCCAGTGATTAGTGCGCTGGCAGCCACCACATTTGTAGCCGATGTCACCGTGGAGGGGTTGCTGCATGCGCCCGAGTTGCCGCAAATTCTGGCGGGCGGTGCGCGGGTGTTGATGGTCTCCAACGAACACCCTGAGGTGTTGGCCCGCTGCTTGCCGGATGCGACTCTGGAGCCTAAAGTCAAGGCTGGCATGAAACGCTTGCGCAGTGCCAGGCTGATGCAAGTCAGCTCGGCGGCGGGCACCGACCTGACAATTTCACTCGCAGGCGCGGTGGTCGGGGGTGGCTGGGGTTACACCGCCCGCCCAGGCACCATGTCGCATTGGCCGGGAGGCCTGTGCCTGGCGTTTCCGGCGGCGGGCAGCGTGAACGGCGTGCTGGTGATGAACGAAGGTGATGTGAACTTAACGTTCAAACGCTACCTTGAAAAGCCGGTGACGCTCACCGTTGAAAACGATTTTGTCACCGACATTGCAGGCACCGGGCTGGATGCCGACTTGATGCGCGGCTACTTCGCCGCCTGGGGCGACCGTGAGGCCTATGCTGTGTCGCACGTTGGCTGGGGCATGAACCCCAAAGCGCGTTGGGACTCGATGGCTTTTTACGACAAGAAAGACTTCAACGGCACCGAGCTGCGCGCCTTCGCTGGCAACTTTTTGTATTCCACCGGCGCCAACGAAGTGGCCAAACGGCACACCTTGGGGCACTTCGATTTGCCCATGAAAGACTGCACCGTGAACCTGGATGGCGACGTGGTGGTCAACGCTGGCAAGCTGGTAGGAGACTTGGCATGAGCGCCGCGCCGGGCCGCTCCCAAGCAAGCTCGCACCGCAGTGCGCAGCACGAAGGTACTCCCGTGGGCACGGCGCCTCTCCCGTTTTTTGTAGAGCGCGGCACGGGCGATACCGCCGTGTTCATGCTGCATGGTGTGGGCGGCGGCCACCGGGCGTTTGACGGCACTTTGCCGTCGGTCGCGCAGGCCGGCTACCACGCTGTTGTTTGGGATGCGCCAGGTTACGGCAAATCGACGGCCAATGAAGCGCTGAGCATGGACGTTTTTGCCGACAGCCTCTTGGGTCTGATCAAACACGTCGGGGCCAAACGATCCGTGGTGCTCGGGCATAGCATGGGCGGAATGATCGCGCAGGAGGCCTATCGCCGCCAGCCTGCGGCCATTGACGGTTTGGTGCTGTTTGCCACGTCAGCTGCATTTGGCAAGCCGGGCGGTGATTGGCAGCAGGAATTTTTGCAAAGCCGGTTTGCCGCGCTGGACGCTGGCCTGGGCATGGCGGGCCTTGCGCCGGTGTTGGTGGGCGGCATGTTGGCCATAGGGTCGCGGCCGCAGGTGCGCTCTGCCGCGGTCGAGTTGATGTCCAAGGTGCCAGAGGAGACTTACAGAGCGGCGCTGGCGGCGATTGTGTCTTTCAACCGACTGGAAAATTTGCCGCATATCAACGTACCCACCTTGTGCCTGGCCTGCGACGAAGACAAAACCGCGCCGCCAGCGGTCATGGAAAAGATGGCGCAAAAAATGCCCAACGCGCAGTACCAATGCCTGGCCCACGCGGGCCACTTGGGCAACCTGGAGCAGCCGCATGCCTTCAACGCCGCCATGCTGGACTATCTGCGCAAGAATTTTCCGATGAAACTTTCTGCCAAGGAGCAATGACCATGTCGTCTCCAATCGGTTCCACCTCGGCCACCACCCCTTCCGCAACGCGTTACCTGCCGCCCGGCATTGCGGGCGATTACGTTGAGCTGACATCAAAACAAAAAACTTTGTTGGCCATCGCCGCGGACCTCGGCATCCACAAATTTGCCAAGCGTGCCCAGCAAATCGACCGAGATGCTGTGTTTCCTTTCGAAAACTATGCCGACATGCGCCAAGCCGGCCTGCTCAGAATCTGCGTGCCTGAGTCACACGGCGGCTGGGGCGCTGACTTCGCCACCTACGTGATGGTGGCCGCAGAGATTGGCCGCCATTGCGGGGCGACCGCGCTCACGCTCAACATGCACGTGAGCTCCTGCCTTTGGACGGGCATCATCGCCGACGACCTCACCATGACGCCCGAGCAGCGCGCCAACCATGCAGCGCACCGCGCGGTGCATTACAAGCGCATCGCCGACGATGGCAAGGTCTATTCGCAACCTTTCTCCGAAGGCGGCGCGGCGGCGGCTGGCAAGGCGCCCTTCGGCACCTTGGCCAAAAAAGTGGAGGGCGGTTACCTCATCAATGGCAAAAAAATCTTCGCCTCGCTCGCAGGCGCGGCGGACTATTACGGCATTTTGTGCACACTCGACAAACCAGGCGCTTCGCAGCGCGACAGCTTGTATTTAGCGGTAGACAAAAACCTGCCAGGCGTGACGGTAGCGGGCGACTGGGACCCGCTGGGCATGCGCGGCACGGTAAGCCGCAACCTTTTGTTCAAAGATGTCTTCGTGCCCGAGGTCGAGCGCATGATGCCCGAAGGCCTGTACGCGCAAGCCGCAACGCGTTGGCCACACATGTTCGCCACGCTGTCGCCCACCTACATGGGCATTGCGCAGGGCGCGTACGACTTCACGGTGCAGTACCTGCGTGGCGAAGTGCCAGGCATGCCGGCTGTGCAGCGCCGCATGTACCCGACCAAACAAATCGCCGTGGCCGAAATGAAGGTCAAGCTGGAGCAAACCCGCGCCATCTTTTTGCAGAATGCCCGCGCCGCGCGGGTGGATCCCAGCAAGGAGATTCGCCTGGGCCTCTACGCCGCGCACTACACCATCATGGAAAACGCCAACGAGATCTGCCGCCTGGCGGTGCGCACCTGCGGCGGGCAGAGCATGCTCAAGAGCCTGCCGCTGGAGCGCATGTACCGCGACTCGCGTTGCGGCTCCTTGATGCTGCCTTGGACAGCCGAGTTGTGCATCGACCGGCTCGGGCGCGAAACGCTGTACGAATATGGCGAGCAGGATGAGCCTGACATTCTTTGACATTTGGCGCCCAACATGAATTTTGCGGACATCATTCGCCGCCATGCTGAAGGCGTGCCTGACAACATAGCGCTGCATTTCGCTGCGAAAGACACGTCATACCGGCAACTTTGGCATCACATCGAAGCGGCCACTGAGGCCCTGCTGAGTCAGGGTGTCAAACCTGGCGACCGCGTCGCCTGGCTTGGCTTGAATGACCCCAAAATGATTGTGCTGTTGTTCGCGCTGGCCCGCCTTGGCGCCATCCTGCTGCCGCTGAACTACCGGCTGGCGCCCGCAGAAATCCAGGCCATTCTGGACCATGCAGAAGCGGGTTTCCTGCTGGCTGACCCGACTTATCAGCCTACGGCAGACGCACTGAAGGTGCCTGCCGCCCGCGGTTTGAGCGAAATCACGCCGGGCGAAGACAAGCCCGTGTTGCTGGTCTACACCTCGGGCACCACGGGCAAACCCAAGGGCGCACTGCACACCCAAGCCGGTTTGCTTGCCAATTGCGTTGAGTCCCAGCACGCGCATGGCTTCACGCCACAAGACCATATTCTCACGGCGCTGCCGATGTTTCACGTTGGCGGTTTGTGCATTCAGACGTTGCCGGCTCTGAGCGCGGGGGCGCAGGTCACGATTCACGCGCGGTTTGACGCAGGCGCCTGGCTGCATGACGTGCAAACGCGCCGGCCGACGATGTCTCTGCTGGTACCCGCCACGCTTCGCGCGGTGATCTCGCACCCCCGGTTCCCGTCGGCCGATCTGTCTTCTTTGCAACTCCTCAACGCGGGTTCATCGCCGGTGCCAGTTTCTCTGATCGACGCTTTTCATCAGCGTGGCATTCCGGTGTGTCAGGTGTATGGCACCACCGAAACCGGGCCCGTTTCCATCTACCTGCAGCGCCATGAAGCCATGGGCCATGCTGGCAGTGCAGGCCGTGCGGGTGTCAACGTGAACGTGCGCTTGGTTGACGAAAGCGGCGCAGATGTTTCCCTCGGCCAGATTGGTGAAATCTGGCTGCGCGCGCCCAACCTGATGCGTGAATATTGGCGCGACCCCCACAATCCATCGTTTCAAAACGGCTGGTTCCATACGGGAGACCTCGCCCGCTGCAATGAAGACGGTTTCCACTGGGTGGCAGGCCGCAGCAAAGACATGATCATCTCGGGCGGCGAGAACATCTACCCGGCCGAACTGGAGAACATCCTGGCTGACTGCCCGCAGATAGCCGAGGCTGCAGTTTTGGGTGTGCCCGATGAGCGCTGGGGCGAAGTGGTGGTGGCCATTGTCGTGAAGCTGGCCGGTGCAACGCTGGACGAGCAAGACGTGATGGATTTGTTCGCCAGAAAAATTGCCCGCTTCAAACAGCCCAGGCGGGTGGTTTTCGCCGACGCCTTGCCCAAGACGGCATTGGGCAAAGTTCAGAAAACAGCGTTGGCGCAGTGGGTCAGTAAACAGGCTCGTAACGTTTGATGGCGTCTTTGACTTCAGGGGTCAAGGCAAAGCCGTCACCGAACTTCACTGCCAACTCCGCAGCGCGTTTTTCAAACGCCTCAATGCCCATGCCGTAAATGAACTGCATCGCGCCACCGGCCCAGGCCGGGAAACCGATGCCGAAGATGCTGCCGATGTTGGCGTCATGCACGCTGGTGAGCACGCCTTCAGAGAGGCAACGCGCGGTTTCCACGGCTTGGCGATAGAGGATGCGGTCTTTCATGTCAGTGATGTTCCAGGCCACACCGGGCTTTTCAAACTGCGTGGCCAAACCTGTCCACAAGGCCTTCTTGGCGCCAAGTTTGGCGGCTTCCTTCGTTGGGTAGTCGTAAAAACCGCCACCGCCCGCACGGCCTGGGCGCTTGATTTCCTTGACCATTTTTTCCACCAGCAACTGGCCGGGCGTCGCCACGTAGGGCTTCCCCTCGGCGGCGAAGTCGGCCTTGGTCTGCTCCATCACATGTACGCTCAAGCTCATGGAGGTTTCGTCAATCACCGCCAGCGGCCCCACCGGCATGCCGCACTGCACGCCGGCGTTTTCAATGGCCGCAGCGGGAATGCCTTCACTCAGCATGGCCACGCCCTCCATCACAAACGTGCCAAACACGCGGCTGGTGAAGAAGCCGCGCGAGTCGTTCACCACGATGGGGATCTTGCCGATGGCCTGCACGTAATCGAAGGCGCGCGCCACGGTTTCGTCGTCGGTCTGTTTGCCACGGATGATCTCCACCAGTTTCATTTTGTCCACCGGGCTGAAGAAATGGATGCCGATGAATTTTTCGGGCTTCGCCGAAGCTTTGGCCAGGCCGCTGATGGGCAGCGTCGAGGTGTTGGAAGCGAAGAAACCACCCGCAGCCAGCATCGGCTCGGCTTCTTTAGTCACGGTCGCTTTCAAGTCGCGGTTTTCAAATACGGCTTCGATGATGAGGTCGCAGCCTTGCAAATCCGCCGCTGATTCAGTGGCTTTGATGCGGTCGAGCAAATCCTTTTGGTCATACGGGCTCATGCGGTTCTTGGCCACGCGCTCGTCTGATAACTTCTGTGAGTACGCCTTGCCGAGTGCCGCTTTCTCGCTGCTCACGTCTTTGAGCACCGTAGCAATGCCCCGGCTCGCTTGCGACCAGGCGATGCCCGCGCCCATCATGCCTGCGCCCAAAATGCCGACTTTCGCCGGCTGGTATTTGGGCACGTCTTTCGGGCGGCTTTGGCCGCTTTTGATCGCGTTCATGTTGAAGAACGTAGTGATCATCGCTCGGGCGTTGGCACCCACAAAAAGCTGTGCGAGGTAACGCGATTCGATGCGCAGCGCGGTGTCGAAGTCGACGTTTAGCCCATCCACCATGCACGACATGATGGCTTGCGGGGCCGGGTAGAGCCCGCGTGTTTTGGCTTTGAGCATCGCGGGCGCCACGGCCAGCATCGAAGCGATTTTGGGGTTGGCCGGGGTGCCGCCCGGCACTTTGTAGTCTTTGGCTTCCAAGGGGTGTTGGGCCGTGGGCGACGTGGCCATCCACGCCAGCGCTGCCTTGCGCATGTCTGCGGCAGATTCGGCGCCGGGTTTTACCAGGGCATGCACCAGGCCCATTGCCTGTGCTTCGCTCGGGCTGAAGGTTTTGCCTTCGACCACGTAGGGCATCGCCGCCTGCAAGCCAAGATGGCGCGTCATCTTGGTCACGCCGCCTGCGCCGGGCAGCAGGCCCAGCGTCACTTCGGGCAGGCCCAGAAGAATTTTCGAATCATCCACCGCAACGCGGAAATGCCCGAGCAAGGCCACTTCAAAACCACCGCCCAGCGCCGTGCCGTTCAGGCAAGTCGCAATCGGCACACCCAGCAACTCCATCGTGCGGAATTTCTTCTTCGTGCCCTCAATGCGCGTGAAGACTTCTTTCGGGTCGGGGTTGGTTTGGCGCATCGTTCCCTTCAGGTCGGCGCCAGCGAAAAAAGTCTTCTTGTTCGAGGCGAGGATGATGCCTTTCAGGGTGGCTTTGTCTGCCGTGAGCTTGGCGACAAGCTCCGTCATGTCCTCGTTCCACTGCGTGCTCATGGTGTTGACAGCGCTGTCGGGCTCGTCGAAGGTGACAGTGGCGACTTTGCCAACGGATTCTTCGTTGATTTCGTATTTTATGTTCTTCATTTTTCTTAAAATGTAATAAAAATAATAGCAATAAATCTATTAAATTCGTGACTTGGTTTGTAATAAGGCTATATAAAATATAGGTAAATATTTAAATACGCTCAACAATTGTCGCAATGCCCATGCCGCCACCCACACACAGCGTAGCCATGCCGTAACGCAACTTGCGGCGGTGCAACTCGTCGATCAACGTGTTCAAAATCATCGCGCCGGTGGCTCCGAGCGGGTGGCCCATGGCAATCGCGCCGCCGTTCACATTCACCTTGTCGTGCGGGACATTCAGCTCTTTCATGAAGCGCATCGGCACAGCGGCAAAGGCTTCGTTCACTTCAAACAAGTCGATCTGGTCAATCGTCATGCCGGCTTTTTTCAGCGCCTTGCGGGCTGCGGGCATGGGGCCGGTGAGCATGATGGTTGGGTCGGCGCCACTCAAGGCCGCTGCAACGATGCGCGCACGTGGCGTGAAGCCGTGGGTTTTGCCTGCGGCTTCGGAGCCAATCAAAATGGCCGCAGCGCCATCGACGATGCCCGACGAATTGCCCGCGTGGTGCACGTGGTTGATCTTGGCCACCTGCGGGTAACGCAGCATCGCCACAGAATCAAAACCCATCGCGCCCATTTGTTCAAAGGCCGATTTGAGTGAGGCCAAGCCCTCCATCGTGGTGTGCGGTTTGATGAACTCGTCATAGTCCAAAATCGTCTGGTCAAGGAAGTCTTTTACCGGCACCACCGAGCCGGCAAAGTAGCCGCCCTCGCGTGCTTTGGCGGCGCGTTTTTGGGATTCAAGCGCGAACGCATCCACGTCAGAGCGCGAGAAGCCTTCAATGGTCGCGATCAAATCCGCGCCAATGCCTTGCGGCACGAAATCGGTTTGCGCATTGGTCTCGGGGTCTTGCGCCCAGGCGCCGCCGTCAGAGCCAATCGGCACGCGGCTCATGCTCTCGACGCCACCAGCCACCACCAGGTCTTCCCAACCCGAGCGCACCTTTTGCGCAGCCATGTTCACGGCTTCCAGGCCCGAAGCGCAGAAGCGGTTGAGCTGCACACCCGAGCAGGTGAAGGCCCAGCCGGCCTTGAGCGCCGCCACTTTGGCGATCACCGAGCCCTGCTCGCCGACGGGGGAGACCACGCCCATCACCACGTCATCGACCTGGGCGGTGTCAAAGTCATTGCGGCGCTGCAGCTCGGTCAACACACCGGCCAAGAGGTTGACAGGTTTGACTTCATACAGGCTGCCGTCTTTTTTGCCTTTGCCGCGGGGCGTGCGGATGGCGTCGTATACGAATGCTTCGGTCATGAGAAAGCTCCAAGTGGTTGACGATTGGGGGAGTGAACAGGTGACAGGAGAAAGCCAAAGAACAGTGTATTCTTTTCGTCTCCAATTTGCCTCGAACCCAGTCTAGAACGCGACAGCCTCTTTGAAAGTGAAAAAATGATCGAACGCAGCCTCTTCACCCCCGAACACGAAGCCTTCCGCGACAGCTTTCGCCGCTTCATGGACAAAGAAATCGCCCCCTTCCATGCCGACTGGGAAGAGCAGGGCTACGTAGACCGCGCGGTGTGGAACAGAGCCGGCGCCAACGGCTTTCTGTGCATGACCATGCCCGAGGAATACGGCGGCGCAGGGGCTGACAAACTTTACAGCGTGATCCAAATGGAAGAGCTCAGCCGCGCCGGTTTCACCGGCATTGGTTACGGCCTGCACAATGAAATCGTCGCGCCGTACATCCTGCGCTACGGCACCGCCGAGCAAAAAAGCCGCTACCTGCCCAAGTTTGCCAGCGGCGAGATGATCGGTGCCATCGCCATGACGGAGCCCGCTGCAGGTTCCGATTTGCAGGGTGTGAAATCAACCGCGATCAAACAGGCAGACGGAAGTTACCTGCTCAACGGCAGCAAAACCTTCATCACCAACGGCTGGCACGCCGACGTGGTCATCACCGTCGCCAAAACCAACCCGGCTGCCGGCGCGAAGGGCACCAGCCTGGTGATGGTAGAGCGCGGCATGAAAGGCTTCAGCGTCGGCAAACGCCTCAAAAAACTCGGCCTCAAAGCGCAAGACACGTCAGAACTCTTCTTCGACAACGTCACTTTGTGCGCAGACGCCGTGCTGGGCGGCCCACCCCAGGAAAACAAGGGTTTCATCTGCCTGATGGAGCAGCTGCCCTGGGAGCGCCTGCAAATCGCCATCGGCGCCATGGCCGCAGCGCAGGCTGCGATTGACTGGACGGTGGCCTACGTGAAAGAGCGCAAGGTTTTCGGCAACAGCGTGGCCAGTTACCAGAACACCCGCTTCACACTGGCCGAACTGCAAACCCAGGTGCAGATTGGCCAAGTGTTTGTCGACAAATGCATCGCATTGCTCTTGGACGACAAACTCGACACCGCCACCGCCAGCATGGCCAAATACTGGTGCAGCGACCTGCAATGCAAGGTGATGGACGAATGTGTGCAGCTCTTCGGCGGCTACGGCTTCATGTGGGAATACCCCATCACCCGCGCCTACGCCGACGCGCGTGTGCAGCGCATTTACGGGGGTACGAACGAGATCATGAAGGAGGTGATCACAAGGGCGATGGGCTTGGGGAAGTAGGTGATCGCCGTGTCTGCTTGAAGGCCGTCCAGAATGGAATGGCTATATCCTCATATTCTGGCGCGATCACTTTTCCTATCGGAGTGCGTTCTCCTTTTGATTCCAGGATGAACTCCGCAATAAATATTCCCAGAGAATCCTCGAGAAAGCTGTTCATTGTGTGAAGAAGATCGAGCATTTGATTGATCATCGGTGCAACATTTACTGTTACGCTGGCGCCACTTTTTCTTCCAAACATCCAAACTTGGGCAAGGTTGTCAGCAGCATCGTAAAAAGTGTTGCCGGATCGTTCACCAACAAAAATGACATCGTCAACCCAATCGGCATTCGGTGTGATAAAGCGAGTCCAATCCTTGTATTCCGGGAAATGAAAACCAATTCCGTCTCGCACAACCTTAAGCCATGATGCAGAGTTGACCGCGTCGTTCAAATCCTTCCAACGTCGTGTTCCGTCAGACATTTTTGGCAATACGTTTTTGGCCAAAATCAGCCTGATTTCATCTCTTCTAAGCTTGATGATCGCTTCCCACAATTTGGAGCTGGCTAAACGAAATATCAGCATGGTCTGCGACAGCTCGGGGCGGATTCTGGCAGGGCGGCGATCTTTATGCTTCGGCATCGTAAAACTTGCCAACTTTTGCAAACACATCAACTCATTGAACATGTGGCCGAGCATGTAGTAGGTATGTCTCTCTTGGCTTGATGGCTCCGCGATTTTTGCGATAGGCAAGCGTACTTCCTGTATCTCAACAGATCGATTTGTCATAGCGGCTTCAAAATTTAGAGATTGGCATTGATGTATGTTTGGCATATAACGTTTAACGTTATACACTACGCATGTGATTCGCTCTTTCAACAACGCAAATACCCAAGCCTTGTTTGAAGGCAAAACGGTCAGGTTATACGTCAACTTTCGGTCAGTGGCAGAGCGAAAGCTTCAAATGCTGCATCGCGCTGCGCGCCTTGACGATTTGCGTATTCCGCCCAATAACCGCCTTGAAGCCCTGCAGCGTGACCGCAAGGGACAACACAGCATCCGCATCAACGACCAATGGCGCCTGTGTTTCCGTTTTGATGGCCAGGATGCCTGGGATGTTGAAATTGTGGACTACCACTGAAAGGAGAATGTCTTGAAAGCAGCAGCCAAATTACCCAAAAACCCCCCTGTTCTGACGCCGGTCAACGGCATGCGCCCGATCCACCCCGGCGAAGTGCTGCGTGAAGAGTTTCTGCTGCCCATGGGCCTGAACGCCCACGCCTTGGCGATGGCCTTGCAAGTGCCGGCACCGCGCATCAACGACATCGTCCGCGAGCGCCGTGCCGTGACGGTGGACACAGCCTTGCGCATGGCCCATTATTTTGGCAACAGCCCTGATTTTTGGATGGGTTTGCAAACTGATTTCGACATGGCGCGAGCCCGCGCGTCCATGGGCACGGCGTTGACGCGGATTGTGCGGCGCGACGTTGTTGAATTGGCGTGATGGCCTCGCAATAGCCGGCAAAATTTACCCGCGCTATCGAAGGCGGCTGGCTGATTGCTTTTCGGGATTTGCCGGAAGCATTTTCCCCGTGTGAAGAATCAGAAAATAGAGAAGAGATTGCAGAAGGCTGCTTGCAGGCGGCAGTTTGGGGGAGGAAAGCTTATGACCTTGTTCCGCTTCCCATCCCCAGCGAAGCGCAGACTGACGAAATCTTGATTGTGGTTCCGCCGGGCACTGCGACTTTGGCCAAGTAAGGCTTCAATTCGCCAGTTGCTTGTCCGGTAAGCTCATTTAGGCGGGCTGCACACTCAACCGCAATCCCGTAGCCGCCAACACGCTGGAAAGCGTCGCCACTGTTGGATTCCCCCGCTTGCTGAATGCCCGGTACAGGCTCTCGCGCGAAAGGCCAGTCTGTTGTGCGATGGCGGTCATGCCGCCGTGCGCTGCGGTTACGTGGCGCATGGCTATCAGCAGCGCTTCGCGGTCGCCCTCTTCAATCGCGGCTTGCAAATAGGCGGCAGCCTCGACCGGGTCCTTGAGGTCTTCGACCAGTTGGTCCGTGTAACTTTCAACACTTGCTTTATTGCGCATCCTGGCGTCTCTTCAACCACGTCCAGAAGGGCTGGTTTTCACCGCGCTTGAAAGAGAGAATCTGATGCATGGGGAGAAGGATTTTAGTAGTTTATAAGCTACGAGCCTAGTCCTTGTCCGCCCGCAACTTCCGCGCGTAACATGGGGTGCTGATCTATCAACTGAGGAGCAAGCAATGGGATCCATGGTCAATTTCCAGCGCCCGGACGGGCAAACCGTCAGCGGCTACCTCGCCGAGCCAGCCAAAGGCGCTGGCGGCCCGGCGATTGTGGTCATCCAGGAGTGGTGGGGCCTTAACGCGCAGATTCGCGGCGTGGCAGATCGCCTGGCTACGGCCGGCTATCAGGCGCTGGTGCCGGATCTTTACCGGGGCAAATCGACGGTGGAGGCCGAGGAGGCGCACCACCTGATGTCGGCGCTCAATTTTGGCGACGCGGCATCGCAAGACGTTCGTGGCGCGGCGCAGTTTTTGAAGGCTCGCGCGTCGAAAGTCGGCGTCACTGGCTTTTGCATGGGCGGCGCGCTGACGCTGCTCGCTTTGACCATGTCGCCCGAGGTGGATGCGGGTGTGGTCTGGTACGGTTGCCCGCCGTTGGAGTTCATTGACGCCAGCAAGATCAAGGCGCCGGTGCAGGGCCATTGGGCCACGCAGGATGAGTTCTTCAAACTCGACACCGTGGATGCGCTGGAAGCGAAACTGGGCGCCGCTGGTGTGGCCTTCGAGTTTCACCGTTACTTGGCCCACCACGGTTTTGCCAACGAGACGGCGGCCGGGCCGGGCCGAATCGCCGGAACCCAGTACGATGCGGTGTGGGCGCAGCAGGCCTGGGACAGGACATTGCGCTTTTTTGGCCGCAACTTGGGTTGATGCAGCCACCCGGCAGCCCACCTGAAGAATCTGTGCGATAAATTTGACTGACAAACTTAAAAGGAAGCGTTATGACCACTTTCGAAGAATTCACCACCACAGAGTTGGCCAAGAGCCCCGCCGAAATCCTGGAGCGGGTCTGGCTGCCTGATGCAACCGCGCCCGAACACACCCATCCGTTTGATGTCAGCGCCTTGATCGTCAAAGGTGATTTGTGGCTGACCCGCGAAGGGGCCACCGAGCATTTGCGGCCGGGCGACCGCTTTGAAGTGCCGCGTGGCACGCCGCATGCTGAACGTTACGGCCCGCAGGGCGCGACCTTTTGGGTGGCGCGCCGGGCGGCGTGACGCTTAATAGGTGATGCTTTCGGCGACAAGCTTTGTCTTTGTCGCCCGCTGGAGTTCCTATGAAATCCCGTCACACAACCAACGTAGGCCGCCGCACCGTCGTCGCGGCGGGAGCCGCTTGGCTTGCGGCATCGTCCGTACATGCCCAACCGGCTTGGCCCACTGCCGGCCCGATCAAACTCATCGTGCCTTTCGCCCCGGGTGGCTCCACCGATGGCGTGGCCCGGCAAATTGCTGAGGAACTGCGTTCGCGGCTCGGGCAGACGGTGGTGGTAGACAACAAAGCCGGCGCGGGCTCGACGCTGGGCACCGGCCTGGTGGCCAAGGCCGCGCCAGACGGCTACACACTGCTGGTGTCGGTGATCAGCGCGTCCTCGGTCGGCTCCACGTTGTACCGGGGCCGGCTCGATTGGGACCCGGACAAAAGTTTCGCCCACATTGCAGACATCTTGCGCACGCCCTATGCGTTGATGGCCAATAAGAATGCGCCCTATGCCAATTTGGCCGAGTTTGTGGCCGCTGCCAAACGCGCGCCGGGCATCAGTTTTGCCACCTCGGGCATCGGCTCGATTCCGCATTTGGTGATGATGCGTTTTGCGCAGGCCGCGGGCATCACACTCACGCACATTCCCTACCGAGGCGGCGCGCTGGCCGTGACAGACGCGATTGGCGGCACTGTGCCGCTGGTGATGGACGGCCTGGCTGCGGCGGTGCCGCACTTGCGCTCGGGCGCGCTCAAGGGCTTGGGCGTGACCAGCCCGGCGCGCAACTTGGTGTTGCCGGATCTGGCGACGTTTGTCGAGCAAGGTTTCAAAGACACGGTGGTTGAAGGCTGGGCTGGCATTGCGGCGCCTGCGGGCACGCCTCGGCCGATTCTGGAGAAACTCGCCAGTGCCATCAAAGAAGTGATGGCGCTGCCCGCGATGCAAGAGCGTTACAAAGCGGCTTCGTCCACTTCGGGCTCGCTGTTGCTGGAAGACATGCAGAAGTTTGTGCGGGCGGATGCCGAGGCCTGGCGGCCTTTGGTGATTGCCTCTGGCGCAACAGTGGATTGATTTCAGTCGCTATACAAAATATAGCTGCTTACGCACATTATTCGTGACTTAGGGCCTGATTTTATTTCAAGCTTAGGCAAATTCCAACCGTTCACTCACTGGGTCGTCATGGCGGTGTCGGCCATTCGTGCCATTGGCGACGGGGATTGAAGCACCGGCTCGGGCGAACAGTGGCAACTTATCCAGCGACGCGGCAATCGTGTGTGTGCGGCCTGCCTCGTAACGCGCGCCACTGTGGAAATCAAACCAGGCTTCTGGCCCGCTGGGCAAATAGACCCCACGGGTTTTTACCCCTTGCGCGACGACAGGCGCCACCAGCAAGGCGCTGCCGAGCATGAAATCGTCACTGTCGTCAAGACACTTTTCGTCGTCGGGAAAGTCGTAAAACGTCGGGCGGATGATGGGTTCGTGCTGGCTTGAGGCGCGTTCAAAAAGCGACCACAAATAGGGCATCAGCCGGTAACGCAGGCGGATCGCCGCTGCGACATGCTCTGTGACGGATTCATGCAGCCAAGGCACGTTGATGCTGCCATCGGCCTTCCAGGAGTTCATCACCATGCGCGGGTTCAGGCAGCAGGCTTGCACCCAGCGCACGAACAGTTCGGGCGAGGGTGAGGGGCCAAAGAAGCCGCCTACGTCGTGGCCCACATTGAACAGGCCAGAGAGGCTCATTTGCAGGCCGGTGCGCAGGTTCCAGCGCAGGTTCTCCCAGTTGCTGGTGTTGTCGCCGCTCCAGGTTTGCGCGTAACGCTGCAGGCCGGGCGAGCCGCCACGGGTGACGCTGAACACAGGCTGGCCCGGCGAATGCGCCGCCTGGGCTTCAAAACTGGCGCGGGTCATCAAAAGCGCGTGCAAAGGCCGTGCACGGTGCATGGGCATCGTTTGCCCAAAACCGTGGCAGGTGGCGGCGTCGTCCTGGATGGAATATTCGTTGTTGTCGTTCCAGCCGACGTCAATGCCAAAGTCCAGCACCTGCGCGCGCAGGCCGTCTTGCCACCATTTGATCGCCGCTGGGTGGGTGAAATCAAGGTGCGAGCCGACACCGTCCCAAAACTGTTCGACCACCGGTTTTTGGGTCAGCGCGTCCTTGATGAAACCACCCTGGGCCAGCACAGTTTGGTAAGCCGGGTGGTCGTCCAGCAAGCACGGTTTGATGTTGGCGACGATCTGCATTCCCGCTGCATGAAAGCGCGCATTCAGCGTTTTTGGGTCGGGAAACTTGGCCGAGTTCCAGGTGAACACATAACGCCGTTTGCCGCGCGACGAATAACCCGAACCGTAGTGAAAGGCCGAGCAGGGAATGCCTTCGGCCTCTATGCGGGAGATGAAGCCGCCAAGCTGAGCCTGCGCATCCGGCGCGTCGGCCAGGCCCATGGCGGTTTGGGCAAATCCGAGCGACCAGCGCGGCGGCAAATGGGTGCCGCCAATCAAACGCACGAACTGTGAAATGACTTCGGCGGGCGAGTTGCCGCTGATGAAGTAGTAGTCCAGATCGCCATCGTCAATCCCGACGTAGCGGTACCGTTCGTGGTAGTTGTCGTGTTCACAACCCAAATCGAAGGTGCAGGCCGCCAGGGTGTCGTAGTAGATGCCGAACCATTGGCCGCTCGCCGTTCGTGTCAACACAAACGGCCAATGTTTGTACAGCGGATCGCCTTGCTTCGGGTCGTAACCCAACGAGTCCATGCCGACGGTGCGCAGGCGCCGGCCATGCAAATTGAGCGGGCCGGTTTTGTCGCCCAGGCCGTAATACCGGTCTGCGGGTTCGCGTTGCAGGTAGTGGCGAACGGCGCCGGTGCGGGCGCTGGAAAAGTAGGCTGAGGTGGCGCGGTCACAAGCCAGCGGCGTGCCATCTTTGTCGTGCCAGGAAAGGGTCAAGGGTTGGGTGCCCAGCGTGGCGGATAAATCGCTGGTGAGCAGCGTCAGCGCATCCCCGGTGGTGGTGATTTTTACCGGCGGGCAGGTGAAACCGCCGAGATTGTCCCGTGCTCGGCCTTGCCAGGCAACGTCTTGCCCCGCCACCGGTGCGATGGCCCAGGTGCGAGGCTCGCGGTAGCCGCCAACCGGCAGGTAACGCACGCGGAACATCGTTGGCTCAAGCACCTGGATGCTGAAACTGCCACCGCCTTCAAGCGGTAGATCAACCCCATGCTCATGGGTTTTGGCGACTTGCGCGCCACACAATACATTCATCGCCTCAAACCCGCAGGCCGTCCTTGTCGAAACAATGCAGGTGGCCTGTCGGCAACCCCAAGCGAACCGCATCGCCGCCGACCACGGAGGTTTGGCCTGCCAACACCATCTCGAAGGGTGCTTGGTGCGGCGTGCCTTGACCTACGGCACCATGCAACAGGCTGCTGGAACCCAGTTGTTCAACCTGCGAGACCTGCAGGGTGATGGGGCCGTCTTGGCCAATCACGGCATGTTCTGGCCGAATGCCCAGGGTGTGCGTACCTTGGGGCAATTGCGCAGCCAGCGCCTGGTCAGCCGGCAACAAAGCCACCGGCACAAAGTTCATGCGCGGGCTGCCAATGAAGCCGGCAACAAAGGTGTTTACCGGCCTGTTGTACAGCTCCAGTGGTGCGCCGACCTGCTCCACTTTGCCAGCGCGCAGCACCACGATTTTGTCGGCCATGGTCATGGCTTCGACTTGGTCATGCGTGACGTAAATCATGGTGGCCTTGAGGCGCGCATGCAAGTCACGGATTTCGGCGCGCATGGAAACGCGCAGCTCGGCGTCAAGGTTGGAGAGTGGCTCGTCAAAGAGAAACAATTTCGGTTCGCGCACGATAGCGCGCCCAATCGCTACGCGCTGGCGCTGGCCCCCCGAAAGCTGGGTGGGTTTGCGTTGCAGCAATTCGCCCAAACGCAAAAGCGTGGCGGCTGCGCCCACTTTGGCTTCAATTTGGCTTTTGGCGACGCCCAGGTTTTCCAGGCCAAAAGCCATGTTGTCGTACACACTCATGTGCGGGTACAAGGCGTAAGACTGGAACACCATGGCACAGCCGCGATGTGCGGCGCTCACGCCATTGACGTTTTTCTCGTCGATCAACACATCACCAGAACTTGCCGCTTCCAGCCCCGAGATGACCCGCAAGAGGGTTGATTTGCCGCAGCCAGAAGGGCCGACAAAGACGACGAATTCGCCGTCTGCCACCTGCAGGTCAACGCCGTGCAGGATGGTTGTTTTGTCAAATGATTTGACGATGTTTTTGAGGTCGAGGGTCGCCATGGTATTTGCTATTTGACACCCGCGCTGGCGATGCCTGTGGTGATGTATTTCTGCAGGAACGCAAATACCAGCGTAATGGGGATGAGTGTGATGACCGTCATCGCCAGAAGGTAGTGCCATTGCGTATTGAGTTCACCCTGGAAGGAGTTAAGCGCCAGTTGCAAAGTGAAGAACTCCGATTTAGACAGAACAATCAGGGGCAGCAGGAAATCGTTCCAGCGCCACATCACAGAAAAAATCGCCAGCACGGCCAGCGCGGGGGCGGCCAGCGGAAGGATGATGCGCCAGTAGATGCGCCACTCGCTGGCGTGGTCCATGCGGGCGGCTTCCAGCAATTCGTCTGGAATGGTCAACATGTATTGGCGCAGCAAGAACACGCCTGTGGGCGTGGCGATGGCTGGCAGGATCACGCCCCACAGGTTGTTGAGCAGACCGACACTGTTGATCACCAAAAACACTGGCACCAAAATGATGGTCGGTGGGATCATCAAGGTCGCAATGATCAACATGAACACCGCTCGCTGGCCCTTGAACTGGTATTTAGAAAGTGCAAACGCCGCCATCGAGTTGATCAACAGTGTCAACAAGGTGGCGACGACGGTGATGAATACGCTGTTCCACAGATAAACGCCGAAACTGAACTTGGCAAAAATGTCGGTGTAATTGCTGGGTGAGAACTTCAGTTCATTGATCGGCTTGCGGTCATTGATGTTGACCCGTATTTGGGTTTCAGGTTTGGCCGGTTCCACCATCGTGGCCATGATGCCAATGCGCCTCACCTGCGCCATTTCGCGCTGGGCGCCGGTGTCGTCTTTGGTCATGTAAAGCGGGAGGGGTTTTTCATGACCGGCGACCACCACATATTTTTGGCTATAGGGCAAAAACGTGGGCGGGAACTGGGCCAGGGCACTTTCGGTTTTCAGTGACGACATCACCAGCCAGAGCACCGGTCCAAACATCGTGAGCAACCCCACAAACAGGTAGGTGTAACTCACCCAATCGGTCCAGTCGGGTTTGCCGCGACCATGGGTTCTGGTGAGGAAACTTGTGATCGACATGGCTTACCTTGCCTTCTGGCCCGCGTCTTTGGCGCCGGTGAGTTTGAGCTGTGCAAACGTCAACAACATCAACCCCAGCGCAAGAATCAATGAAGCCGCTGCCGCCAGGCCGTACAAGTGAATTTGCTCCGCAAAACCGGTTTGATAAATGAACTGCACGATGAAAGTGGTGGCAGAACCCGGCCCGCCACCCGTGAGCACATACACCTCGTCAAAAATCTGCACCGCGCGGATCATCGCCAAAACCAGCACCACGATCAGATTCGGCATCAGCAGTGGCAGGGTGATCCGGCGCAGAGTGCGCCAGGGTGACGCCGCATCCATTTCAGCAGCTTCGTACATGTCTTTGGGAATCGCCTGCAGGCCTGCCAGCAGAATGAGTGTGTAGAAACCCATGTGCGCCCAGATCGACACGAAAACTGTCCAGAAAAACGCCCAACCCGCGTCGGTCAACCAGTCGATTGGGCTTGAGCCAACGGCCACCAGCCCGGCATTGAAAACGCCCTGGCTTTGCAGCAGCCACTTCCAGATCAGCGCGACCACTACGGGTGACAACAACACCGGGTAGAAAAACACACCGCGCCAAAAGCCCCGGCCGATGATTTTGCGGTTCAAAACAAGCGCGGTTGCGAGGGACAACACCACCATCAAGACCACTTGGATCAGGCTGAATTTAATGGTGTTGAATATCGCGCGCCAGAAAACGTCTTTGCGGCAGGTTTGAATGTCAAAATAGTTGCGGCACTCGAGCAAAATGCCGAAGTTTTCAGCGCCAGTGAAGGGCCGCTCAATCGGCATGAGCTTGACACCTCCCGTGACCGCGTACACAACATTGATGATGATTGGCAAGAACGTGAAGAAGCCAAACACCAGCAAATTGGGAGCGACAAACAACCAGCCCAGCCGCGAAAACCCCAACACGCGCTGTCCCAGGCGGAACAACGGCTCAAAGAGGTTGAAGAAGAGACCCAATACCCGAGTCATCATCGACCTCCTATTTGAAGCCAGAAGGCGGTGAGCAGCGCGGCTGCTTACTTCTGCGCCTGCTTGACCGCGTCAGCCATGTCGGCGCTGATCTTGGTCATGGCTTCATCGGCGTTCATTTCACCGACGATGGCCTGGGTCACCCGGGCGACGGTCGGCAGCATGATGGCCCGATTGAATTTGTAGCCCTGGAACTGGTAGGCCACGGGCGACAGGTTGGCGACGCCGCTGCTGAAGGTGCCAAGGGCAGCGCGAGCCTGTGGCGTTGCACCGGGGTAGGCCACCCCTTTTTTTGCCAAACCTGCGTGGGCCGGAATGTTGTTGGTTTTGCCAGTGAACTCCGCGTAGTTGGCCTCTTGTGCGATGAAGTCCAGAAACATGCCGACTTCCTTCGGCGACTTGCTGGTTTTAAGGGCCACCCAAGCGGCGCCGCCGGGAATGCCCGTGCAAGCCGCTGGGCCACAAGGGTTGGGCACGGCGACCCAGTCGAAGGCATTGCCGATGTCCTTTTGCAGGCGGTTGATCTGCCAGGAGCCTGACAGCACCATGGCGACGCGGCCGTTTTTAAATTCGCCGATGGAGTCAGCGTAGCTGGAACCACCGCTACCGGCCCAAACCTCTTTCAGCATGGCACCGTCTTTGTGCCAACCGACAAACTTGTTGACCGCGGTTTTGTAGCCTTCGTCCAGCACCAGATCACCTTTGGCATCAAAAATCTTGGCGCCATAACTGATGGCAGGGCCGGCAAAACGGTGGCCCGAGCGGTCCCACGCCAGTGCGGCCGGGGTTTGCGTGGCCTTGGAGACTTTGCGCGTTGCGTCAACCCACTCGTCCCAGGTGGCCTTGGGGCCAGGCATTGGCACCTTGGCCTGCTCGAACAAGGTTTTGTTCACGTAAGGGCCGGTCATGGTGAGCTGTGACATGAAGCCGTAAATGCCTTTGTCGGCGGCGGTCGGGCGCAGCCACGGCAGCGTTGCGCCGAAGTTGGTTTCCCAATAAGCTTTGTCTTTCACATGCGCGGAAATGTCGAGGTAATACTTGGACAGGCCACCCAAATCAGTCACGCGGGCGATGTCGGGGCCTTGCCCTGCGGCCAGTTGCACCGGCAATTGCTCAACAATCGACTTGTAGGGCACAACGTCCAGAATGACCTTGGTGCCGGGGTTCGCAGCTTCAAAACGCTTGGCCTGCTCGGCTGTGACGTCGCACTCAACGCCATCTTGGTAACACATGACGCGGATATCTGCAGCAAAAACAGCGGCTGGCGCAACCAGCATCGTCGTGACGATCGCCGCAAGGGTAATTTGGGGGGATTTGGATAAC
>JANOYE010000171.1:0-9918 GCA_031428695.1 Rhodoferax sp. | reverse complement strand
CAAGCACAGCGCCAACGCCCCATAAAACGGCGCAATGGTGCGCATCACCTGGCCGACGGTCACGCCGCCAATGGCGCAGCCGACGAATTGCACCGTGCCGACGGGCGGCGTGTTCAAACCCAGCGCGCAATTGATCAGCATCACAATGCCGAACTGCATCGGGTCCATGCCGAATTGCATGGCAATGGGCATGAAGATGGGGGTGCATATCAAGATGGTGGCGGCCATGTCCAGAAAAGTGCCCAAGACAAACAGCAGGATGTTGATCAGCAAAAAGATGACCCACGGCTCTGAACTGATCGATTTCATCAGGTTGCCGGTCAGTTGAGGCACCTCGTACAAGGCCATGAAGTAACCGAAGGCTGCGGAGATGCCGATCAACAGCAAGACCACACCAGTCGTTTTGCAGGCCTTGGCGCAAGCCTTGAGGAAGTTGTGCCAGGTGAGGGTCTTGTAGACCAGCACCGTGATTGCCAGCGCCCAGGCCACGGCAATCGACGCCGACTCTGTGGCAGTAAAGGCGCCCGACAAAATGCCCGCCAGGATGATCACCACCACCAACAGGCCCGGCAGCGCCGCGCCGAAGGAGCGCATGACCTCACCCCAGCCCTTGAACGCCCCACGTGTCGGGTAGCCCCGTTTCACGGCCACGTAATACGCAGCGCCAAGATTGCACAGGGTGAGGATCACCGCCGGCACCAAGCCCGCCAGAATCAGGCCCAACACGCTCACCGAGGCAATGCCAGACGTCGCCAGCGTGAAAATGATCATGTTGTGGGAGGTCGGCATGATGGCCCCCACCAAAGACGCGTGGGTGGTGACGTTGACGGCATAGTCAGCGTCATACCCTTCCTTCTTCATCAGCGGGATCATCACCGAGCCCATGGCGGACACGTCGGCCAAGGGAGACCCCGCAATGCCGCCAAACAGTGTGCAGCCGATCACGTTGCTCATGCCCAAGCCACCGCGCACGTGGCCGACCAGGCTGTTGGCGAAACGCACGATGCGGTCGGCGATGCCGCCGTACAACATGAGTTCACCGGCAAATACAAAAAACGGAATGGCCAGAAAACTAAATACCTGCATGCCCCCGACCATCTTCTGGAACACCACGGCAATCGGCAGACCGGCAGCAACGATGGTGATGACGGAAGACAGGCCAATGGCAAACGCCACCGGCACCCCGATCAGAAGAAAAACGGTGAAGCTCAGCGCCAATATCGTTAGTTCCATGTGAACCCCCACGGCGCTTCGCACCTGCCCCCAAGGCCCGTCTCGGGTCCCTTCGTGACCTGTGGGGCGCGAATTGACTTGAAGCGGTTCAGCGTCAATTCCATGCCGGCTCCACCACGGTGCCGCGAGCCAGCGCGATGATGTGTTCAATGGAGAACAGAACAATCAGCGCACCGCAGATCACGATGGGCAGGTAGTCAATGCCGTCCGGCACGGGCAACATCGGCTTCTTTTCGTCCCACTTGGCCACCATCCATTGCCAACCGCCAAACACCATCAGGCCGCCAAATGTGCCGACCAAGCCATGGATCAGGATTTCTAGCCGGCGTTGCCAGGTTTTTGGCAGCAACGAGACCAGGGACTCCAAGCCAATGTGCCCGGCATCCCGCACCCCGATGGCCACACCAAAAGCCGTGACGAAAAGGACGATCAACATTGCCAGCGCTTCGGCCCAGGTCGGCGTGTCATTCAACACATAACGGCCAATGACCTGCCACTGCACGCACAGAATGACCGCGATCAGCCCGACCACAGCCAGCATCAGGATGATCTTGGAAATCGTGGCGCAGATTCTGGTGAACATGGTGTTGCCGCCAGCCTGCGCCTGCACCGCCACTTATTTGGTGTCTTGCACCACTTTGACCAGGCGTTTCATGTCTGCGGTAACCATGAACTTCTCGTACACCGGGCCCATCACGGCCTGGAAGGATTTTTTGTCAACCTCCACGATTTCGGCGCCAGCCGCCTTGACGTTGGCCAGGGATTTGGCTTCCTGCTCATCCCACTTCTGCCGCTGGAAAGCGACGGATTCTTTCGCCGCCGCGCGAATCATGTCTTGCTCGGCCTTCGGCAACTTGTCGTAAACGACTTTGGACATCACCAGAATTTCGGGCGCCATCGAGTGTTCAGTGCGGGAATAAATCTTCACCGCCTCGACGTGTTTGGCCGTGTCAAAGGAGGGGATGTTGTTCTCGGCGGCGTCGATCAGGCCGGTTTTCAGGCCGGTGTAAACCTCGCCATACGGCATCGGCGTGGCGTTGGCACCCATGGCGCTGACCAAGGCGACCCACAGGTCAGACTGTTGCACGCGAATCTTCAGGCCCTTGGCATCAGCCACGGTTTTGATGGCCTTTTTGGCGTAAATGGAACGCGCCCCGCTGTCGTAAAAGGCCAAACCAACGAAGCCCACGGCCTCGCAACTTTTGAGAATCTCTTCACCGACCGGGCCGTCCAACGACGTGCGCATGTGGGCAATCGAGCTGAACAGGAAAGGCATGGTCGGCACTTGGGTCAAGGGGCAAATGCCGTTCATTGGGCCGACATTCACGCGGGTGAAGTCCAGCGCGCCAATTTTTACTTGGTCGATGGTTTCTTTTTCGCTGCCCAACGCCTGCTTGTTGAACACCTTGATCTTGTGTTTGCCGCCACTTTTCTTGTCCAGCAATTCGCTCATGTATTTGACAGCGGCAACCGTGGGGTAATCGTCCGCGTTGTGGGTGTCGGCCGAGCGAAACTCCGTGGCTTGCGCCACCAAGGCAACTGAGGCCAACAGGCCAACGGCCATACTGACCAGCGATTTCTTGAGATTCATGGTGTTTCCTTTAGGGTGGGTTAACTTAAAAAAATCGTCATCCATTGACGCTGCCGTAGGGCCCCATGGCGACGTAGGCGCCGCCCTGGAACTTCACGACCGGGTCGCGCACATCGGGGGCGGCCGTTTTGGCGTAAATCGCTTCGCGGAAGCTGTCGGCGCTGTCTTGCGGCACATAACCCACGTGGTTGGCGGCACTGTTGTCCCACCAGGTGACCGAGTTTTTGGACATGCCGTAAATGATGCTGTGCCCCAGCGAGGGCGTGGTCAGGCAGGCGGTGAGCAGGCGGTACAGGTCGTCAAAACTCAACCAGCTGGCCAGCATGCGGCGGTCTTTGGGCTCTGGAAAACACGAACCAATGCGCAGGCAGGCGGTTTCGATGCCGTAACGGTCATAGTAGAAACGTGAAATGTTTTCACCAAACGCCTTGGAGACGCCGTAATTGCCGTCGGGCCGAGGCACCGCGTTGGGCGTGATCGTTTCAGCCTGCTGGTAGAAGCCGGTGGCGTGGTTGGAGCTGGCAAAGATGATGCGCTGGGTGCCCTGCTTGCGCGCTGCCTCGTACAGGTTGTACAAACCGATGATGTTGGCCTGCAAAATGGGCGCAAACGGCCCTTCGACCGACACACCGCCAAAGTGGACGACGGCGTTGACGCCCTTGAGCAAGTCCAGCACCGCCGCTTCGTCGCCCAGCTCAGCCAGGCTGACTTCTTCTGCCGCATTGGCGGCGGGCACGTTCAAACGATCCGAGAGGCGCAACACCTCGCAATTGGCCTTGAGCCGGGGGCGCATGGCGGTGCCGAGGGAACCGGCGGCGCCGGTCATCAATAGGCGATGGTGGGTTTTAATGGTCATAGCGTAGGGTGAACAATGAAAAGCGAAGTCGTGAAAAAAGGTCAACGCAGGATGCAGGGCGGAGCACACACTGAAACCCCGAATGAAACCCCGAATGAAACCCGTTCGTGAGTTGATTTAAGTTGTCTGATGACTTAAAATTCTAACTTCAATGTACCACCTGTCAAGCCCTTTTTAAACCCTCTGCACCTCAAAATCCGCCAAAAATGGCTATGAAAACCCCTACGGCGCCGCCAAACTCCCCACCCCGGCGGATCAACCCAGCCCCTGGCGGGGTCGGCGCGACCACCTCGCGCCGAGGCAAGGGCCTGGTGGATGGAATCGCTCAGGGGCTGGGCAACAGCATTCGGCTGGGCGAATTCGCACCCGGCGACAAACTGCCCACCGAGACGGCGCTCATGGCGCGGTTCGGCACCAGCCGAACCGTGGTGCGCGAGGCGCTGTCCAAGCTGCAGGCTTCCGGCGCCGTAGACACCCACCATGGCATCGGCACCTTTGTGAGCGCCCGAACCCCTGGCGCGAATTTCACCATTGCCGACACCCAACTCTCCACGGTGGCCGACGTGATCTCGGTGCTTGAGCTTCGCATCAGCTTGGAGACCGAGGCTGCAGGCCTGGCCGCACAACGCCGCACCGACGGCGACTTGATGGCCATGCGCTCGGCACTGGACGACTTTGAATCTGCGGTGCAGCACGACTCAGACGCCGTGCCGGCCGACTTTCAGTTCCACATGGAAGTGGCTCGCGCCACGGGCAACCGGCACTTCGCAGATTTGATGGCCTACCTGGGCACGATGATCATCCCCCGCACCCGCGTTAACACCTTGCCCAGCACGGCAGACGGGCGGTTAGACTACCTTCGGCGCGTCAACGGGGAGCACCAAAGCATCTTCAACGCCATCCGCAATCAAGACCCGGAAGCCGCCCGCGCCGCCATACGCACCCATCTGGCCAACAGCCGCGATCGATTGCGGGACAAGCAAGGGCAATGACAATAATATTTATTTTTGAATTTTGTTATTGATAAATAGTGGAATCCAAGTCACATATTTTAACGATTCTTAGCTATGCTTTATAACTGTAAATTGATTATTATTTAATCTATTTTATTATTAAAAATGTTATTTGTTGTGTTTTTAGCGATCGAATTTGCCATTTAATCCTGTCAAACCACACACTCAGAACAGTTGTACGATGACTTCAAATTTTCCTTTTATTTTTCCGAAGTGCGCCAGCCCCCATCCGGCCTTGCATCGGCTCGTTTAGCATCGCCGAATGTTGCCTTCTGACCCTGCCGCGCGCGCTGCCTTCTGGGCCGGTGCCCGCGCGATTCTCATCATGGTGCCGTCCTACGTCCCTTTTGCCGTGGTCTGCGGTGTTGCCTCCGCCAATGCCGGCATGGAAACATCCGCGGCGCTCGCCATCGGCGCTCTGGTTTTTGGCGGCTCGTCCCAGGCGGTGGTGATGCAGTTTGTGCAAAGCTCCGCATCGCTTTGGGTTGCCGTCTTGTCGGGCCTGGTGGTTAATCTGCGAATGGCCATTTACAGCGCGGCCATGGCGCCCAAGCTGCGCCACTTAAGCACCGGCAAACGCATGTTGGGTGCGGCTTTTCTGGTGGACAACGCCTTTGCTTTCGTGCAACGGCGCGAACAAACCCATCCCCATGACAAACACTTGCTGTGGTATTACGCCGGCATCACGTCTGTGCTGTGGCCCAACTGGGTGTTCTTTTGCGCCGTGGGCGTGTTGGCCGGCAATGTGGTGCCCGCCAGTTGGCAATTGGACTTTGCGATTCCGCTGTCTTTCATCGCCATGAGCGCCATGACCGTGCGCAACCTGCCTTTGTTGGCGGCTGCCCTTGTGGGCGGCGGCGCCAGCGTGCTGCTGTTCGACCTGCCGCTCAAGCTGGGGCTGATTGCGGCCTGTTTCATCGGCATGGCGGCGGGGCTGCTGACCGAGAAGCTGCCAACGCGCAAAGCCCAGGATGGAGCCAAGGCACCATGACGGCGTGGCAAAGTTGGGCGGTGGTCTTCGGTTTGGCCATCGGCACTTTTTTGATTCGATATTCCTTCATTGGCCTGTTTGCCAAGCGGGACATTCCGCCCTGGCTGGAGCACGGCCTCAAATTCATGGTGCCCGCCATTTTTGCGGCGATCGTGTTCAGCGGCGTGGTGATGTCCAGTGGCCGCATTGGCACGTTTGACCAATGGCCGCGTTACGTGGCTGCCTTGATGGCATTGGGCGTGGCGATTAAAAAACAGGGCAACATGGTCTGGACGGTGGCCAGCGGCATGTTGGCTTTGCACGGCCTGCCGTGGCTGGCCTCCAAGGTGGTTTGATGCCCGCACCCTCCACTGTGCCGCTGCACTTTTACTTTGATTTCATCTCGCCCTTTGGCTACTTCGCCTCATTGCGCATTGACGAGCTGGCGGCTCAGCATGGGCGGACGGTGGAATGGCACCCCATGCTGCTGGGCGTATCGGTCATGAAAGTGATGGGCTTGAAGCCGCTGCTGGATACGCCGCTCAAAGGCCCCTACACCCGCAACGACGTGGGTCGTTACGCGCGGGAGCATCGAATCGCCATGCAGCGCGAGGCCGGATTGCCGCCCATGAATCCGTTGGCCTGTGGCCGCGCGTTTGCCTGGGCCAAGGTGAATTGCCCGGAGGTTGCGAAAGATTTTGCCAAAGGCTTGCTGCACGCCTATTGGGCACAAGGCATAGACCTTTCTGAGGCATCAAGTCTCGCAAACATTGCACAATCAGCTACTATTTCAGGAGCAACTCTGGTCGAAGCTGTTCAAGCCCCTGAGGCTGCCCGGCTGTTGCGCGACGAGGTAGACAGGTCACTCAAGGCCGGTGTGTTCGGCTCGCCCACCGTCATCGTTGACGGTGAGATGTTTTGGGGCATTGACAAGTTTGCGCAGATTCAAAAATGGCTGGAAACAGGCGGCTGGTGACTGCGCTCTTCGTGCGCCTGCGAGTGCGCGCCGTTGGTTCGGCCGGTGATCGGCACCGGCGCACTCTGGCGCACCGGTGCAGTCTTCCAGGTCGCGCCCAACAAGCGCATGCCATGCACTTTCTTGACCGCCACGACGAAATAAACCGCCCCGAAAATGGGCCACCACCGTTGGCCAGCGCGATCCATCCATTCCGTCCGATTCAGCCATTTTTCAGTGCGCGCTGATGGCCGGTAACAACCGAATTTTCCGGTTTCAACCTCAAAGCTCAAGAGCCGCAACCAGTCGCGCAGCCGCCAATACCCAATGAACTCGCCACTTTGCGGCAGAAACAATTCACCAAAACCAAGGCGTCGGTAGAGGTGCGCGCGCCGCTGGCGCAGGCCCCAAAGGCTGGCCGGATTGAGGCCGCTGATCACCACTCGCCCCTCGGGCACCAATACACGCTCTACCTCGCGCAGTGTGGCGTGGGGGTCAGCGCCCAGTTCCAGCGCATGCGGCAAGACGACCAGATCGAGGCTGTTGGCCGGGAACGGCAGTGCTGCGTAGTCAGTGGCCAGATCGGTCTTCGGCCCGGTGCGCCCCAGATTCGTCCCATCGCCGGCAGGCGCATCGGCCACCCACTGGTGCGGCATGCGGTTTGATCGCAGCGCAGGCAGCACGGGCAGACCCAACTGCAACGCATGGTAGCCAAAGATGTCGGCCACGACCGCATCAAATTGGGCACTTTCCCATTCGAGCAAATATCGGCCGGGGGGCGTTTGAAACCAGTCCTGCAATCCTATAATTTGCTGGTTCATGCGCCTGTTATCAATTTGCACCAACGATTCCAATCCAATTTTGACCGAACAAACCATTCTAGCCATGCACTGCCTTCGTGGCCTGCCACGATGAACTTCATTATTCAGCGGGCAATTCACCCGTTAGCGGCAATGGCTCTGGTTGCAACTTTGGCCGGTTGTGCAACACAAGCACCCCAAGCACCCCAAGCACAGTTGCCGACTCAATCGACCGCAACTTCAGCAAATACTGCCCCTGTATCGCCAGCCGGCGCAATCGCCCCCACTGCTTCAACCGGCATTCAAGGCAGGGCACCCACTTCGACCATTTCAGGCGACGCACTGAAACCCATTGCGGCAAGCGAAGCGGCGAGTCGGGGTGTCGCCCAACTGGCCGCGCCTGCGGACCTGTGGGAGCGCATTCGGCGCGGCTACGCGATGCCCAACCTGGAAACCGACCTGGTCAAAGACCGCGAACAGTATTACGCCTCGCGCCCTGAATACATCGGCCGCATGACAGAGCGCTCACGCAAATACCTGTTCCACATTGTCGAAGAACTCGAGTTGCGCAACATGCCCACCGAGTTGGCCTTGTTGCCGTTCATCGAGAGCGCCTTCAACCCGCAGGCGGTCTCCAGCGCCAAAGCGGCTGGCATGTGGCAATTCATGCCCGCGACCGGAAAACACTTCGAACTGAAACAAAATGCTTTTCGCGATGACCGTCGCGATGTGCTGGCCTCAACGCGGGCGGCCCTGGACTACCTGCAAAAACTGCACCGCATGTTTGGCGACTGGCATTTGGCGCTGGCGGCCTACAACTGGGGCGAAGGCAGCGTCGGCCGTGCGATCGCCAAAAACAGGCAGGCCGGGCTGGGCACCGGTTACCTTGACTTGGCGATGCCCGCGGAGACCCGCCAGTATGTGCCCAAGTTGCAGGCGGTCAAGAACATCGTGAGCGCGCCTCAGGCCTTCGGGTCGGTTTTGCCGCTGATCGAAAATCACCCGTTCTTCCAGAGCGTTTCGATTGAGCGCGATATTGACGTGTCGCTGGCGGCCAAGCTTGCCGACGTCACGGTAGACGACTTCAAGGCGCTCAACCCTTCAGCCAACCGCCCGGTGATTCTCGCCGCTGGCACGCCGCAAATCTTGTTGCCGTGGGACCAGGCCGAAGTGTTTCAAAGAAATCTGCGCGAACTAAAAGGCGGCCGCCTGGCAAGCTGGACGGTTTGGACCGCACCTTCGACCATGCGGACGGCGGATGCTGCGAAGAAAACTGGCATGGCGGAAGTGGAATTGAGGGCAGTGAACAATATCCCCCCTAACTCGGTGATTGCGGCCGGCTCCACGTTGGTGGTGACCCGCGGCAATCGAGTCGAAAAAGATGTCCCTGTCGAAGTGGCAGACAACGGCCAGATTGGCTTGTCGCCTGAGATATTGACGCGACGCACCGTCGTCAAAGCCGGCAAAGGCGAATCCGTCGGCAGCCTGGCCAAGCGCTACCGGCTGACTGCTGCCAGTGTGGCGGAATGGAACAAAGTTGGCGCACAAGCGTCCTTCGCAAAAGGCCAGCAGGTGGTGCTGTATTTGCCGACCGAGATGGCGCAAGCATCGTCCCGAGGCCGCAGCAACAGCGCTGCAACAGCGGCACGCTCGTCCATGAAGGCTTCTTCGGGCGCAGCGCAGGCCAAGCGTTCGGCTGGCAAAGCCACCAAAGTGGCGCGGCGCTAAGGTACTAAAGGATTAAGGGGCAACGAAGGTTGACAAATATTCCGCCAGCGGCTCCAGCTCTTCGGCGGTGAGTGCCTGTGCGGCAGACGTCATCGTGCCGTCGTAGTCGGCTCTTTTGGAGGCTTTGAAGCCTTTGAGCTGCTCCAGCAAGTAGTCTTTGTGCTGGCCGGCCAAGCGCGGTATGTGCTGCTGCCCGACCAAGGTTGCGGTGTGGCAGGCCACACAGTTGTTCCGTTCAGTGACTTCCTTGCCTTTGGCCACAACTGCGGCGTCGGCCTGGCGCTTGGGCGCGGCAAGTTTTTGCGACGAAAAATACAGCGCCAAGTCGTTCAAGTCGGCATTGCTGAGTTTTTCGACAAAGGGCGTCATTTGGTCATTGACCCGTCGGCCTTCGCGAAACATGAAGAGCGCCGTCACAATGAATTGGCGTGGCTGGCCCGCCAGTGACGGAATCGCCGGGGTCAGCGAATTGCCGCCAATGCCATGGCAAGCCGCGCAGATTTGCGCCTTTTCACGCCCCTCTTCCAAACCCGCATGGGCAAACGTCAGTGGCATGGCGAAAACAAAAACAGCGGCCGTTGCACGCGCCGCCGTTTTGCTCCACCGCAGCGCGCTCAAAGAACATGCGAAACGGGAAATGAGCATGTTGAAGTCTTGCTTATTTGGCGTAACTGATGCGGTAGACAACGCCGTTGTAGTCGTCTGACAGCAAAATTGAGCCGTCTTTCATTTGCAACACGTCGGTGGGGCGACCCCACATCGGCGGATCGCC
>JANOYE010000170.1:0-2165 GCA_031428695.1 Rhodoferax sp. | reverse complement strand
GGCCCGCCAAACCGCCAGGTGCGCAGGCACAGCCACGCGAGGTCCTGCATAGCATCGCCCAGATGCGCCAACTCCCAGTCGATCACAGCCGCCAAGCCGTCGTCGTTGACGATGAAATTGCCAAGCCGAAAGTCGCCATGCACGGGCACTGGTGCGGGATTGGCATGTTCGGCCAGACGCTCTTCGATCCAGCGCAGGCCCCATTCCAGGGCAGGGTGGCGAATGCCGCTGGCATCGACCTGCGCGCGGTTGTCTTGCCATTGCGCAGCGGCGCCCTTCACTGGTAAAAACGCTGCCTTGGCGGGCGCAATGCGATGAACATCAGCCAGCGCCTGCGCACATTGCGCAGTAATGCGCTCGCGTGCTTTGGCGTAACGGGCATCACGCAGAATCTTCGGCGCCAGCGTCTCGCCCGCCACAAAACGCGTGATGAGGCCCTGCCCAATGCCCTGCGAGCCATCCAGGCGCAGCACCAGTTCGGGCACGGGCACGCCATGGGCGCCGGCCAGCGCGCAGATGTCGGCATCTTGCTCGGGGGTGAGCGTGCGGCGTGTTTCGTTGTGAGCCGACAGCAGTTTGGCGGGCGGCAGGGTTTGCAGGATCAAAGGCTGCGCCACGCCACGCAAAATCGCCTCAAACTGCCAGGTCTGTTTGGTGGCTCCGGCGGTGAGGCGCCGCATCTGCGTCACCTTCACGGCTTCGCCCCACAGGCGTTGCAGCGTCGCCTCGATCAAGGCCAGGTTCGGTGCAACCGTCGCTGCACCGGCGCCTTCGGCGGTTGACTCTGCCAACGCCATGGCCTAGTCAGACTTGCCGATCATGCCAAACAAATGCCCGGCCACTTTGCGCATCTGGATTTCTTCCGAACCTTCGGTGATGCGGTAACGCCGGTGGTGGCGGTAAATGTGCTCAAACGGCTTGTGGCGCGAATAACCCATGCCACCATGTACCTGCATGGCGCGGTCCGCCGCGTCGCACACCAGGCGGTTGGCGCGGTAGTTGCACATCGACACCTGGTCGCTCAATTGCCGCGCCACTTCGGGTTTGCTCATCTGGTCCATGCGCCAGGCGGTCTGGTAGATCAACGCGCGCAACATCGCCGCTTCGGTATGCAACTCCACCAGCGGAAACTGAATGCCCTGGTTCACGGCCAACGGTTTGCCAAACGGTTTTCGCACCCGCGCGTAGGCCACACTTTCATTGATGCAATACTGCGCTGCGCCCAGCGAGGAAGCGGCCTGGCGAATGCGGTTTTCATGTACGAAGTGCTGCGCCAGCGCCAGGCCGTTGTCCGGCACGCCGAGGATCGCGTCGTCTGCCACCCAAACATCGGTAAGGGAGATGCGCGGGTGGTCGGTGGGCATGTTGAAAGTCCACAAATACTCTTCAATCTTGAAGCCGGGCGCGTTGGTGGGAACGATGAAGCAGGTGATGCCGCGCGCGTCACCGTCTTTGCCCGACGTGCGGGCGAATACCAGGTCATGCGTGGCGGTGTGCAGGCCGGTGTTCCAAATTTTTTCACCGCTGATGCGCCAGCCGCCAGCGGGCGCTGCGCTGCCACCGTCGCTGTTGTCGTGGATAGCCCGCGTTTCCATCCAAGTGGCGTCCGAGCCATGGTTGGGCTCGGTCAAACCAAAACCGAAACGCAGGCTGCCGTCGAGCAAGCCGGGAATAAATTGTTCCTTTTGCGCAGGCGAACCAAAGTCGCGCAACATCAGTGCCACGGGCGCATTGCCGACGATGGAGCTCTCGTTTTGCAAATCGTTGTGCAGCCCCAGGCCTTTGGCGGCGAGGTGTTCACGGATGATGGCCATCGCCAGGTTCGAGCCGTTTTTGCCGCCGAACTCAGCGGGCAGGGCGTAACGGTAGTGGCCCGCAGCGTCGGCACGGCGGCGCATCTCATGCAGCAGCGCTTCCCACTCATGGCGCGGCAGGCCATCCCGCTCGAAATCGGTCCGCGCGAATTCGCGGCGGTGGTCGAAGAAACGGATGTTGTCGTCTTGCTGTTCGAGCGGCTTGATGTCGCGCTCGATGAAGGCGTCAAGCTCCGCGAGGTAGGCTTGGATGTCTGGGGGAATGGTGAAGTCCATCTGCCAACTCTAAACCAAATCCACTAACCCAACGCAGGTGGGCCCACTTTTCAGGCACCCTCGCGACTGAGCTTC
>JANOYE010000169.1:0-5445 GCA_031428695.1 Rhodoferax sp. | reverse complement strand
GCCCACCAAGAGCGCGCCAGCCAGGCCCGGCCCGCGGGTGAAGGCCACCACGTCTATTTCTTCCAAGCGGCAGCCGGAGTCACGCAAAACCTGCTGGGTTAGGGGCAACACGCGCCGAATGTGGTCGCGGCTGGCCAGCTCAGGCACCACGCCGCCGTAGGCCTCGTGCATTTCAACCTGGCTGTACAGGGCGTGTGAGAGCAAAAGGGGGGTGCCCGCGCCCTGCGAGCGCACCAGCGCCACACCGGTTTCGTCGCAGGACGACTCAATGCCCAATACCAAAACGCCTGCCGCAGATTCACCCTTTTCCATAGTGCCCAAGTTTAGAGCCTGGTGCACAAGCGCCCGGGTGAGATCTTGGGCGGCATGAAACAGCGTGTGGGGATCGCCCGCGCCCTGTGCATGGAGCCCAAAGTGCTGCTGCTGGACGAGCCCTTTGGCGCGCTGGACGCCCTCACCCGCGCCAAGCTGCAGGACAAGCTGCTGGCCATTGTGGCCGCCACCCTCAGCACTGTGGTGATGGTGACGCACGACGTGGACGAAGCCGTGTTGTTGTCAGACCGCGTGGTGATGCTGACCAACGGCCCTGCGGCCACCATTGGCGACATTCTCGAAGTTCCGCTGGAGCGACCGCGCAACCGCGTGGCGCTGGCGCAAAGCCCGCTGTACCAGTTGTACCGAAAAAGTGTGCTGAACTTTCAGTACACGCGCCAGTCGCATGTGGAGAAGCTGGCGGCTTACGGGGCAGCTTAAGGGGTGGCTTGAAGGGGCAGCTCGAAGGGGGCTTGAGGGGCGGGCGCGTTGAAGCAACACCTAAAATTCGCGGCATGACAACAGCACCCACCCTTGCAACGGCACCCGTCCGTATCCTCTCTTCGATGGCCACCAAGCTGATCCTGTCGGGTCTGGCGGCAAAGTACCAGGCGGCCAGTGGCCAGGCCGTCAACGTTGAGTCCGTCGGCGGCGTAGATGCCGCCAAACGCGTGCAAGCCGGGGAGGCGTTTGACATCGTCATCCTGGCCCGCAACGCCATGGACGCGCTGCACCAGGCCGGCAAACTTGTCGATGGCACTTTGCGCGACCTGGTCGTCTCTGGCGTCGGTGTGGCGGTGCGAAGCGGCACGCCGCATCCAGATATTTCCTCCGAAGCCGCCGTCAAACAAGCCGTGCTGGCGGCTCCCACGCTGGGGTATTCCACCGGCCCGAGCGGCGTGCAACTGGCCAAGCTGTTTGAGCGCTGGGGCATTGCCGATGTCATCAAGCCGCGCATCGTGCAAGCGCCGCCTGGAATTCCAGTGGGCGCATTGATCGCCAAGGGCGAGGTCGCGCTGGGGTTTCAGCAGTTGAGTGAGTTGCTGAACGTCAAAGGCATCGACATGATCGGCATGTTGCCACCCGAAATTGAAATCATCACCACCTTCAGCGCCGCCCTGGCCAGCACCTGCACTCGGCCGCAGATGGCCGCCGCCTTGCTGGATTTCATGCGCTTAGCTGGGTGCGCAGGCACGATCCGCGAAAACGGCATGGAACCCGCGTAGCCCCAAGTCACGTCGCCAATCTCCAGATTGGCACGGTTCTGGCAAGGCTTGGTGCATCATGCCCCTGCACACCGCCTCTGCCTCCCCCGTAACTTCCCAATCCGGTGCATTTCGCACCTTTCTGAACGCCGGCCACGCCCCGACATTGGGCGCGGCGTTCTTTTACTTCATGTTTTCCTGCGCCATCTGGGTGATGAACGGCACCATGGCGCCTTTCATCTCCGAAACCTACAACCTGACACCCGCGCAAAAGGGTTTGATGTTGTCCATACCCATCTTCGCCGGCGCGCTGATGCGTTTTCCGCTGGGCATCCTGGCGCAATACATCGGCCGCAAAAACGCCACGCTGGTGGAAATGGGCGGCATCGCCATCGCCCTGCTGTACGGCTACTTCTTTGTCAACTCGTTCAACGACCTGCTGGCCATGGGCGTTCTGCTGGGCATTGCGGGCGCGAGCTTCGGCGTGGCGCTGTCGCTCGGCTCGGGCTCGTTTCCGCCACGTTACAAGGGCCTTGCAATGGGCCTGGTGGGCGCGGGCAACGTGGGCACCGCCGTCTCCGCTCTGCTCGCGCCGCCACTGGCGCAGGCCTTCGGCTGGCAAACGGTGTACGGCATTGCCGCCATTTCGGTGATGGTGCCGATTGTGGTGATGATTGTCTTTGCCAAAGAGCCAACTGATCTGGACAAACACGCCAGTTTCAAGGAACACATCGCCTGCCTGTTTGAAAAAGACGGCTGGGCCTTCAGCCTGATTTACGCCGTGACTTTCGGCGGCTTTATCGGCCTGGTGACGTTTTTGCCCAGCTACTTTTACGACCAGTTTGGCGTCTCCAAAGTGCAGGCCGGCCAGCTCACCATGCTCGCGGCTTTCATGGGCGCGACGGTGCGGGTGTTTGGCGGCTGGATCTCCGACCATTGGGGCGGCGTGAACACGCTGACCACGGTGCTGGTCGTCGTCACCGTGAGCCTGATCGGCTGCGGCCTGGCCGAAAACTCGCTGCCCGCCACCATGCTGCTGTTTCTGATTTGCTTCGCCGCTTTGGGCGCAGGCAACGGCGCGCTGTTTCAGCTCGTGCCGCTGCGCTGGCCGATGACCACCGCCGTGGCCGGCTCGATGATCGGCGAGATCGGCGCCCTGGGCGGCGGCTTGATCCCCAACGCCATGGGCCTCTCGAAACAGCACACCGGCAGTTACCTGTGGGGCTTCGTCGCCTTCGCCGCCTGCGCCGCCGCCATGCTGTTGCTGCTGCGCTTCATGCAAATCCGCTGGACCAGGACCTGGGCGGAGAAGGGCGGAAGAGCGCGCAGCGCTTAGGCGGAGAAGGCACAAATGTGGCGGGACACGGACTTATTGAACGCTATTAATAAAATAGCTTCTTACGCACCTTATCCGTGACTTAGAGGTCGAAAAGTTACAAATTATTGGCTGAACACCCAATAATTAACATACATATCAACATTAACGCAAACTGTTGACTCGATGGAGCCGTTGAGCAGGGTCATTCGGCACCGGTGACAAGTCTCAACTTTTTTGCGAACACTACCCGTCGCATCTTGCGGCAACAAAAAGACGAAGGCCGCATATAGCGGCCTTCCATTTGGTGCATCTTTCAGCTTGTTAGCGTCCAGAGCGCATATCCCAATCGTGATAGTGCTTGAAGTCTATCGCAGTTCAGGGTAAAAACAAAGCGTTACAAAAACAGACTTAAAAATTGGGGAGGTTCAATGGCAAAAATGCGTTACCGGCTGGCACTGGATCTGGGTTCAACATCGCTGGGCTGGGCGATGATTCGGCTGGATGCTGAAAACGAGCCTTGTGCAGTCATCAAAACCGGTGTGCGGATATTTTCAGATGGCCGCAATCCCAAAGATGGCTCCTCGCTGGCTGTCACGCGGCGTGACGCACGGGCCATGCGGCGCAGGCGCGACCGCCTGCTCAAGCGCAAGGCGCGCATGGCGCGTTCGCTCATTGAGCACGGCTTTTTCCCGACAGACGAAGCCAAACGAAAAGAACTCGTCACGCTCAATCCCTATGCGTTGCGCGCCAAAGGGCTGGACGAAGCGCTAAAACCTGAAGAATTTGCCCGTGCGTTGTTTCACATCAACCAGCGTCGGGGTTTCAAAAGCAATCGCAAGACGGACAAAAAAGACAACGACAGCGGAGCACTCAAGACGGCGATCAGCAAACTGCGCGAAAGCATGAAAGCCGAAAACTGCCGCACTGTGGGCGAGTGGCTGAACAAGCGCGCCGCAACGGGTGGGTTTGTCCGAGCACGTTATCGGCAGGAGAAGGTAATCAAGGACGACGGTAAAACCAAGATCAACAAAAGCTACGATTTGTACATTGACCGGGCCATGATCGAGGCTGAGTTTGACGCGCTTTGGCGCATGCAAGCGGAGCTGAATCCTGCTCTCTTCACCGATGTCGCACGAGACGAATTGCGTTTCACCCTGCTTTTTCAGCGCAAGCTAAAACCCGTGAAACCAGGGCGCTGCACCTTCATGCCAGACGAGGAACGTGCGCCGCTGGCTTTGCCCAGCACGCAACGCTTTCGCATGTACCAGGAGGTGAACAATCTGCGAATTTTGCGCGAAGGCCTGAAAGAAGAAGCGCTCACCTTGCGACAACGCAATGAGCTCATCTCAGCCCTGGAGCAGCACAGCAAACGCAGCTTCACGCAGATCAAGAAACTGCTGGGCACCGGCGGTGCCGTGCAATTCAATTTTGAAGACCCGAAGCGCCAGGAACTTAAGGGTAATGTGACCAGTGCGATCTTGAGCGATGACAGCCGTTTTGGCAAAGCTTGGTTTGATTTTGACGAGGCTAAGCAAGATGGCATCGTGTTGCAACTGGTCAAGGAAGAAAACGAAGCCAAGCTGGTGCGCTGGCTGCAAGATGAAACCGGCATTGATGAACACCGCGCAGAAGAAATCGCCAATACCGGCCTGCCCGAAGGTTACGGCAGCCTGTGCACGCAGGCGCTCGCCCGCATCCTGCCCGAATTGCGCCGCGATATTGAGCCCTTGGTGACGTATGACAAAGCCGTGCTGGCAGCCGGGTTTGAGCACCACAGCAACATCAGTGCATCGGCCACTGGAGAAATCTTGCCCGAACTGCCCTACTACGGCATCCCACTTCAGCGCCATGTAGGGTTTGGCACTGGCGCGCCTGAGGATCGAGAAGAAAAGCGCTACGGCAAGATTGCGAACCCCACCGTTCATATCGGTCTGAATCAGGTGCGACTGGTGGTCAATGCGCTCATCAAGCGTTACGGCCACCCCAGCCAGGTGATTGTGGAACTGGCGCGCGACTTGAAGCAAAGCAAAGAGCAGCGCGATGAAGACAGCAAGCGCCAGGCGGACAACCAGCGCCGAAATGCCCGTATCCGCGCGGATATCGCCGCCGCGCTGAACACCAGCCCCGAGCGAGTCAGGATGGCGGACATTCAAAAAATGATTTTGTGGGAAGAACTCAGCTTCGACCCAGCTGATCGTCGTTGTCCGTATTCAGGTGAACAAATTAGCGTGGCGATGTTGCTCAGCGATCAGGTGGAGATCGAGCATATCCTGCCGTTTTCAGAAACGCTGGACGACAGCTTGAACAACAAAACCGTAGCGCTGCGTAAAGCCAACCGCGTCAAGGGCAATCGCACGCCGTGGCAAGCGAAAGACGACTTTGCAACGCAAGGCTGGGCCTACGACGGCATTTTGAACCGCGCTGAGCTAATGCCGAAATTCAAGCGTTATCGCTTTGCAGAAGATGGCATTCAGCGCTGGCTCAAAGACGATAAGGGCTTCCTGGCCCGTGCGCTCAACGACACGCGCCACCTGAGCAAAGTTGCCAAGGAATACCTGAGCCTGGTCTGCCCGCAGAACACTCGCGCCATCCCCGGGCGCATGACGGCCA
>JANOYE010000168.1:0-15439 GCA_031428695.1 Rhodoferax sp. | reverse complement strand
ATTAGTAGCTTCTTACGCACATTATTCGTGACTTGGAGGGTGAAAAACCTTAAAAACTGCGCTGAACTGGCTTAAAAGTCAAATTTGTTAATATGGGTGTTAACAAATTCAAAACAACCGTCTGGCGGTTTAGGTCGCTGGCGGGATGTTCAAGCGTTGCAGAGGAGCTGCCGCTATTGACGCTATTGCCGCTGAGGTCGGGGTGGGTGAGGTAGCGAAATAAAGAAAGAGCCGCGCGCCGGGTTTTTTCGAAGCGCACGGGCGATTCACGCGGCGGGTGACATTCGCGTAGCCACCCTCCCCTGCCTCTGCGGCCCGCCCACGGACGACCAGGGATAACTGCCTTGACGCGCCTACTGCGGCTCCAGCTTCGCATCCCGCGCAATCTTCAAAAACTTCCCCGCTTCGTCTTTCACAAAAACGGAAAATTCAGCAGGCGTTTGCTTTTTGATCGCGATGCCGCCCTTGGCGAAGGCGGCCACGACTTCAGGGTCTGACAAGGCCTTGTTCAAATCGGCGTTGATCTGTCGCGTCAACGCGGCAGGCGTATCGGGTGGCGCCCACAGGCCAAACCACAGGCTCAGGTCGAAGCCGGCCATGCCTTGTTCGGCCAAGGTGGGGATGTCGCTGGCGGCTTCGGCGCGGGCGCTGGTGGTCACGCCCAGGGCTTTGAGCCTGCCGCCTTTGACGTGGCCAATCGACGCGTCCAGCGGGGCCATGTAAAACGCGGTGCGGCCTGCCATCGTGTCTTGCATCGCTTGCGGCGAGCCTTGGTAGGGGATGTGCAACATCTGGATGCCGCTGGCCTGGTTGAAATGTTCGGCGGCGAGGTGGGTGGAGCTGCCCTGCCCAGCCGAGGCAAAAGCCACAGCGCCGGGTTTGGCTTTGCTGTCGTTCACCAGATCACGCACGTTCAGGTAGGGGCCGTTGGCAGCGGTCACCATCACGTAGGGCGTCATGCCGATGAAGGCCACGTCTACCAGCGGTTTGTTCACGTCATAGGGCAGCTTCTTATAGAGCGCCGGGTTGGCGGAATAGGAGGCCGATTGCACCATCAACGTGTACCCGTCGGCAGGCGCTTGTGCGACCACACCTGTGCCCACGAGGCCACCCGCGCCGGGGCGGTTGTCGATGACGACCGGCTGCTTCCAGATCTCACTGAGCGACTTGGCAACGATGCGCGCGGCGATGTCGGCGCCGGAGCCTGCAGTGAGCGGGATCACCAATTTGACGGCTTTGTTAGGGAAAGCTTGCGCGATGGCGTTTTGCGTGAATAACGCTGTCGCGGCCAGGGCGATGCCAAGTGCCGACTGCTTGATGCGGGTCTTGAGTGTCATGGGGAGTCCATTGTGCGGGCGTCGATGGAATCGCAGGAATTCAGGCCGGAACCGAGTCCAGAAACTGCCGCAAATTGCGGTTGAAGACCTCGGGCTGCTCAATGTTCGACAAATGCGCCGCGTCTTCGATGATCTCGAACTTCGAGCCGTCGATCATGCGGTGCAACACGGTGCCCTGCTCCACCGTGCAGGCCGGGTCTTGCCGGCCCGTCATCACCAGTGTCGGGGCTTTGATTTTGAGCAACATCGTAGTTTGCGCCATGTCGCGCACCGCGCTGGCGCAGGCGATGTAACCTTCCAGCGGGGTTGCCAAGATCATCTGGCGAACCGTGTTGATCTTCTCGGGCGAACGCTGGGTGAAACCCTCGCGAAACCAGCGTTGGATGGTGCCGTCCGCCAGTGCGCCAATGCCGCCTTGTTGCGCCGACTCGATGCGTGCGGCCCAGGTGGAACGGGGTGGCATTTCACTGGCGGTGTTGCACAGGCCAAGCGACAACACGCGCTCGGGGTGGTTCGCGCCGACGTATTGCGCGATCATGCCGCCCATGGAGAGGCCGACGACGTGCGCCCTCTTGACGTTGAGCGCGTCGAGCAGCGCAATCAAATCTTCAGCCAGCGAAGCGATGCTGTAGGGCCCAGGCGTCACGCCCGAGCGCCCATGGCCGCGTGTGTCGTAACGCAACACGCGGTATCTGTCGGTCAATGCGCCGACAGTGTCGTCCCACATGGTGTAGTTGGACATCAGGCTGTTGCTGAGCACCAGCACCGGGCCAGTGGCCAAGCCATCCCATTGGTAAGCCACATCAATATCGTTCACGCGTACGGTCTGAGTCATTGGTTTTCCTGTTGCTGATTCTGATGATGTGTGTTGCGGTCTGGCTGTTTGGGCCACGTAGTTTCACGTAGCGCCCAACAAGGCTTTTGATCTTAATCTACGGCCTGCGCTTTTACGCTTGCAACACCCCATCCCGAGGGAAAGCGATTAGCCGATTTTTCCCGTGAGGTGGCAAAATCATTTTCTTTCGCAACCTGAACCGAGTTCCCATGAAATCCATCCTCAAAATTGCCCTTTTTTCCGCAGCGGTGGTCGGCTTCGCCGCATCCGCCAGCGCGCAACAACTCTCGATCGCCACCGGCGGCACGGGCGGCGTCTATTACCCGCTGGGCGGCGCATTGGCAGCTGCCCTGCAAAAGAACATTCCAGGCATGACGGCCACCGCCGAAGTCACCGGCGGCTCGGTGGACAACCTTAAGCTCATCGGCAGCGGCAAGCCCTATGTCGCCTTCGCCATGACCGACGCCACCTTGGACGCCTCCAAAGGTGAAGACAAGTTCAAAGGCCAAAAAGTCGCTGTGAAGACGCTGATGGTGCTTTACCCCAACCGCATGCACATCGTGACCATTGACGGCAAAGGCATCAACAAGATGGCCGACCTCAAAGGCAAACGCGTCTCCACCGGCTCGCCCGGCAGCGCCACCGAAGTGATGGCCTTTCGCGTCATCGAAGCGGCGGGCCTGGATAAAGACAAAGACCTGAAACGCGAACGCCTGGGTGCGGCCGAGTCCACCAACGCCATCAAAGACGGCAAGATTGACGCCTACTTCTGGGTCGGCGGCCTGCCCACCGCAGCCGTGACCGACCTGGCCAACACCCCTGGCACCAAAGTCAAACTGGTGGACCATTCTGAGACGGTAGCCGCCATGAACAAAAAATATGGCAATCTGTACGTGGAAGACAGCATTCCCAAAGCCATGTACCGCGGCATGGACACCGACAACAAACAGGCCACGGTGATGAATATTTTGGTGGCGCCCGACAGCATGGACGAGAAGACCGCCTACAACATCGTGAAAACGATTTTTGACAAAAAGGCCGATTTGGTCGCCGCGCACAAAGAAGCCGAAAACTTCAAGCTCGAAACCCAAACCAATGCAGCCTCACCGATTCCATTCCACCCCGGCGCGATCAAATATTTCGCTGAAAAAGGCATCAAGCTGAACTGATCGGCACGCACGGAACCCTACCCAACCCCGCTTTTTCAGCGGGTTTCTTTTTTCAGACCACGAATCAAACCCGAATGACCGACACCTCCAGCTCGACCGGCTTGCCCGCCGCAGGCACCATTCCCGCGCGGGGCGTCAGTGAGGCAGCCCTCAAAAGGGCCGAAGAATTCGTCGAAGCCGACGAAGGCGCGGCCAACAAGTTCAAGGGCTGGTTGGCAGTGCTGGTCACCGTTCTGGCGGTGACGATGTCGGTGTTCCACCTCTACACCGCCTACGCGATATTCCCCACGCAATGGCTGCGGCCCGTGCACGTGGGCATGGTGCTGGTCTTGTGTTTCATGCTGTTCCCTATCGCCCCGCAGTACCGTCACCGGCTTATGTGGTGGGATCTGGCTGCCGCCGCGCTGGCTGTGGCCGTGGTGGCCTACTTGATTATGGGTGGCGACGATTTTGGCGACCGCAACACCACGCCGCTTCCCTGGGATGTCTTTTTTGGCGTCGCCCTGGTGCTGCTCGTGATGGAAGCGATGCGCCGCACCAGCGGCTGGATCATGCCCTTCGTCACCCTGTGTTTCATCGCCTACGCGCTGGCCGGGCCGGTGTTGCCTGCGCCATGGACCCACAAAGGTTACGAAGTGGCGCGCCTGATGGGCGTGTTGTACATGACGCTCGAAGGCATTTACGGCGTAGCGGTCGATGTGTCGTCCTCGCTCATCATTCTCTTCACCATCTTCGGCGCGTTTTTGCAGTACTCCGGCGCCGGCAAGTTCTACATTGACTTTTCCTTCTCGGCGATGGGCGGCAAACCCACCGGCGCTGGCCGCACCGTGGTGCTGGCTTCGTTCCTGCTCGGTGGGCCTTCGGGCTCTGGTGTAGCCACCACCGTCACCTTGGGTGCCGTGGCGTACCCAATGCTGGAGAAAGTCGGCTACGAGAAAAACGCGGCGGGCGGGCTGTTGGCCGCAGGCGGCCTGGGCGCCATCATCTCGCCGCCGGTGTTGGGCGCTGCGGCCTTCCTCATCGCAGAGTTCCTGAAGATCAGTTACCTCGACGTGCTCTTGATGGCGGTGATCCCCACCCTACTGTTTTACTTTGCGCTCTTTTTGATGGTGGAGATCGACGCGCGCAAATACGGCATGCATAACGCGGTGTTTGAAAAGGTTGAAGGTGTCTGGTCACTCACCCGAAAATACTGGTTCCACTTTCTTTCGCTGGTCTCGATCATCGTCTTCATGATGGTCGGCTTCTCGCCCGTGCTCTCGGTGTTCTGGGCAACAATGGTCTCGGCGCTCACCAGCTTCCTGCGCAGCGACACGGCCCTGCTGCCGCGCGACCTGTTCAAGCCCACCGGCACCGGCTTCTGGCGCAAACTCATTGAGTCGCCCTTCATCAAGGCCATGGAGAACGGCTCGGTGTCCATGCTCAACGTAGGCGCCACCTGCGCCGGAGCGGGCGTCATCGTCGGCGTTGTGGGCCTCACGGGCCTGGGCCTCAAATTCAGCGGCATTGTGATCGACTACGCCGGCGGTTCGCTCCTGCTCACCGCCATTTACACCGCGCTGGTCGTGTGGGTGGTGGGCCTGGCGGTGCCGGTCACGGCCTCCTACATCATCTGCGCCGTCATCACCGCGCCTGCGCTCATCAAACTCGGTGTGCCGGATTTCGCCGCCCACATGTTCATCTTTTATTACGCGGTGTTGTCCGAGGTGTCGCCGCCTACGGCGCTGTCGCCCTTTGCCGCAGCGGCCATCACCGGCGGCGACCCGTACAAGACCACGCTTCAATGCTGGAAGTACACGGTGCCAGCCTTCCTCGTGCCGTTCATTTTTGTGCTCGATCCAGCAGGGTTGGGCCTTTTGTTGATGGGCTCCACCAAAGCGTTGGCCACGGCCAACTGGTGGTCGATTGCGCAAGTCACCTTGACAGCTGCCGCAGGCATCGCTGCCATCGCCGCTGGGTTTCAGGGCTGGGCGTTGAAGAAGACCACCTTGATCGAACGCTGGATGTTCATCGTTGCCGGGTTTGCGCTGGCTTACCCTGGCGTCGCCTCCGACCTGATCGGATTTGGCCTGGCCATGGCCGCGCTGGCGATGCAGGTGATGCGCAAGGAATCGCAGCCTGCGTGAAGGCGGTCTGAAAATAATCTGACAATAGGCTGACCCCATGCTGCCGCTGAACCACCTCGAAGCCTGGCAAGCCGCCGCCTTGCTGGCGCGGCGCGAGATCACCTCGGTTGATCTGGTTCGCGCCTGCCTCACCCGCATCGAGGAGCGCGAACCGCAACTCCACGCGTTCGCCACCCTCAATGCCGATGCGGCGCTGGCCCGCGCCCACCAGCTCGACGCAGGCCCGATTCGAGGCCTGCTGCACGGCCTGCCTTTGGGCGTCAAAGACATTTTCGACACCGTTGGCCTGCCCACTGCTTACGGTTCGTCAATCTACGCCGGGCACCAGCCGCAGGCAGACGCCGCCTCGGTGGCGCTATGCCGCGAAGCAGGAGGCGTGGTGCTGGGCAAAACCGTCACCACCGAGCTTGCCAACATGGCGCCCGGCGTGACACGCAACCCGCATAAGCTTTCGCACACACCGGGCGGCTCCTCCAGCGGCTCGGCGGCGGCGGTGGCAGACAACATGCTGCCACTGGCCTTGGGCACACAAACCGCTGGCTCAGTAATCCGCCCGGCGGCGTTTTGTGGCATCGTCGGCTTCAAACCGAGCCACAACCGGGTGCCGCAAGCCGGCGTCAAAAGCCTCTCGGGCACGCTTGACACGATTGGCGCGTTTGGCCGCAGCGTGCGTGATGTGGCCCTGTTGGGCGCCGTGCTCACGGGGGACACGCGCCTGTTCGACCCCATCGCCTTTGAGCGAGTGGCAGCACCGAGCATCGGCTTGTGCCAAACACCCGAGTGGCCGCAGGCCGATGGTGACACGCAGCAGGCCTGGGCGCAGGCCGAGGCGGCGCTGCATGGCCATGCTGTCGCTGTTGATTTGCCCGCTGCGCTGCAAGGCCTGTTGACCGTGCAAAAGGCGATTCAGGCGTTTGAAACCAGCCGGTCGCTCAGCCACGAGCGGCTGAATCACTTCGACCAGTTGAGCCCCGCGCTGCAAGCGCTGCTCGACCTGGGCATGGCCATCAGCGGCGCCGCACATGCCAGCCACCTCCAGACCACCTTGCGGGCCCGCCAGCAAGCTCAGGCACTCTTCGGCACGTGTGAGGTGATCCTCGCGCCGAGCACCATCGGCGAGGCGCCAGAAGGCTTGTCTAGCACCGGCGACCCGTGTTTCTGCCGCACCTGGACGCTTTTGGGATTGCCCAGCGTTCACCTTTCGTTTGCGCAGGGCAAAAATGGCTTGCCTGTGGGCCTGCAGCTTGTGGGGAAGTACGGTGACGACCACCGCCTGCTGCTTGCCGCGCACTGGGTGCATGCACGGTTGACCCAGTAGAACGCCAGGCCCGTGCGACACGGGCGTGAGCATTGCGCAAAAAAGTTGTAGAGTGTGCGCATGAGCGATCCCACTTCACACGAAGCTGCGGCCAGGTTCAACTCTTTCGCCGAGTTCTACCCGTTCTACCTGGACGAGCACCGCAACCTCACCTGTCGGCGCCTGCATTTCGCAGGCACCAGCTTGTCGATTCTGTGCCTGGCAATTCTGCTGTATTCGGGCCACATGCAATACCTGCTGTACGCGCTGGTGTCCGGCTACGCATTTGCCTGGGTCGGGCATTTCTTCTTTGAAAAGAACCGGCCCGCGACATTCAAATACCCTTTTTACAGCTTTGCTGGCGATTGGGTGATGTACAAAGACATTTGGCTGCGTAAGGTCAAAATCTGACGCTACTATATTTATAGCATACAACGCATATTTTTCGTGACTTGAGACCCTGAAAACCTTCAAAAATTGCAATTTGATGGATGATCGACTAAAAAGTTAACACCCATGTTAACTTTTCACCATGCTGCTGAAATACCTCAGCGGCGCCGCCATTGGCCCGCCCTTTGTCGCGGTTTGCCCGAAAGCTTGTCAACCACTTGATCAAACCACCGTTGAGTGTGAAGGAGTGCCACTGTTCAAGCTTGCCAATCAGTGATTAAATGAACTTGGTCAGTGAACTCGTTTGAGGTTTTTGCACCTAACCATTTACGGCGTCGCCTGGTCGCAAGCGAGGCTGCATTGAAAAGGAGGTTGTATGGACGCAATCGGCAATTTCGTCGCGCGGTATTCGCGCAACCGTGAAGAAGAGCTCAGCATCGATGAGTACTTGGCGGAGTGCAAGCGCCACCCCATGGCTTACGCCACGGCAGCCGAGCGCATGCTGGCCGCCATTGGCGAGCCCGAAATGCTCGACACCCGCAATGACCCGCGCCTCTCGCGCCTGTTCGCCAACAAGGTCATCAAGCGTTATCCCACCTTCAACGAGTTTTATGGCATGGAAGATGCCATCGAGCAGGTGGTGAGTTTCTTCCGCCATGCGGCCCAGGGCCTCGAAGAGCGCAAGCAAATTCTGTATTTGCTCGGGCCGGTGGGCGGCGGCAAAAGCTCCATTGCCGAGCGGCTCAAACACCTGATCCAGCAGGTACCGTTTTATGCCCTCAAAGGTTCGCCCGTGAACGAGACGCCGCTGGGGCTGTTCGACCCGCTCGAAGACGGTGCGATCTTGCAAGAAAATTACGGCATTCCCGCGCGTTACCTGCAGCGCGTGTTGTCGCCCTGGGCCGTCAAGCGGCTCGATGAATTTGGCGGCGACATCCGCAAGTTCCGCGTCGTCAAGCGTTTTCCCAGCGTGCTCAAGCAGATTGGCGTGACCAAAACCGAACCGGGCGACGAGAACAACCAAGACATCAGCTCGCTTGTGGGCAAGGTGGACATCCGCAAGCTCGAAACTTTTGCCCAAGACGACTCTGACGCCTACAGCTACTCCGGCGGCCTGTGCCTGGCCAACCAGGGCCTGCTGGAGTTTGTAGAGATGTTCAAAGCGCCCATCAAGGTGCTGCACCCGCTGCTCACCGCCACGCAGGAAGGCAACTACAAAGGCACCGAGGGTTTCGGCGCCATTCCGTTTGACGGCGTCATTCTGGCGCACAGCAACGAGAGCGAATGGAAGGCGTTTCGCAACAACAAGAACAACGAAGCGTTCTTGGACCGCATCTACATCGTCAAGGTGCCGTATTGCCTGCGCGTCAGCGAGGAGGTGCGGATTTACGAGAAACTTATCCGCGAGTCGTCTTTGGGCACCGCCAAATGTGCGCCCGGCACCTTGAAGATGATGAGCCAATTCTCCATTCTCACGCGCCTGAAGGAGCCAGAGAACTCCAGCCTGTTCAGCAAGATGCAGGTCTACGACGGCGAGAGCCTCAAAGACACCGACCCGCGCGCCAAGAGTTACCAGGAATACCGTGACGTGGCAGGCGTGGACGAAGGCATGAGCGGCGTCTCCACGCGTTTCGCCTTCAAGATCCTCTCCAAAGTGTTCAACTTCGACAGCGCCGAGGTCGCCGCCAACCCGGTGCACCTGATGTATGTGCTGGAGCAGCAGATTGAACGCGAGCAGTTCGCCGCCGAGCTTGAAACCCGCTTCACCGGTTTCATCAAGGAACATCTGGCGCCGCGTTACGCCGAGTTCATCGGCAAGGAGATTCAAACCGCCTACCTGGAGAGTTACAGCGAATACGGGCAAAACATTTTCGACCGTTACGTCACCTATGCCGACTACTGGATCCAAGACAACGAATACCGCGACACCGACACCGGCGAGGTGTTTGACCGCTCGGCGCTCAACAACGAACTGGACAAAGTCGAAAAACCCGCCGGCATCGCCAACCCAAAAGACTTCCGCAACGAGATCGTCAATTTCGTTTTGCGCGCGCGCGCCAACAACCAGGGCAAAAACCCAAGCTGGACAAGTTACGAGAAGCTGCGCCTGGTGATCGAGAAGAAGATGTTCTCCAACACCGAAGAGTTGCTGCCGGTGATCAGCTTCAACACCAAATCCAGCGCGGAAGAAGCCCGCAAACACGAAGACTTCGTCACCCGCATGGTGGACAAGGGCTACACGCCCAAGCAGGTGCGCCTGTTGTGCGAGTGGTACCTGCGCGTGCGCAAGAGTTCATAGCCAAAAAAACCGCGAAGCGCGATGTCCCTTCACATCATCGACCGCAGGCTGGCCGGCAAGAACAAGTCCATCGGCAACCGCGAGCGTTTCCTGCGCCGCTACAAAGGGCAGATCACCGACGCCGTGCGCCGGGCCGTGTCGAACCGCGACATCCGCGACATCGAGCAGTCTGAGAACATCACCATTCCGAAGAAAGATATCGGCGAGCCGGCCTTTCACCACGGCCCGGGCGGCGTGCGAGACTCGGTGCACCCCGGCAACAAAGACCACCTGCGCGGCGACCTCATTGCGCGCCCGCCGCCAGGCGCAGGCGGCGGCTCGCAGGCCACTGATTCAGGCGAGGGCGAAGACGATTTCACCTTCACCCTGAGCAAGGAAGAGTTCATGCAGCTCTTCTTCGACGACCTGGCCCTGCCACGCCTCTTGCGCACCGCCATCAGCGACAACCCCGACTGGAAATCGCACCGCGCCGGTTACACGCTCGGTGGCACGCCCAACAACCTGGCGGTGGTGCGCTCGATGCGCGGCGCGTTGGGGAGGCGCATTGCCATGGGCCGGGGCAGCCACCGCCTGCTCGAAGAAAAACGCCAGCGCCTCTCGGAGCTGGTCAGTCTGCAGATGGAAGATGCACAAGATGCGCCTGAAGTCGTGCAGTTGCGCCTCGACATCGCGAAGCTTGAACTCAGAATCAAACGCATCGCTTTTCTTGACCCGATCGACCTGCGTTTTCGCAACCGCGTGCGTGTTCCCGTGCCCAGCAGCAAGGCGGTGATGTTTTGTTTGATGGACGTTTCAGGCTCCATGGACCGGGAGCGCAAAGACCTCTCGAAACGGTTTTTCATCCTGCTGTATTTGTTTCTCACGCGCCAATACGAGCGCATCGACATCGTCTTCATCCGCCACCACACGCAGGCGCAGGAGGTGACGGAAGACCAATTCTTCCACGCTACAGAGAGCGGCGGCACCGTTGTGAGCAGCGCTTTGGTGCTGATGCGCGAGATCATGCTGGCGCGGTACCCGAGTGGCGACTGGAACATCTACGCCGCACAAGCCAGCGATGGCGACAACTTCACCAACGACAGCGCCCATTGCCGCGAGTTGCTGGGGGATGGCATCTTGCCCCTGGTGCGTTATTTCGCCTATGTGCAAGTGGCCCCAGAGGTGCAGAACCTGTGGCTCGAATACCAGCAGTTGGTCGAAGTCCACCCCAATTTCGCCATGCGCATGGTGACTGCCGCCAGCGAGATCTACCCGGTGTTTCGCGATCTCTTCAAGAAGGAAGGGGTGGAAGCATGAGCCAACAGCCGACTTACCCGGCGCATGAGCGGCGCGGCACTGAAAACCTGCGAAGCGTTCCGCCCAGCGGCGACCGGCGCCCCCGTGCTGTGTTGCAGGCGCCGCGCACAGCGCCTTCGCGCGCCGCTCAGCACCTGCCTGACCCAAGCGACTGGAGCTTCGAGCTGGTTGAGCGTTACCACGAAGCCATCCGCCAAACCGCCGAACGCTTCGGCCTGGACACCTACCCCAACCAGCTGGAGATCATCACCGCCGAGCAGATGATGGACGCTTACGCCTCTGTGGGCATGCCGGTGAATTACCGCCACTGGAGTTACGGCAAGCAGTTTCTGACCACCGAGCGCAATTACCGGCGCGGCCACATGGGGCTGGCGTATGAGATCGTCATCAACGCCAACCCCTGCATCAGTTATTTGATGGAAGAAAACACCACCGCCATGCAGGCCCTGGTGATTGCCCACGCCGCCTACGGGCACAACAGTTTCTTCAAGGGCAATTACCTGTTTCGCATGTGGACAGACGCCTCCTCCATCATCGACTACCTGGTCTACGCCCGCAATTACGTCAGCGAATGCGAAGAGCGCCATGGCCTGGAAGCGGTGGAGTCTTTGATCGATTCCTGCCACGCGCTGGCCAGCCAAGGGGTGGACCGTTACCGCCGCCCAGCCAAAAAATCACTGGCGCGTGAAGTGGCCGAGCGCGAAGAGCGCGAGCGCCACGCGCAGCAGCAGGTCAACGAGTTATGGAGCACCTTGCCGCAACGCGCCGAAAAGGTGGAAGGCCCGCAGGCCGCCGAACGTTTCCCGAAGGAGCCACAGGAGAACCTGCTGTATTTCATCGAAAAGAACGCCCCGCTGCTGGAGCCCTGGCAGCGCGAGGTGGTGCGCATTGTGCGCAAGGTGGCCCAATATTTCTACCCGCAGCGCCAGACGCAGGTGATGAACGAAGGCTGGGCCACCTTCTGGCACCACAAGCTGCTCAACACCCTGTATGACGACGGCCACTTGAGCAACGGCATGATGATCGAATGGATGACCTCTCACACCAATGTGATCTACCAGCCGCCGGTGGACCACCGCGCCTACAGCGGCATCAACCCCTACGCGCTGGGTTTCGCGATGTACACCGACATCAAACGCATTTGCGACGCCCCCAACGATGAAGACCGCGCCTGGTTCCCCGAATGGGCCGGCGCGCCCTGGCTGCCCACGCTCGACCACGCCATGCGCAACTTCAAAGACGAGAGTTTCGTCGGCCAGTTCCTAAGCCCACGCCTGATGCGCGACCTGCGCCTCTTCGCAATCCACGACGATGAAGCAGAAAGCGACCTTGAAGTCAGCGCCATCCATGACGACGCGGGCTACCAAAACCTGCGCCAAACGCTCTCGCGCCAGTACGACCTGGGCACGCGCGAGCCCAATATCCAGGTGTGGAACGTCAACCTGCGCGGCGACCGCAGCATGACCCTGCGCCACACCCAGTACCAAAACCGGCCACTGGCCGAAGATGCGCAAGAGGTGCTTAAACATGTGGCGCGCCTGTGGGGAATGGGCGTTCACCTTGAAAGCGTGAATGCGGCGGGCACGGTGACCCAGACCTTGAGCGTGTCTGCGCCGATCTGAGCACTGATCTGAGCATCGATCCGAGCACCAGCGATAGCGCGTGGCAAGTTAGTTGCTATATTTTATATAGCAAACTACGATGTAAATACGTGACTTGGAGGCCTCAAAGAGCATTTCGATCCAGCAAACACCGAGCCTGCGCACCAGCCACTTGGGCGAGAACAGTGCGCCAGCGCCTCGCCGATGCCGCAAGACGCACCGGTGATCAGCGCACAGGGCTTGCCGCTGGGTGGCGATGTGCGTGACGATTTGGACAACTTGGCAACCATGGACACTCCTTGTGACCAAATGCTGCGTCAAATCTTGGCGACAAGCAGGCTGCGCAGCGCGGTTGCGTCTGCCAGGCCACTTTGCCAAATGGCTTGCGTCTCGGGAGTTCTTTGAAGAAGCAGGTGCTCGGCCAGCGGCGCCAGCGGCGTGTTGCCGAGATCGGCCAGCAGCACGAGGCGCGATTCGGCATCGGTGACCACTTCATCGAGCTGGCCGATCCAGTCCAGTTGCAGCAAGGCATGCAACGCGGGCTCAAGTTGGGGTGGATCCACATGAAGCGCACGGGCCAGTTGGGTCTTGGTCGCGCCGCCTGATTGTCCGAGCTGCTGCAACACCTCCAGCGCCAGCTGAAAATGCCAACCGTGTGCTGTGGGCACCCTGGAGGCACCCAGGTTGATCGACGGCCACCAGGCGGCCAACACCGCGCCGGTGAGCACGATCAACCAAGCGAGGTAAATCCACACCAGCAAAATCGGCACCGTGGCGAATGCGCCGTAAACCGCTGAATAGGTTGGAATTGCGCTCAAATACAGCGTGAGCAGCTTCTTCGCCAACTGAATGCCCACCGCTACAAACACGCCACCCGCCCAGGCGTGGGCCCAGGCCACGTGGGTATTGGGCACGAAGCGAAACAGCGCCATCGCGCCAGCAGAGATGAGCGCAAACTCCAGCAGGCCCAGCAGCCAGCGCAAGGCGCCGGGCGGGCCGCCAACGAGGCCGCTGCCGGAGGAGATGGCATAAGACGTCATCGCCAGGCTCGCCGCCAGCAACAGCGGCCCGAGCGTCACCACCGCCCAGTAGATCAACACCCGCTGCTGCAGCGGGCGCGCCCTGGGCACACGCCAAATGCGGTTCAGCGTGCGGTCAATCGTCAGAATGAGCGCCAGCGCCGTGCCAAACAAAACCGTTACGCCCACAGCGCCCAATTTACTGGCCTGGCCGGAAAACTGGGTGAGGTAACCCAGCACCTGGCGCGAAATGTTGTCAGGCACCAGGCTCTCTACCAGCCACTTTTGCAGGCCGGTTTGCAGCGTGGAGAACATCGGAAACGCGGTGAAAACCGCCAGCGCCACGGTGATAAACGGCACCAGGGCGATGATGGTGGTGAAGGTCAAGCTGCTGGCCGTCAGGGCCAGTTGGTCGTTCTTGAATCGCTCCTTCAAGTTCAGCGCAACTCTTTTCCAGGGAAATCTCGACAGGTTCGTCAACAGGTTCATGCCGGTATGATGCCACCCCAATGAATGCACAAGAAATTGCCGCCGAGGCTGCCACCGCCGCCGCCGCCGCCGACACGCGCGCGCGCCAAGCCGCCAAATCCGTTGAATTCACCCGCTGGCTGGCCGTGACCTGCCTGGTCGGCCTGGTGGTGCTGGGCTTAGGCTGGGAGCTGGCCTGGGCGCCGGTGAAACCTGGCGGCTCGTTGATCGCGCTCAAAGTGGTGCCGCTGTGTTTCGCCTTGGCCGGCCTGCTGAAAAACCGCATGTACACCTACCGTTGGCTCAGCCTGCTGGTGTGGATTTATTTCACCGAGGGCGTGGTGCGCGCTTACAGCGACAAGCCGCCCGGCAACTGGCTAGGGCTGGTCGAAGTGGCGCTGTGTTTGGGCCTATTTGTCGCCTGCGTGCTGCATGTGAAACTGCGATTCAAAAATGCCAAGGCTGCGGCGCCATTGGCCGCTGAACAAGACAAAGAGACGTCATGACAACGACAGATGAGTTGATTGCCAGCCTGCGACAAGTCGTCGGCCAGGCCCACGTGTTGACGCCAGCGCCTGGCGTCGATCTCAGCGCCTGGGAAACCGATTGGCGAAAACGCAGTGCAGGCCGGGCTCTCGCCGTTGTTCGCCCTGCCACGACCCAAGAAGTAGCCGACGTAGTGCACCTGTGCGCCGCCCATCAGCAGGCTTTGGGCATCAGCCTGGTGCCCCAGGGCGGCAACACGGGCTTGGTGATCGGCTCGATTCCCGATGACTCCGGCCAACAAATCGTTCTGAGCCTCAAGCGAATGAACAAGGTGCTGGCCATTGACCCGGCGAATCTCACCATCACCATGCAGGCCGGTTGTGTGTTGCAAGACCTGCAAGACGCTGCCGACGCCGCAGGTTTTCTCTTCCCTTTGAGCCTGGCCGCTGAAGGCAGTTGCACGATAGGCGGCAACCTGGGCACCAACGCGGGCGGCACGCAGGTGGTGCGCTTCGGCAACACGCGCGACCTGTGTTTGGGCCTGGAAGTGGTGAATGCGCAAGGCGAAGTCTGGGAAGGACTCTCGGGATTACGCAAAGACAACACGGGCTATGACCTCACCGATCTTTTCATCGGCGCCGAGGGCACGCTGGGCGTCATCACCGCCGCGACGATGAAGCTCTACCCCAAAGCCGCCGCGCAGCTCACCGCTTGGGCGGCAGTGCCCACTTTGGACGCCGCTGTGGAACTGTTGGGCCTGGCGCACCAGCATTTGGGCGCAGGCCTCACCGGTTTTGAGGTGATGGGCCAGTTTGCGCTCGGCCTGGTGGCGCGCCACATGCCGCAGCAAAAAGTCCCGCTGTTTGAGCAAACGCCCTGGTGTGTGTTGCTGGAGAACTCCGACCATGAATCTGAAACCCATGCGCGCGCGCAGTTTGAGCGCCTGCTAGAAACGGCGCTTGACAAGGGTTTTGTGACCGACGCCGTGGTGGCAGAAAACCTGAGCCAGGCCAAGGCCCTGTGGCACATTCGCGAAAGCATTCCACTGGCGCAGCCGATGGAGGGGCCGAACATCAAACACGACGTGTCGATTGCCGTCAGCAAAATCCCCGAGTT
>JANOYE010000167.1:0-5796 GCA_031428695.1 Rhodoferax sp. | reverse complement strand
GGCACCAGCGGGTAGGTGGCGTTGAGCACCAGCAGCGGAATATCGGTCTGACCAAAGGCATCGGCCAGGCCAAACTGCTGCAGCGCCCGGATCAGCGTGTTGTACAGGCCGCCTTGGACGATGATGCCCAGATCACTGTGTTTGCCCTCAAACAACTCGTTGAGACCGTTGTCCAGAATGTACTGGCGCGCGGCGGGCAGGCGCTCGCCGCCCTTGAGCTTTTCGTGGCGGAAGGTCACCGGCGGATGCGCCAGGCTCATGTAGTCAAAACCGGCGGGTTCCTTGATCAGGTTCTTGGTCGAAAAAGCCGAGGTGACGTTGTCCTTGCACTCAAAACTGCCGCGCACATGGCAGGCACGGATGCGCAGCTCCAGAATGCAGGGCATATTGGATGCCTCGGACAACCGAAAGCCGTGTTCCACCATCTCCACCATGCGGCCCAGATCCGGGCGCGGGTCCAGCAGGCACATGGTGGACTTGAGCGCGTAGGCGTGCGTGCGCTCCTGGATCACGCTGGCGCCTTCGCCGTAGTCTTCGCCGACCACGATCAACACGCCACCCTTCACACCGGGGCTGGACAGGTTCGACAGCGCGTCAGCCGCCACATTGGTGCCGACGATGGATTTCCATGTCACCGCGCCGCGCAGCGGGTAATGGATGGACGCACCGAGCATTGCCGCCGCCGAGGCTTCGTTGGAACAGGCCTCCACATGCACGCCCAACTCGTCCATGTAGTCCTTGGCCTGCACCATCACGTCCAGCAGGTGCGACACCGGCGCGCCCTGGTAGCCGCCCACGTAGGCCACGCCGGATTGCAGCAGGCCTTTGGTGATGGCCAGAATGCCCTCGCCATGGAAGGTGTCGCCGGCCCCCTTGCGCAGGGATTTTATTTCTTGGGTGAAGGAGACTTCCATGGGGTGCTTTCAGGCCTTTTGCACTTATTCAAATGGATGGCTTGGCCAATAGGAACCGGCCATTGTCCATTCAACGCGTCACATCCGCTAAATGGACCAGCTTCACGCTGGGGCGGTTTGGGGACCTCACCGCCAACTTTTCCTGTGTCAGCTTGGCGGCTACTCTCATCTCTTTGAGGGTGGCCAATTCGGCTGCCCGCGCCTTGACCTTGGCGAGGCGCTGGGGTGGCAGAGTGTTCAGACCGTCAATGAGTTTTCTTGTCATGGCGAAACCGCGGGTCCTTCATGTCGATGTGTCTGCTGCAAGTCATTGCGCCCACCACAGGCGGGTAGGGCTGGCGTCAAACCGCCGCTATCGTCTGCAGCCCGGCATGAAGCGTGCTGGGTGCGATGTCTTGCCCATTGGGCCACGTTACTGCGCCAAACTCTATGCCAACGCGCTTGAAGTACGCGGGGTCGCGCAGTTCTTGAAAAACGCCCTTGCCAAGGTAGGGCTTTACATCAAACACACCGCTGCTGCCATCACGCAATTTGACATCTATGCAAAAGCTTTCAAGCGGTTTCACCGAAACAGCATCCCATTGCATGGTGCGCCTCCTGAGTTACAAAGGGTCGATTTTAAAAGGCAGTTGCCCACTGCGCGACAATTCCCAATCCACCATCAAAGCGTCGCGGTTGAGTTCAACCCAAGCCTGTACCAGGCGCAATTGTTTCCTTGGCAACTCGCCCGCCAGCACCTCGCCATCTTCCAGATTGATGGAGGCCTCAAATTCGGCGTATTTGGCGTGCAAATGCGGCAATTTATGATGCTGCTCATCCAGCAAGTACATGCGGATGAGGATGCCATAAAACATTGAGATGACAGGCATAGCTGGAAAGCGCTTATGGTGAGGCGGGTCAGTTTACGCCGTCTCCGACCAAGGCCCGCGTCAAAGTCGCGCCATCGACATCGACGGGCGGGTGTTTTTTGCGGGATTTGACCAAGCCGAAACCGCTTTGTGTGGCTTGCCCGTGCTCCACTTCCCAGCCTTTGCCTGCCACCAGATTTGCCTTTCGAAAAGCTTTTGAATCTTTCAGTGGCGCAAGGCCTGGCAGCCTTTCAATGTCTTTGGCCAGCGAAACGGTATGGATGCTGCCATCCACAAACGTCAGTTTGAGCCTCTCGCGCGGCAAAGCTTCGACAGCGTCAAGGCGGGGGCGTTTCATCGTGGCCATTGTTTCCACTCTTGGGTCAAATCAATCCGGGCATTCACTGCGCCGCCAACCAGATGCACATGCATGGGCTCATGGTCTTTCTCCCGCAATTGCAACCGGTACTTGTTGCGACAGCGCATTTTGGTCGTCATTGGTGCTTATATGGAAAAAATTTCTATACGTCCAAGTGAATCTTCATGAAAACGGCTCGTAGGATACTCAAACAATCAAACAATGAACCAGCTCGACCGCCTCTATCAGCTTGAACGCCTGTTGCTCAGCCGCCAGCCGCAGGGCCGTGACGCGTTGCTGCGCGAGCTTGAAATTTCACGCGCCACGCTGAAGCGTTATCTGGAGGTGCTGCGCGACCGCATGAATGTGCCGGTGGTGTATGACCGCTATTCAAACACCTACGCCATCAGCCAGCCAGCGGACAAGGTCAAAGCCGGAACCCAGCGGCAGGAACTGCCCGGCGTCTGGTTCAATCAGCAGGAAATCGTGGCCCTGCTCACCATGTACCAGTTGATTGCCGGGCTGGATTCGGCTGGCATGTTGCAGCGCCACTTGCAACCCATCTTGCAGCGGCTTACCACCATGCTGGGCAGCACCCACATGCAGGCGCAGGAGCTGCAACGCCGGGTGCGCATCGTCGGCGCGGCGCGGCGCGAGGTGCCCAGTCAGTTCTTTGAGCAAGTGGGCCTGGCGCTGACACAACGGCGCAGGCTGCGCGTGACCTACTTCAGCCGCCACCGCAACGAGACCAGCGAACGCGCCTTGTCGCCCCAACGTTTGGTGCACCACCGCAACACCTGGTATCTGGACGCCTGGTGCCACACCCGCAAGGCTCTGCAACGCTTTGCACTGGACGCGATTCGGGAAGCACTCATTCTGGATGAGCCCGCGAAGGAACTGGCGTTGGCCACCGTTGAGAAAACCCTGGACGAAGGTTATGGCATCTACCACGGCGAAAAACTGCAATGGGCCACTCTGGTGTTCACGCCCAAATCTGCCGTCTGGGTGGAGCCTGAGCAATGGCATGCCGATCAGAAGTCACGCATGCTGCCCGATGGTTCGCTGGAATTGAAGGTGCCGTACACCCACGATGCAGAACTGTTGATGGACATCCAGCGCCACGGGGCCGACGTGCGAGTGATAGCGCCCAAGGCATTGCGCGACAGGCTGCTTGCGGGGTTGAGGCGGGCGGTGGATCAATATTGCAGCGTAACTGCAGAGTCGTAGCGCTAAGCCGACGACTTACGGCCCAACTGACAAAGCGTCAGTGATGCCTTGCTCGAATTTGGTTCGAATCGATGAGTGCACTTCAAAGGCAAGCACTCTGAGACCCAGAAATGACTGACGCTTCAACGCGTTGATCGCATCACAGATTCCCATCACATGAGCTTGTGGATAGCGTCGAATGCCTTCAAAGTGGGTGACTAGCAGCGAGGAAGCTTCAACGCCCGCCGTTTGGGTTGCTCGGAACAAGTCCATCATCAATGCTGCTGCCTTCAGCCTTCCAGCAATATCCAATGCACCCGCGTTCGGAACAATCATGACGCGTGTACCCGGCAATGCACTTACAGGCAGGATGCAGACTTCGCCCCGGTCGACGCTTTGCCGGCAGGCCAATTCAAGATGTGCCTGCGGCATCCGCTGTCCAACCATCCCATGGAGCACCGTGAATCCATCCGGATGCGGGGAGCAAGCCATGGCATCAACCGTCCTGCCTGCTCGATCAGTGGTGACGGTGAGCACGCCACCCGTCGAGTCCGTGATTGAGATGTTCATGGGAGTCTTTCGTTGTTTGCAAAGCCATTGTCACTGGCGGCAGGCTCAAATTGTGAGCCTGCCAGCGGGGACACTCTTTGAACGTCAATTTTGACGGAAACCAACAGGGAGATTTTCATGCTCAGACAAGACTGGGGTTTTGACTACACGGCTACCAAACTGGCCGACGCCGCTGACCAAAAAAAGGCCTTCCACCAAGAGCGGCTTGACTGGTGGAAAACCAAGCGGCTGGAGGTGATGACCACCATCCGTGCCGAGGGGCTTGAAATTGACGACAAGATCGTGCTGGAATTCCGCAACCCCAAGTCGCGCGACTGGAACCAGGGCTCGCAAGTGCTGGTGCGCAACGACCTGCAAAAAGACTTGAGTGAATGCCTGGAAAAGCTCGGCCACCACACCCAGCAGCTACAGCAGTTCGACGGCTGGCAGCAGGTGCTGGCCGCCAACCCGGAAGCGCGTGTGAAGCTGGATATTGATGACTGGCTGTTTTTCTTTGGGCGGAATTGAGCTCAGGCAATTAACCTAGCTCAGTTGGGTGTTTCATAATTCTTTTTGAAGCAACTCTTTGCAGAAAATGAAATCGGTTGCAAGCGGTGTATGCAAAACGGGAGTACTTGAGTGACACTGGATAAACAGGCTATCGAAATTCTCGGAAGAAATCGACTCGTCAGTGAGCTGATTCGCGTAGGGATGGAGGTTGCATTTCCGATCCGTGATCGCGGAATTGACCTCATCGTGTACAAAGATCGATCATCGCCCGATCAAGAATTCCATGCTATTCCGATTCAGCTAAAAGGTGCGACCAAAAAGAATTTCACGATTGACAAAAAATACGAAAAAATACCTCACCTTTTGATCATTTATGTGTGGGGAATTGAGGATGCAGAGCACGAAACATTCGCCTTAACTTATCAAGATGCTTTGAAAATAGCCATAGATTTGCGTTACACCATGAGTAAATCCTGGATAGAAAACGGGAAATACGCGATCACGAACCCTGGTGTGAAATTGGAAAAATTGATGCGTAAATTTTTGATGACACCTGAGAGTTGGCAGGAGAAGCTTGGTATCCGGCGAGTTGCCAACACACTCGAAGGCAAGAGCCGAGACACTTCCCTATCAAAAAGCTGTCGCTCCATCCCCGATTCCCAAGGCAATGCATGCGAAGCTGTAGATAAAGATCTAGAGCTTCGGGCACTCGGTCAAAAGAGGCAGAACACTCCGCCACCTGGCAAATACCATCCCATCAATAGGTACGAAGAAGGTGCGTATGAATGCGACTATGTGTCTCCCTACACAAAGTCTGCCAAGAATGTCAATGCGCAGGTAGCAATAGTCCTGCAAGACTGGGCGTCTGACGATTCATTGAGAGGCCCACTTGACCAAGGTGCTGCGCTCCTCGGTTACACGCCGACGGCACCGACAAACGTGAAACTCATTCAATTGCTCAAAACCCATTTTGATCTGTCAATTGGCGACATTTTTGCAACGAATCTGTTTCCTTTCATCAAGCCCGGCGGCATGAAAGCGGGCATACCTGCTGGGCTTATGCTAGACGCAGCCAAAGAGTTTGCTGATCCTCAGATTCGCATAGTTCGGCCAAAACTTGTCGTGTGCCTAGGTATAGCCGTTTTCAATACCATGAGACGGTTTCATGGTTTGCGGCAGGTCGCCAATCTGGATGAGGGCATAAAAGCGCATTTTTCTGTTGACGGCTCCGAATATTGGTGTCAAGCCCATACTGGGAACCTTGGGTTCATAAATCGAGAGCATCGTGGCGGAGTTGGACGCGTCGAGCAGGACTGGACGGAAATGTCGACGAGCTATAGAAAATCCATCAGTGCCCTGGGGAAATGAGGTATTGATCAGTACAAGCCCTCATCGTACCGTCATGAATCAA
>JANOYE010000166.1:0-2425 GCA_031428695.1 Rhodoferax sp. | reverse complement strand
GGCAAGACATGTTTCAATTTCACCCATCTGCGCGAAGCCGCAGGCATCACATCATGACCTACAAAGCCCCATTGAAAGACATGCTCTTCAACATCGAGCATCTGGCCCGCATCGACGCCATTGCCCAACTGCCGGGTTTTGAAGACGCTGGGCTGGAGACCGCGCAGGCGGTGCTGGAAGAAGCGGCCAAGTTCAACGAGGGCGTGTTGAGCCCGCTGAACTGGGAGGGTGACAAAAACCCCTCGAGCTGGAAAGATGGCGTGGTCACCACCACGCCGGGTTTCAAAGCGGCGTTCAAACAATTTGCCGAAGGCGGCTGGCAGGGTTTGCAACACCCGGCTGAGTTCGGTGGACAGGGTTTGCCCAAAACCATTGGCGCAGCCTGCATCGAGATGGTCAACAGCGCCAACATGAGTTTTGCGCTGTGCCCGCTGTTGAGTGACGGCGCGATTGAGGCGCTGCTCACCGCTGGGTCTGACGACCTGAAGGCGACTTACCTAGAGAAGCTGGTGAGCGGCCAATGGACCGGCACCATGAACTTGACCGAGCCACAGGCAGGCTCTGATCTGGCCATGGTGCGCAGCCGCGCCGAGCCCCAGCCCGATGCCACCTACAAAGTCTTCGGCACCAAAATCTTCATCACCTACGGTGAACACGACATGGCCGAGAACATCGTGCACCTCGTGCTGGCCCGCGTGGTCGGCGCGCCAGAAGGCGTGAAGGGCATCAGCCTGTTTGTGGTGCCGAAATTCATGGTCAACAAAGATGGCTCGCTGGGCGCACGCAATGACGTGTTTTGCGTGAGCATCGAGCACAAACTCGGCATCAAGGCGTCGCCCACGGCGGTCTTGCAGTTTGGCGACAAGGGCGGCGCAGTGGGTTACCTGGTCGGCCAGGAAAATCGCGGCCTGGAATACATGTTCATCATGATGAATGCGGCGCGTTACGCGGTCGGCATACAGGGCATCGCGATTTCCGAGCGTGCTTACCAGAAGGCAGCAGCGTTCGCGCGCGACCGCGTGCAGAGCCGTCCGGTTGACGGCTCGATGAACACCAGCGCGCCCATCATCCACCACCCCGATGTGCGCCGCATGCTGATGACCATGCGCGCCTACACGCAAGGTTGCCGCGCCATGGCCTGCACGGCGGCGGCGGCGTATGACGCAGCGCACCACCACCCGGACGCCGACGTGCGCAAACAAAACGCCGCGTTTTATGAATTCATGGTGCCGCTGGTGAAGGGCTACAGCACCGAGATGAGCCTGGAAGTCACGAGCCTGGGCGTGCAGGTGCATGGCGGCATGGGTTTCATCGAGGAAACCGGCGCGGCGCAGTATTACCGCGACGCCAAAATTTTGACGATTTACGAAGGCACCACGGCGATACAGGCAAATGATTTGGTAGGGCGCAAGACCTCGCGCGATGGCGGGCAAACCGCATTGGGCATTGCCAAACAAATCGAAAAAACAGTGGATGCTTTGAAGGCCAACGGCTCAGCGGACGCGCTGGTTGTGGCCAAGCGACTCGATGCCGCGCGGGCTGCGTATGTGGATGTGGTGAACTTCATCGCCGGTGGCGCGAAGACGAGTCCCAACGATGTGTTTGCGGGCAGCGTGCCTTACCTCATGCTGGCGGGCAATGTGATGGCCGGTTGGCAATTGGCGCGTTCGTTGCTCGTTGCGCAAGTGCAGCTCAAGGCAGGCGTCGATGTCGGCTTCATGCAAGCCAAAATCATCACGGCGCGGTTTTATGCGGATCATATTTTGAGCAAAGCGCCCGGCGTTCGTGACAGCATTGTCGAGGGCGCGCAGAGCGTGACGGCGCTGGCGTTGGACGCGTTTTAGAATTCGTTTATAATGGATAATTACAATAATTTAAATTAAATATTAGTCATTTTCAGTAAAAATAAATAGCAAACTATATATTAAATACGTGACTTAATATTGATTCAATTCAATAAAATTTCTCTATAAATACATATTAGGAAGCTCATGTCAAAACTGCCCGGCGCTCTGAACTGCCTTCCCCTGCCCATCATTGGCGCCCCGCTGTTCATCGTGAGCACGCCCAGACTCGTCATCGCCCAATGTATTGCCGGTGTCGTCGGCGCCATGCCAGCGCTCAATGCGCGCCCGGCCGAGCAGCTTGAAGAGTGGTTGATCGAAATTACCGAAACGCTGGCAGCCCACAACGAGGCCCACGCCGCCACCCCGGCGGCGCCCTTTGCCATCAACCAAATCGTGCACAAGAGCAACGACCGGCTGGAGCACGACATGGCGATGTGTGTGAAATACAAAGTGCCAATCATCATCACCTCCTTGGGCGCACGCGAAGACATCAACGCCGCCGCGCACTCCTATGGCGGTGTGGTGCTGCATGACGTGATCAACAACAAACATGCCCGCAAAGCCGTCGAGAAGGGCGC
>JANOYE010000165.1:0-5622 GCA_031428695.1 Rhodoferax sp. | reverse complement strand
AGGGTTTGTTCTGGACGATGCGCGGCTCAAGCGGGGCAGCCGGGTGTTTGACAACCCCTATTGTTTGTTGTTACAATAAATTCGTGTACACAGTCATCGAATCCCCGGTTTTCATCGAATGGTCTGCCAAAGTTTGGAGTGACGCGGAGCGCACTGAATTCATCGACTGGATTTCCGAAAACGCACTGGCGGGCGATGTGATCCCTGGCACGGGAAGTTTGCGCAAGGTGCGCTGGTCACGTCAAGGTATGGGTAAACGAGGCGGAGCGCGCATCATTTACTTCAACCGGCTAGCAACTGGTGAGGTTGTGCTGCTGATGGTTTATGCCAAGGCAAAGTTCGACAACCTGCGGCCTGAATTTTTATTGCAACTGAAGGAGCGCTTTGATGAAAAAAGTTGAATCTCGCATCGACCCCGAGATGGCCGAATTCGAAGCAGCCTTGCTTCGCTCAATCGGTCAAACTGCTCGCGGTGAAGGCCGGGTAACGACGCCCGCGCAGATCGCGGCGCGGCGCGTGGGGCGCCCGGCGGGGTCTCTCAAAGCGGCACCCAAAGTGTCTACAACCATACGCCTGTCTCCCGACGTGATTCAGGCCTTCAGAGCCGCTGGTGATGGGTGGCAAACGCGTATTGATGGGGCGCTGAAGGACTGGCTGAGAACGCACTCGCCGGTGTGACCCTCGGATAATCCAGACGCTGTCTGACCAAATCAGTGGAAGTGGCGCACATAAAACAGCCGACCAATCTTGGAGTTGGCGTGCGCGGCATAAACTGCCACCAAACCACCCCGAAAGCCGCCATGCCCATCACCATTCAACGCAAACCCGGCGCCGCATTGGCCCAGACCATCCACATCCGAAGCCACCAGCTTGCCGCTGATGCGTCGGTGGCCGAAGGCGGCGCAGACGAGGGGCCGAGCCCGCACGATTTGTACGACGTGGCGGTGGGCGCTTGCAAGGCGTTGACGGTGATGTGGTTTGCCAAAAAGAAGGGCATTGCGGTGGACGACATCCGCACCGAGGTGACCAGCGACGCCAGCCAGGAGCGCGTGGGGGTGTACCGCATCACCAGCAAACTGGTGATCAGCGGCACGTTCAGCGATGCTGAGTTTGCGCAGTTGGTGGCGGTGGCGGAGAAGTGCCCCGTGCACAAGCTGATGACCACCGTGACCACGGAAATTACCACCCAGGTGGAACGCGCCCAATGAGCATGGCGTAAGAGTTGCCAAATGACTTGCTATGTTTTTAGAAGCTGCTTGGGAACGTTTTATGAGACTTACCGGGTGTTTTTGTATTGAACCTGCGGCAAATGCCCGTCCAGCAGCTCCTGCAGCGCATCCCCGCAACGCACGCCAACGACTACCGCCAGCCGCGATGCCAGCCATTGTTTGGGTGGCGCCAGCCCCAGCCGTGGCGGCCATGGTGTTGCCACGCATAACCTCGCCCCGGCAGGGCGTAGGTGGGGGCCACATAGACCACACCTGCGGGCGCGACGTAAGCTGTGTTGCCATAGGCGGGGTCATACCCGACGGGTGCCACCACGCAGCCACTTAAGGCCGCTGCGGCGCAGACTGCTGCAATGCAAGTCAAGGTTGTAGATTTCATAGAGGGCTCCTGGTGTTGGGCGATCGTGCTTCCAGCCCCTGTTCAACGCGAGCCGTGGCCAAAATGAAGACCTTGCCAGGTAAAGCTGAGGCAAACCTTCAATTCAAAGGCAGGGGTCTTGTTACAGATGACCCCGGCACGCCCTGCATTGCGTCCGCCTGCGGTGGACAGCGATGGCGCTTGATCGCTTCGCGTACCATGCTCAGGAGTCAGTTTCGTCCCTCAACTTGCCTTTCAACCTGCCCAAAACCCTTCAGTTAACCGGGCCCCAACGGAGAAAACTATGTTCAGTCATGTGATGCTGGGTGTGAATGACCTTGGGGTCTCGAAGAAGTTTTACGATGCGCTGCTGGGCACGCTGGGCATCGCGCCGGGGGTTGCCAACAAGAAGCGGTATTTCTACCGAAGCCCCACCGGCACGTTTGCAATCACCACGCCTATTAACGGCGAGGCGGCGACTCATGGCAATGGCAGCACGATCGGGTTTACCGTCGCGTCACCGCAGCAGGGTGACGCATTCCATGCGGCTGGCATTGCCAACGGCGGCACCACCTGCGAGGAGCCCCCAGGGTTTCGCGACGGCTCGGTGGGCAAGCTCTACTTGGCGTACCTTCGCGACCCGGACGGCAACAAGATTTGCGCCCTGCACCGGCCGGCCAAATAGGGGTTTCGGTCGGTTTAGTCTTTTGACTGCAAACCACGCTGTAGCCCGCCTGCGCACAGCGCGCACGGCCTTGCTGACCAAGCCCTTCATGGCCCGTGGTTCGCGGGTGAAGCGCTGCAGCGGTTGCCGGGTGCCGCTCAGCCACTGCTTGTGCGCCTTGCGCCCGAATGTGGCGACACGGGCGGGCGTTTGTTTGCTCATGGCCGACCTGGAGCCGCTCAAGCCCAGCAACACGGGTTGGCTGATTGCCGACGTGGTGACAGACACCACCGCTTTTGGCTGGTCCCGCACCGCAGTTGACCCGGCCCTGCTGGCGCTGCTGGCCGACCCGCAGTGGCAAGCTTACGTGGTGTTTCCGGGCGAGCTTGTGGCCGCCGAGCGGGTGGTGACCGTGCTGCGGCCGGAAAACGTCAATGCGATGGCCAAAGCGAATGGATTCGACACAGCCACACACACAAAACGGCCGCTGTTTGTTTTGCTCGATGGCACGTGGCCTGAGGCGGGCAAGATGTTCCGCAAAAGCCCTTACCTTGACCATTTGCCGGTGCTGAGCCTGCAGCCCGAACAGCTCTCCACCTACCGCCTGCGCCGCTCCACGCACGACGAACATTTGTGCACGTCAGAGGTGGCCGTGTTGTGCCTGGCCTTGGCAGGCGAGTCGCGCGCGGCCGAGGCGCTGGCAGCTTACCAGGCTGTGTTCACCCGCCACTACTTGAACGCCAAGCAGAGTTGGCCGGTCGATCTGGAAGACGCGGAGCATCAACTCTTGCGCGGCTATTGCCAACCGTGAAGAGTTAAAGCCGGCCCTTCGCCCTTAATCTCACACCCATTTCATGGATGCCGGCTTCGCCCCGCTGCAACGCGTGAGCGCTGGTGTGCACCGAGTAATACCCCATGTGCATGTCGTGCGGGTGCCGGGCGCCTGAGCCCAATACAAACACCGCGTCGCTGATCGCTGTGAAGTCGACGGGCTCGGAGGAATCGTCAAACACCACCATGTCACCGGCGGCCATATCAGACGGCTCGGAAAGGCTGCCCTCGGCCACGGCGGCCCAGGCAACGTTGTGCCCCTGCGGCGGCTCAAAGCGCCAGGAGTCGCCTACCTTGAGGTGTACCGCGAGGTAGGTGATGGGCGAGGGCGGCGGAATCGGGCTGGATGCCGCCTCGCCCCCAGAACCATATTGCCCCAGCAGCACCCGCGCAGGCCCGGCCTTGGGCACTTGCTCGGGCCCCAGATAACGACTGTAGGCGGGGGCCAGTTCGAGTTCGGGCGGCATCGCCACCCAGAGCTGAAAACCGAGCACACGTTTGTTGTCTGTAGGCGCGCCTTTGTGCCAGACGCCGCCGCCGGCCATCATCCACTCGACGCCACCCTTGGGCAACACGCCGCGCTCGCCGTGTTCACCGGTGGCGTCTTCATAGGCCGCGTCGCCATGGATCAGGTAGGTCAAGGTGGCAATGCCGGAGTGCGGGTGCATGCCAAACCTGGGCGGCTGCCCGCCTTCCGGCACCGAAAACAAATCTAAGAAGATGAATGGCTTGAGCCGCTGGCCCAGGTCAGACGGGCTCATCAGCCGGGTAATCGGGCCATGGGTGCTGCCACGCGTGCGTTGCACAATGCGCCGGGCGGCCAGGGTGGTTGCGGTCATGAGGGGGCTCCAATTTGAGGCGCAAGCTTACCGCCGCGCCAATAGACGGGTCATCCGAAGTGCCTTTTTGAGGGCGTTGGCCGTGGAACGACAATCAGCCCTCATTGAGAACCGCAACATGACCCTTGATTCGACCCCTCCGAAAGACGCTGAAGACGCGGCACTGTGCGATTCGTGCGCCGGCGTGCAGCAAAACTGGCGGCGCGCCCGCGGCCACCCCGAGTTGATGCAGGGCACCCACCGCACCGAGGCGCACAAACACGGCCAAGTCACCATCACCAAATACCGCTGCGAGCGCTGCGGCACGGTGTGGGAGTACGAGAACAACAAGGTCAACCGGCACGCGGGGTGGTCGGTGCTGACTCCTGGCAAGCGATCTGCATGAAAGCGCCGCCAAGGCTGCAGTTGCTCATTGAAGAGGGGCTGATCGACTCGGTGGTTCGCCAGCTCATGAGCGGCAAGGAAGCGATGGTGTTTGTGGTGCGCTGCGGCGATGAAACGCGCTGCGCCAAGATCTACAAAGAGGCCACCCAGCGCAGTTTTCGGCAAGCGGTGGACTACACCGAAAACCGAAAAGTGAAAAACTCACGTTCGGCGCGTGCCATGGCCAAAGGCAGCAAGTTTGGCCGCCAAGAGCAAGAGGCGGCCTGGCAAAGCGCCGAAGTCGATGCGCTCTACCGCCTGGCCGCAGCCGGCGTGCGAGTGCCGCAGCCTTACAACTTTCATGAAGGTGTGTTGCTGATGGAACTGGTCACCGATGCCAATGGCGACGCCGCCCCGCGCCTGAATGACGTGGCCTTCACACCCCAGCAGGCGCTGGCCCACCACGCTACGCTGATGGGCGAAGTGGTGCGCATGTTGTGCGCGGGCGTGGTGCACGGCGACTTGAGCGAATTCAACATTTTGCTGGCGCATGCCGCTGGCGCCGACGGTGTTGAGGGTGCGACGGGTGTGGACTTCCCCGTCATCATCGACCTGCCGCAAGCCGTGGACGCCGCTGGCAACAACCACGCCCAGCGCATGCTCTTGCGCGACGTGGCCAACCTGCGCGACTTCTTTGGCCAGTTTGCGCCCGCGCTGCTCACCACCGACTACGGCCCCGAAATCTGGAGCCTGTACCAGGCCGGTTTGTTGACCAATGAAACGCGGCTGACAGGCCGTTACCAGCGCACCCAGAAGGATGTGGATGTGGGCAGCCTCATGCGAGAGATCGACGACGCGCGGGCGGAAGACGCGGCGCGGCGGCTGCGTATGGGCACGGTTGCGGCGGCCTGAACACACAACGGAACAAACAAACGAGCTGCAATGGCCGATTCACCCCTGCCAGAACCTGTGCTTGAGCCCGAACCTAAGGTCGGGCCAAGTGCACCTTCCAGCCAGCCGCGCAACCCCCTGCACGGCCTGACGCTGGAGAACATCGTGATCGCGCTGGCGGCGCATTACGGCTGGGCCGAGCTGGGCGCGCGCATCCCGGTGCGTTGTTTCATGCTAGACCCAAGCGTCGCCTCCAGCCTAAGGTTTCTGCGCAAAACGCCCTGGGCGCGCGAGAAGGTGGAAGGGCTTTACCTGTTCATGCTGCGCGAGCAGCGCCGCTCGCAACGCGGCGCCGGTCCGCCCCCGCCGGATTGACGCCTATTTAGCCACCACCCGCACCATCTCTAAGCACTTGTTGGAGTAACCCCATTCGTTGTCGTACCAGGCGAC
>JANOYE010000164.1:0-4211 GCA_031428695.1 Rhodoferax sp. | reverse complement strand
CGGTGCGGTAGGCGCGACGACATAGTCCTCCGGTTGCAGCGGGCCACGCGACACCACATAGCCAATGACCACTGGAACCCACAGCACCCCGGTGAGGATGGCCACATACAACAGATAATAGAGTTCTTTCGTCATGCAGGCCAACTTTCCAGTGGATTGATCGGGACTTGATGGTAGCAATGTTTGAGCATTGTTTGTTATGACCAGCGACTGCTTCCTGGATGCACGGGCGCAATGAAACGACAATGCCGGCGCCCATGTTACGACGAAGTTGCCATTCGGCACTCTGAAACAACCCGGGCCTGACGACCGATGTTCACCAAGACGCAATTCAAAGGGGCCAGATGACATCGCGTTGCGCAATTCCTTTTGGTTCCTTGTTGAAATTGGCATAGTTGCTGGGCCTGTTTGTATGGGGATTGCGAGGGCTTCTCCAGTGAAGGATGCAACCGAATTCGCAGTCCACCCTCAATTGATCACCAGCCCATGGCGACAGTCCTAAAAGCCACATTCCGGCACTCTCGTCGGTAGTTGCAGGCCAGGTGCCGCGATTGTCGCCTGACTATTGATTTGATCCCTCGGCATGGCGTGATTCGCTACACTTGCAAAAAAGTTACAAGCCGGCATGAAAAAATCAGACAAATTGGCACCAGCGAAGGTCAGACGCGCCCGAACCCCCATCTACGGCAAACGCGTCACAGTGTCCCTGCGTCTGCCGGTCGATCTGCATGCCGCCCTGATGAAACTTGCCTTCAAACTTGGCCTTCCCGCCAATGCCTATTTGTTAAACTTGGTCGAAGCCGATCTATATCGGCGCAAACAGGTTCCCAAGGTAGGTAAGTCGATACGCGCTGTCAAATAGCCTGGCATTTCTCCAAACGCCGGGTCTTTCGCGAGTCGACTGCGCTCAATCAAGTTCAACACCATCGGCGGATTGAATAGGGTTCGAGTTTGGTTCAAGTTCAATGTTTCAGTGCTTGTCAGTGACAGGTTCGATTGACCCTGCACCGACAGAGAACAGGCTTGCGCCAAAACAAAAAAACAGGGTATGAAAACACGACTTGAAGCCTACTGGCGCGAGGTCTTTTGCCGGCGCGCCAAAGACCAGGGCCTGTCCACCTCGGAGCGTTACCGCCAGTCGATCAAGCGCAACCGCGCCGTGGTCATGGGATTGGCTGCGGCCCTGGCCGTGCTGATTGCCTTGATCAGCGTCCAGTTCGAAAAATCATGGCGCGACTTCAACACTGCTTTTGGCGCGAACAGCACGACACAGGGCTGGCTTGGCGGCAAGCTCAACAGCTACAGCCTGGACACCTACGACATGCTGCTGTCGCTGGGGCGAATTGAATCCCTCTACACCCGCCATGCCGCAGGCAGCGCCACCGTGTCTGAATTGAGTGAGCAGCGTCGTCAGATGACGACCATGCTGTCGCACTTTGAACCCGGAACAGTCATCGGTGATGGATTGGCCCAGTACGACTCCTTTGCACCAGCCCTCAAAAATGCGTCTTCATTATTGGCCATTGCCAAGAAATTTGAACTTGGCGATGCCCCCATTGATGGCGTGTTCGTAGCTGTCGGTCAAGCCACCGATGACTGGATGCGCTTGAAGCGAGATGCGGTGACTCACGAATTCAAAATTCGCGAAGGCATGCAGAAAACCATGGTCAATTTTCAGGGGGTTGCGGCACGCACTTTGAACATTGTCATTGTCTTATGGTTCATTTGCGATGATGGCAACTTTGCGGCACCATCATTTTTGCGTCAAATGATTCAAAATCTACAGCGCGACTTTACGCCGGGCAACACGCAGCTACCGAATGCCGCCAGCATGGCTATCGCTGCCGCCCAAACTTTTCCGCCAAATCCTGGAGTCGTTTGAATTGGTTGTATTGGTCGTATTGGTCAGGATCGTCTTCAGAAAAACCGCAGCCAGTGGCCAGGCAAAGCGGGTGTCGTTGCTGGCCACTTCGCAAGGGTTTTGACACCCTTGACAACAGGCCCTCAGCGGCGCTTCATCACGTGGATGAAATCCGAGCCCGCCGTTTGCTGCTCCAACAGCTCATTGCCGGTCTGCCGGGCAAACGCCTGAAAGTCGCGCACGGAGCCTGAGTCGGTGGCCACCACGCGCAGGGTTTGGCCGCTTTCCATGCCGGAGAGCGCCTTCTTGGCCTTCAAGATGGGCAGCGGGCAGTTCAGGCCACGGGTGTCAAGTTCAACGTCGATGTTCATTCTGTCGTCCTAGGGAATTGGGCTGATTTTAAGCAAAACAGAATCACCGGCGAAAAGCGCTGGGCCGTCAGCCCCGCCGGCTCCATTCAACAAACTGCGGCTCATGCCCGCGCGACTTCAACCAGTCTGCCAGCGCGTAACCCGTGCCCGCACGCCAGCACTTCACTTCCTCAAGGGCGTAAAGTTTCCAATCGACCAGTTCCGGGGACAACTTCACCTCGCCGCTGCACACCGCGTGGTAGGCGATGATGACCTGGTTCATGCGCTGGAAATCGTAGACGCCGATCAAATTCAACTCGTGGGTTTTGAGTGAGGTTTCTTCGGCAATCTCGCGTTCGATGCCGCCCAGAGGCGTCTCGCCCGCCTCCATGAAACCGGTGATCAAGGCGTAGGACTTAGTGGGCCAGGCGGCGTTGCGGGCGAGCAGGATTTGCCCGTTGTATTCGATGACGGCGGCCAGCACCGGCGTGGGGTTGTTCCAGTGGGTGAAGCCACACTGTACGCAGCGCAAGCGATCGACCTGGCCGCCGTCTTCCAGGCTGGCGATCATCTCCAGCGGGTGGGCGCAGTTGGGGCAAAACTTGAATTGATGGGCCATGGTTGTGAATGTCAAGAGGGTTGGACTGCAACAATAATACCCAATTTGGGGTTGATTGGACGCCAAAATCGTTTGAAAATGATTTTATTGACTATAATTGAACATTAAGTCACGTGAAATGGCGTTTGTTTGCTATGTATTTAGTAGCATATCAAATTCCGGCAAAAACGCCCGTCAGGCCGGAAACACGCCGGTCGAAAGATAACGGTCGCCGCGGTCGCACACCACAAATACGATGGTCGCGTCGCGTTCACGTTTCGCCACTTCAAGCGCCACCCACAGAGCGCCCGCCGACGAAATGCCGCCAAAAATTCCTTCCTCCCTCGCCATGCGCCGCGCCATGTCTTCGGCGTTGGCTTGGCTCACGTAAATCATCTCATCGACGTTGGACGGGTCATAGATTTTCGGCAAATATTCGGACGGCCATTTGCGGATGCCAGGAATGCGCGAGCCTTCCGAGGGCTGGGCGCCGACGATGCGGATCGCTGGGTTCTTCTTTTTCATGAACCGCGACACGCCAGTGATGGTGCCGGTGGTGCCCATGGCGCTGACAAAATGCGTGATGCGCCCGCCGGTTTGCTGCCACAGCTCGGGGCCGGTGGTTTCGTAATGAGCGCGCGGGTTGTCGGCATTGGCGAACTGGTCGAGCACGCGGCCTTTGCCCTCCAAGACCATTTTGTCGGCCAGGTCGCGGGCGTATTCCATGCCGCCGCTTTTGGGCGTCAAAATTAATTCGGCGCCGTAGGCCTTCATGGTCTGCACGCGTTCGATGCTGAGGTCTTCGGGCATGATCAAAATCATGCGGTAACCCTTGATGGCCGCCGCCATGGCCAGGGCGATGCCGGTGTTGCCCGAGGTGGCTTCGATCAGCGTGTCGCCCGGTTTGATCTCGCCGCGCTCCTGCGCCCGCACGATCATTGACAAGGCCGGGCGGTCTTTCACCGAGCCGGCCGGGTTGTTGCCTTCGAGTTTGCCGAGGATGACGTTGCCACGCGCGGCGTTGTCTGCCGCGCCAATGCGCTGCAAGGCGACCAGCGGGGTTTTTCCGATGGCGTCTTCGATGGTGGGATATTTCATCCCCACACTGTGCCATAATCCACCCCTTGCTTTGACCAGCAAGCCCTCTCGAAAGATGCTAGGGTTTGCAAGCTGCCCGGGTGGTGGAATTGGTAGACGCACGGGACTCAAAATCCCGCGCCGCAAGGCGTGCCGGTTCGATTCCGGCCCCGGGCACCACAGCTCTCTTTAGCAAACCCGTTCTTGATCCCGAACCAGCACGCCGGACTGCGCCTCCCACTCAGCCGATACCAGGCTCTGCAATCAGGAAGTCGCGGCTGATGCGCGTTCCGAGGTCGTTGACCTGGTCCAGGAACTGGGTCAG
>JANOYE010000163.1:0-56772 GCA_031428695.1 Rhodoferax sp. | reverse complement strand
GCCGGAGGTAAAGAAGGAGGCGCGCGCTGAAATTTCCGAAGCGAACGACTTTTTCACGCGCTGGGTGACACGCAGGCAGCCGCCCTGGCCTGGCTGAGGGGCTGCCTTCGGCAACCAGCGAAACTCTTCAACTCTTCAACTCTTCAACTCGTCCCCAACCGACGGTGCCACATCCGGGCTGGCGGCCAGCCAGTTGTCAAACCCTTGCAGGTCGCCCCGCACCATGCGTTCGCGGAAATAACTTTCGGTTTTCAAGGCCGACACTTTTTCGGCGATGGCAGTGACAAAAAACTGGTTCATCGAGACGCTTTCCTCCTGCGCCACCGTGCGCGCGTAGGCAAACAGCGACTCTGGTATCCGCAACGCGTAGTTGGACATCATTCACCTCCAAATTGAAGCATTTGCAAAAAGCCTGCCGGCATCATCACAGGCAAACCGAAGTTTTTCGCTGCGCCGAAGTCTTGCACATTGAACGTCACCAGCGCGTCAGCCCGACCGTTGAGGGCCGTTTCAAGCACCATTTCATCGGCCGCGTCGCGCAGTTGCGGTCGCCAAAGGTAATACAGGTGCACGGGTTCCACCATCAAACTTAAACCATCCAAAAACGCATCGACCATGGCCACGCCGCGCCCGCCCACCGCCAAATGCTCGGGCCGTTTGAGCACACTTTCGTATTCCAAAAACAGCGGCACGGACACCAGAAGCCTAAATTCACGGTTTCGCAAAGCCGTCAAAAGTGCGAACGAAGCGCCATTGCGACTGCGGCCAGCCGCCACCAACACATTGGTGTCGAGGACAGCTTTTTTCAATTTCATATTCTATATGATATCAAAATGTTGAACTGAAGTGGCCGAATTTTCTTGGCGACTGTGTGTCTGGCCAGGCGGGATGCTGATAGATTTAACCAAAACAACAGAGGCACCCCATGCGAATCCGCCAAATCGTCTTCGCCGCAAAGAACCTGGCCCAGAGCCGCGAGCAACTTGCCGCGCTCTTCGGCCTGGCCAAGCCATTTCGCGACCCTGGCGTTGCCGAGTTCGGCATCGACAACGCCGTGTTCTCATTGGGCGACCAGTTCATCGAAGTGATTTCACCGACGCAGCCAGGCACTGCTTGCGGCCGCCACATCGAACGCCACGGCGACAGCGCCTACATGTTGATCCTGCAAACCGACGACTTCGCGCGCGAAGAGCGCCGCCTGGACGCCTTGGGCGTGCGCCGGGTCTGGCGCAGTGCAGCCTTTGACAACATCAGCGCCACGCATTTGCACCCTAAAGACATCGGTGGCGCCATCGTGTCCATCGACGAAGCGCGACCTGCTGCCTCCTGGCGCTGGGGTGGCCCGTTGTGGCAGACCGGCGCGGCGCCAATGAGCGGCCCGCAAGCCCGCCAACGTGTGCGCGGCCTCAACCTGTGCGCCGCTGACCCTGAGGCGCTGGCGCAGCGCTGGGCGCAAGTGCTGGGGCTTGCGGCGCCGGTCGCTGCAGCCAAAGGCTGGCGGCTGGACTTGCTGGACGGATGGGCCGAATTTGAGGGGGCAAAAGTGGCCGACCCAACGAGCCGCATCACTGGCTTTTCGCTCGAAGTGGCCTCCGTTCCAAAGGTGCTGGCCCGCGCCCGAAAGTTGGGGCTGCCGGTGCAGGGCGAGAGCGTCACCGTGATGGGTGCGGTGGTCGCCCTTAGTTCCACGGATTGACCAAAGCCACCCCCACCGCTATGAAGTCCCGCACATTGCGGGTGGCCAGCGTGGCGTTGTGGCGCAGGCAGGTGGCGGCGATCTGGGCGTCGGCCATGCTGATGGGTCGGCCTTGACTTTCACGCCGCGCCGCGATCTCTGCGTAGATCAGCGAGGCTTCCAGGTCAAAGGGCAAAACGCGCTGGTCAAAGTCTTGGTAAATGATGGCCTGCAGGGCTTGTGAAAGGCGCTGCCTGCGCCGTCCGTCCTGAAGGCGGGTTGTACCGAAAAGCAGTTCGGCGGTCACTATGCTGCACAGCCAAAGGGTGTCGGGCGGCTGAATGTCCAGCCAGCGCAAAACCTCAGGGTCTGGCGTGGGGCGCAGAAGTTCGGACACTACATTGGTGTCCAGCACGATCAACCTGTTGCTCCGTCGTCAAACTGGGCGGCTCTGGGCATTTCAACTCGTGCAGGCGTCGGAAATTCAACGCCCCCGAGAGCTGTAAAGCGCGCGTGGATGCGGCTGCCCAGCCCCGGCTCGCTGGTCGGCTTGCTCATCACTTGGCGCAAAATGGTTCGGACTTCTTCCTCCATCGAGCGCCCATGCGCGGCGGCAGACTGGCGCAGTTTGTCTTTGATGGCAGGTTCCAGGTTGCGAATGGTCAGTGTGGACATGGCGTTACCTTGTTATTGCAATGTAATTTGCTAGCAATGACTGCAATGCTAGCAAGTTGAACGATATTTGGCAATACCAGGGAGGTTTGAAGAAATATTTGAATTTTTTGAGGCTCTAAGTCTCGTAAAACGCGCGTAACCAGCTATTAACAATATAGCGTCTGACGGTCGACAAAACGAGGCGTTAAGAGGGATCACGGTGCACCCATGCCCCAGAGCCTGCCCAGGGCGGATGCCGGAGGTAAAGAAGGAGGCGCGCGACGGGCCTTTGCTACTTGGCCAGTGCTTCGCGCGCCGGGTGACACGCAGGCATCCGCCCTGGGCTGGCTCTGGGGCTGCCCCCAACCACCTGCCCCAAGGAGTCACCCTCAATGATCAGACAACCAGATCAATTTGCAAACACCCCAGCCGACTCCTGCATCCGGCTCGCCACCTCACCCAGTTGGTGCAGGTTGTCGCCAAAGGTCATTTCCATCTGCGTGAGTTTGCGGAAATAGTGGCTGATGATGTATTCGTCTGTCACGCCAATGCCGCCATGCAATTGCACGGCCTCTTGGCCGACGTAACGCATGGAATTGCCCAACTGGTATTTGGCGCGGGCCAGCGCGGCGCGGCGCTCGGGGGCGGGGGCGTTGAGTTTGAGCGTGGCGTAATAACTCATGGAGCGGCCGAGCTCCAGCTCCATCTTCATGTTGGAAGCGCGGTGCCGCAGCGCCTGGAACGTGCCAATAGTGACGCCAAACGCTTTGCGCACGTTGAGGTAGTCGGCGGTGATGGCCAAGGTTTTTTCCATCGCCCCCACGGCTTCTGCGCACAGGCAGGCAATGCCGATGTCTACCGCATGTTCCAGGGCTGCCAGGCCGTCGTTCGTGACCAACGTGGCGGGTGCGTCTTTGAACGCGACTTCCGCCGCACGCGCGCCGTCTTGCGTGCCGTAACCACGGGCGGAGACACCAGCGGATTTGGCATCCACCAAAAACATCGCCATCTTGCCCGCAGCCATTGCAGGCACCAGAAAAGCCTGGGCTTTGTCGCCCACCGGCACCAAACTCTTGGCACCCGACACCGTCCATTGGCCAGCTGAAAATTTCGCCGTAGTGGCGCACACGTCAAGCCGGTAACGCGCGGCTCGCTCCTGATAGGCTAGCGACACAATGGCTTCGCCGCTGGACACTTTGGGCAGCCAGGCCGCTTTCACGTCTGCTGGCGCATAGCCGGACAGCACACCGCCCGCGATCAGCGATTGCGCCAGAGGCTCACACACGATGCCGCGCCCCAGCTCTTCCATCACCACCATGCCCTCCACCGGCCCCATGCCCAAACCGCCATCGGCTTCGGACACATAAAGCCCGCACAGCCCCAACTCGGCCAGCTCGGCGTAAGCCTCTGGGGAGAAACCGCCCGCATCGGCGATCTTGCGGCGGCGGTCAAAGGTGTAGGCCTTATCGACCCACTTTTTCACCGCGTCGCGAAGTTGCTGCTGTTCGTCTGTAAATTCGAAGTTCATAAGTCACCTGAAAGGGTTCAGCCCAGAACGGTCTGGGCAATGATATTTCTCTGCACCTCGTTCGAACCACCATAGATGGTGGTCTTGCGCATATTGAAGTAAGTGCCTGCCAGCGGTGCGCAATACAGCGCTCCCACGGCGTCGCCTTGCCAGCCAGCGTCCATCGCCTCGCGTATCAATGGCAGCGCGTAAGGCCCGGCGGCCATCATCATCAGCTCGGCGTATCGCTGCTGGATTTCGCTGCCGCGAATCTTCAACAGGCCGGCCACATCGAGTGCGTTTTTACCGGATTTCTCGGCGGACAACACCCGCAGCACCATCATCTCCAGCGCCACCACGTCCACTTCGAGTTTGGCAATTTCGTCGCGGAAGCGCGGCTCGTCGAGCACGCCTTCCGCCTTGGCGATGCGTTTCAAGCGCTCCAGCTCGCGCTTGGCGCGGTTCACGTCGGCGATGTTGGTGCGCTCGTGGCTCAAGAGGTGTTTGGCGTAGGTCCAGCCTTTGTTTTCTTCGCCGATCAGGTTGTTGATGGGCACTTCGACATTGTCAAAAAACACGTCATTGACTTCCACGCCGCCGTCCACGGTGCGGATCGGGCGCACCGTGACGCCTTTTGATTTCATGTCGAGCAGCAGAAAGCTGATGCCGGTTTGCGGCTTGCCTTCGTTGCTGGTGCGCACGAGGTTGAACATCCAGTCGCCGTATTGCGCCAGCGTCGTCCAGGTTTTTTGGCCGTTGACGATGTATTTGTCGCCCACGCGTTCGGCTTTGGTTTTGAGCGAGGCGAGATCCGAGCCCGCGTTGGGCTCGCTGTAACCTTGGCTCCACCAGACTTCGCCACTGGCAATGCCGGGCAAAAAGCGCTGCTGCTGCTCGGGCGTGCCAAAGGCCATGATCACCGGCGCCACCATCACCGGCCCAAACGGGATGATGCGTGGCGCGCCGGCCATGGCGCACTCTTCTTCAAACAGGTGTTTTTGCACCGCGTTCCAGCCCGGGCCGCCAAACTCTTTCGGCCAGGCGTAACCGAGCCAGCCTTTTTTGCCCAAAATCTTGGCCCAGCCTTGCTGGTCTTCACGGGTAAGGTTCAGCGCGTTGTGTACTTTGTGCGCGGTCTCTTTGGGCAGGTTCGCGCGCACCCAAGCGCGCACTTCCTCGCGGAAGGTCTGTTCTTCGGGTGTGAATGCCAAATCCATAAAAATCTCCTAGGGCTTGATTGCGCTCGCGATTGCGGTTTCCAGTTTTTAGCACGGTCGTTCTTTTTTAGTTGTCCAGCTTGCGACAATCCAGTACCCCGACTCAAAAATTTCGAAACAATATGAAAGTGATGATTTCGAGCTCAGGCCAAGGCGCAACACGCAGACATAGCTTTGGCTATGGCGAGGCTTTGCAACGCAGGCATGAGGGCGAAAGCGCGCTTTCATGTTTCGAAATCTCTGAGTCGGGGTACTAGGCCGTGAAGAACATCATTATCCTGATCTCCGGTGAAGGCTCCAACCTGAGGGCGATTGTCGAGACGGCCAGGCGCAGCGACTGGCTGGGTCGGTTTGACGCGAGGGTTTCAGCTGTGGTCAGCAACCGGCCGCAAGCGCCAGGTCTCGCGTGGGCCCGCACGCAAGGCGTCGCCACTGAAGTGGTGGATCACACGTCATTTGCCAGCCGAGACGCGTTTGATGAAGCTTTGGCGGTGGCGATTGACAAACACGGCCCGGCGGCGCTGGTGGTGCTGGCGGGCTTCATGCGGATCCTCAGGCCAGCGTTCGTGGCGCGCTACGTGGGCCGCTTGGTCAACATCCACCCTTCATTGCTGCCCGAGTTCACTGGCCTCAACACCCATCAACGCGCCATTGACGCGGGCTGCACAGCGGCGGGCGCCACGGTGCATTGGGTCACGGCTGAGCTGGACCACGGCGGCATCATCGCGCAAGCCAGCGTGCCCATCGTCGCAGGTGATGACGCGGCCACCCTGGCCGCGCGGGTGTGCGCGCAGGAGCATTTGATCTACCCTGCGGCGATCGAGGAGATTTTGGCAGCGTTGTCAAAAAGTTAATATGGGTATTAACATTTTGGTGACTTGACGGCAATTTTGAAAGAAATCTAATTCACTTGGCACCTAAGTCACGAAAAATGGCGATAGTTTGCTATCTAAATAATAGCATTCAACTTGCAAATCATTCCACCAATCGCGTGAACCGAGGCCCCCGGTACGGCTTGCCGGTGACTTCTACCGCCACCACTTCTTCAAACATCGCCGCAGGCCGCACCCACAGGCCGTGCTCGCCATAAAGCGCGCGGTAAAGCGTCATCGGTTCCAGCGTTTCGCTATGGCGCACGGTGCCGACCACCTCGTACAAGCCGCCCTTGTAGTGGCGGTAACGGCCCGGCGGGGTGGCGATCAAAGGGGGCAGGGCGGGTTCGCTGGAAGATTGAGTCATCGCATGATTTGACCAGAGGATGACGAGACACTGGCCAAAGGCGCGTGGGACAATCACTGCATGCGCCAAAAAACTCAAAATGCATCCTAAAACCCTGCTCGAAGCCTGCAGCGAGCTTACGCGCCTGGCGCTGAAATTCGACCACCCCACAGACGCCATCATTGCCCGCTTTTACCGGGAGAACAAAGGCTTGGGCCCGCGCGAACGCGGCACCATGACCGAGACGGTTTACAACGTGCTGCGCAAGAAGCTCTTGTTTGACCACTTCGCGCCCAGCGGCAGTGGCCCCAAAGAGCGCCGCCTGGCGATTTTGGGGTTTCACGGCCCGCGAGATTTTTTGAAGAGCGCCTTGACCGACCAAGAGAAACATTGGCTTGACCAATGTGACTCGATTCAGGTTAAAGACTTGATGGAACGCCATCGGCACAACCTGCCTGAGTGGCTGGTGTCCAGCCTCAAAGAACAATTGGGTGAACGGGTGGGTCGTGAATTCTGGCCCCTCGTCGAGGCCTTGAGCCAGCCGGGGCCGCTTGATTTGCGCGTCAATAGCTTGAAGGCAAAACGCCCAGAAGTTCAAGCAGAGTTGGCGCAGAAAGCGATTAAATCAGTAGTGACGCCATTTTCGCCCTGGGGCTTGCGCGTCGAAGGAAAACCGTCGTTGAACAAGCTGACAGGGTACACCGGCGGCTCGTTCGAAGTGCAAGACGAAGGCTCGCAGCTTCTGGCGCTCTTGCTGGACGCCAAACGCGGCGAAATGGTGGTCGATTTTTGCGCCGGCGCCGGTGGCAAAACGCTGGCGATTGGCGCGGCCATGCGCAATTCGGGCCGCCTCTACGCCTTCGACACCTCGGCCCACCGCCTGGAGGCGATGAAAGACCGCTTGGCCCGCAGCGGCCTCTCCAATGTGCACCCTGTGGCCATCGCCCATGAGCGCGACGACCGCATCAAACGCCTGGCCGGCAAGATCGACCGCGTGTTGGTCGATGCGCCCTGTTCGGGCCTGGGCACGCTGCGCCGCAACCCCGACTTGAAGTGGCGCCAATCACCACAAACTGTTCAAGAGCTGGCGACGTTGCAAAGCGCCATCCTCAAAAGCGCGGCACGCTTGCTCAAACCGGGCGGACGGTTGATTTACGCTACCTGCAGCTTGTTGCCGCAAGAAAACGAAGCCGTGGCGGAAATGTTTTCGGCGGAAAACCCGGGTTTCGAACCGGTGGACGTGGGCGACGTGTTGACCCAGCTGAAGGTGCCCTCGGTGCCTGAACCGCAGGCGGATGGGTCAGCAGCCGGTCATTTCTTGTGTGCAGGCGGTGAAAACCGGCAAAAATACCTGCGTTTGTGGCCCCATCGGCACCAAACAGATGGATTTTTTGCTGCAATTTGGCAGAAGTTATCGTAAAAAGCTTGATTTTTTTAGAAGTTGGCCGCATTTAGAGTGTGTTGACAGGATTTGATAATTATTTTTCCTAAAGTTAGCCGCAAGCTTTAAAATACGAGGTTGACAGGCAGGCGCTTGGACTTTGAGCAAGCCTGCTGGAAGACTACAACGAGACCCACTAATGACCCTCCCTGACTGGACTGTACTGAACGCCATCATCGACTGGCTCGCCCACGGCGCCTGGAACCTCAGCTGGTGGCAAATGATTTTGTTCACGCTGGCGATGACCCACGTCACCATGATCAGCGTCACGGTTTACCTGCACCGGCATTCAGCGCACCGCGCCCTTGACCTGCACCCGATAGCCAAGCATTTTTTCCGTTTTTGGCTTTGGACTACCACCGGCCAGGTCACCAAGGAGTGGACTGCCATCCACCGCAAACACCACGCCAAGTGCGAGACCACCGATGATCCGCACAGCCCGCAGATTTACGGCATCAAGAAGGTTTTGTTCCAGGGCGCCGAGTTGTACCGCAGCGAGCAGAAAAACGCGGAAACCATGTCCAAATTCGGACATGGCACGCCCGACGACTGGATCGAGCGCAACCTCTACACCCGTTTTTCCTGGCAAGGTGTGGGCCTGATGATGATTGTCGACCTGGCGCTGTTTGGCGCTTCGGGCATGGCCGTCTGGGCGATGCAAATGGCCTGGACGCCCATCATGGCGGCTGGCATCATCAATGGCGCAGGCCACTTCTGGGGTTATCGCAATTTTGAAGCGCCTGACGCCAGCACCAACATTTCTCCTTGGGGCATCATCATTGCTGGCGAAGAGTTGCACAACAACCACCACACCTACCCGACCTCGGCCAAGTTGTCGGTCAAGCCGTATGAGTTCGACATCGGCTGGATGTACATCCGCCTGATGGAGATGGCGGGCCTGGCCAAAGTCAAAAAGACGCCGCCCAAACTGGCCTTCGGCGACATCCGCCCCGTCGCCGACGAGAAAACCCTCGAAGCCTTGATCTCCAACCGTTATGAAATCATGGCCGGTTACGCCAATGGCATGCGCGAAGCGTTCAAACACGAGCTGGAAGTCTTGAAAGCGCGCAGCGCGGACGCGGCAGTCATCAAAGCCGCCAACCGCTGGCTGCACCGCGACACCGACAAAGTGCCGGCCCATGCCATCGCCCACCTTGACCAGGCCCGCGCCGCCTCACCTGTGATGGACAAAATGGTCGTCATGCGTGAAGAGTTGAAGCAGATGTGGCTCAACACCTCGCACTCCCGAGAACACCTCGCGGTTGAGCTCAAAGACTGGTGCCATCGGGCCGAAGCCAGTGGCATTGCAGCCTTGGCGAAGTTCTCCGTGCAACTCAGAGCAGTGCGCGCCTGATTCCATTTCAAATCTCCGTGCAGGTCGTTGCGGCTCCTAACCGTGCTGTAGCACTGTCTTCGTCGCCACGCCTGCTTCACGAATGATTTGAAAATGGAATGAGGTCAATCTGGCCAACAAAAAAACCCGCTGTAAAGCGGGTTTTTTTGTCAGATCAGAAACCGAATCACTTCAGTTTCATTTCCTTGTAGTCCACGTGTTTCCGAGCGACGGGATCAAATTTCTTGATCAACATCTTCTCGGGCATGGTTTTCTTGTTCTTGCTGGTGGTGTAGAAGTGGCCGGTGCCAGCAGTTGACTCCAGCTTGATTTTTTCGCGTCCGCCTTTGGTTGCCATGATGGTTCCTTAAAAATTAGGCTTGGCCACGTGCGCGCAGGTCTGCGAGCACGGAATCAATGCCGTTTTTGTCGATCAGGCGCAGGCCGGCGTTGGAGATGCGCAGGCGCACCCAACGGTTTTCGGTCTCCACAAAGAAACGACGGTATTGCAGGTTCGGCAGGAACCGGCGCTTGGTTTTGTTGTTGGCGTGGGAAACATTGTTCCCGACCATCGGGCCTTTGCCCGTGACTTCACATACGCGTGCCATAGAGGTCACTCCAGTTTATACAGTCGCAGCCCCTAGAACCTTGATGATCTTCGGGCCACAACCTCACCTCGCCAATTTTGGATTCTGAATGTGGATTCAAATCCGTGGGTGGCGGTAACCCGTTTTGATTTGCAGTTTTCAGCAAAGCCTTGGATTATATGACTTTTTTGCTGTGCTGCCCCGCTGGAGGGCCTCAAGTCTCCAGAAAGCGCTGGGCGTCCAAGGCCGCCATGCAGCCGGTGCCGGCGCTGGTGATGGCTTGGCGGTAGATGTGGTCTTGCACGTCGCCCGCAGCGAACACGCCCGGAACGCTGGTCATGGTGGCCATGCCTTTCAAGCCGGACTGGGTGATGATGTAACCGCCCGCCATTTCCAGCTGGCCGTTGAAGATTTCGGTGTTGGGCGCGTGGCCGATGGCAATGAAACAGCCTTTGAGCGTGATGTCTTCGGTGTCGCCAGTTTTGGTGTCTTTGAGGCGGATGCCGGTCACGCCGGTGGCGTCGCCCAGTACTTCGTCGAGCGTCTTGAAGGTTTTGAGCTCGATTTTCCCCGCTTTGACCTTCTCCATCATCTTGTCAATGAGGATGGCCTCGGCCTTGAACTTGTCGCGCCGGTGCACCAAGTACACCTTGCTGGCGATGTTGGAGAGGTACAGCGCCTCTTCCACGGCGGTGTTGCCGCCGCCCACCACGCAGCAAATCTCGTTGCGGTAGAAAAAGCCGTCGCAAGTGGCGCAGCCCGAGACGCCTTTGCCCATGAAGGCCGTCTCGGAAGGCAGGCCGAGGTACTTGGCAGAGGCGCCGGTGGCGATAATGAGCGCGTCACAGGTGTATTCGCCGCTGTCGCCCTTCAGGGTGAAGGGGCGTTTGCTGAAATCGACCGCGCTGATGTGGTCGAATATCACTTCCGTGTTGAAGCGCTGGGCGTGCTCCAAGAACCGCTGCATCAGGTCGGGGCCCTGCACACCCTGCGCGTCGGCGGGCCAGTTGTCGACATCGGTCGTCGTCATGAGCTGGCCGCCCTGGGCGATGCCGGTGATCAGCACCGGATTGAGGTTGGCACGTGCGGCGTAAACGGCGGCGGTGTAACCCGCAGGGCCCGAGCCCAAAATCAGCAGTTTGATGTGCCGCGAAACGTGACCAGGAGTGGACATATTCAAAACCTTTTGTAAATACCCGGAAGTTCCGGGGTGTATGAGTCTGTGGGACGTGTACAGTTTGGGGCAACTTGCCGGGAGCCAAGCGGGATGCTTGCTGGGGATTTGCCTGATTATAAAAAGCGATAGCTGCAAAAAATCCAGAAGCCGCCCATGCCCCTAAGAATGTTGGCCTAATGTTGGCCGAATGTTGGTATTGGAAGGATGACCCATGTCGATGTTGAGCAATCTTGACCTGATCCGCCGCGTGCCGCTGTTTGCTGTCTTGACACAACCGCAAGCCGAGTCGCTGGCCACTGCGGTGGGCAAACGCCGTTTCAAACGCGGCGAACTGATCGTGGAGCAAGGGAAAAAATGTGACGCGCTCTACATCATCCTGGCCGGGCGCGCGCGCGTGGTTGTTACCGACAAAAAGGCGCGCGAAGTGATTTTGGCCACCTTGCAGCCGGGCGACCACATTGGCGAGATGAGCCTGATCGACCAGGAGTCCCATTCCGCCAACGTGGAAGCCGAGATGCAAACCGATGCCCTGGTGCTCGGCGGCGACGATTTCAACCGCTGTGTGAATGAAAACAGCGCCATGATGCAGGCCGTCATGCGCGGCCTGGTGCGCCGTTTGCGCAGCGCCGACCGCAAGATCGAGTCGCTGGCCTTGATGGGCGTTTACAGCCGCGTCGCCAATGTGCTGCTGGAAAGCGGCATACCGCATCCCGAAAAGGCCAACATCTTCGTCATCCGCGAAAAAATATCGCGCCAAGACATCGCCAAAATGGTGGGCGCCTCGCGCGAGATGGTCAGCCGGGTGATGAAAGACTTCGAAGAGCAGGCCTTTATTGAGACCCAGCAGGACGGCGCCATCTGGGTCAAGGAGCGGCGCAAGCTGCCGCGTTGAAGCTTCCGCCTTGAATGACCTACTCTCTCAACACGCTTAACAATTCCCGTTCATCGCGGCCAGGCAGCGCCAACGAAGGGCCCATTCGTTCTGGGGTGCAGCGTTTTGCGACCGAGCTGGCCTTGATCGGCGGCCTGGTCGTGTTGACGATCTGGCTTCTGGCGCTGTTCACCTATTCGCCGCAAGACGCGGCCTGGTCAACTTCGGGCAGCAGTGGCGCGTTGACCAACAAGGCTGGCAAACTTGGCGCCTTGCTGGCTGACATCAGTTATTTCGTCTTCGGTTTTTCCGTCTGGTGGTGCGTGGCAGCCGCGTTGTGGGCCTGGTTGGCAACCCTGGCGCGCTGGATGCGGGGGCACGAGATGCCGATGGGCGGCAACCTACAGGGCAATTTGCATGACACGACACACGTCTATTGGGATGGCCACCCGACCTTCAACGCCATGGTGCACCGCTTGACCAGCCCTGGCGCTGCTTTCTGGTTGGGCCTCGTGATGCTGGTGTGCGCCAGCGTGGTGCTGGAGTGGAGCCGCGTCTACCGCTTGGAGGCGCGCTTGCCCGGCCATGCGGGTGGCGTCTTGGGCTATTGGTTCGGGCCGTTGGCGGTGAAGTGGCTGGGCTTCACCGGCTCGGGTTTGGTGGCGATCGCCTTGGTGGTCACCGGCTTCGCCATGGCGTTTCGATTCTCCTGGGGCCACGCCGCCGAGCGTATCGGAGCCTGGCTCTATACCCTGGTTGATTCCCGTCGCGCCAAACGCGAGATTGCCCAAGACCTGGCACTGGGCCAGCAAGCGGCGCGGGAGCGGGAAGAAACGGTGGTTGAAGAGCGCGAGGTGATAGCCGAGCTGCATTCAATGCCGATGATTCTGGAGCCGCTCAGGGTGGACGTGCCAAAAAGCGAACGTGTCGCCAAAGAGCGCCAGAAACCGCTCTTCACTGAGCTGCCCGACAGCAAGCTGCCGCAGGTTGACTTGCTCGACGGCGCCCAACTGCGCCAGGAAACCGTTGCGCCGGAAACGCTGGAGATGACCAGCCGCATGATCGAAAAACGCCTGAAAGACTTCGGCGTCGATGTGCGTGTGGTGTTGGCCCAGCCCGGCCCGGTGATCACGCGGTATGAGATCGAACCTGCCACCGGCGTCAAAGGCTCGCAAATTGTGGGTCTGGCCAAGGACTTGGCGCGCAGTTTGAGCCTGGTGTCGATACGTGTGGTCGAAACCATCCCCGGCAAGAACTACATGGCGCTGGAACTGCCCAATGCCAAACGCCAGTCAATACGTCTCTCTGAAATTTTGGGCTCGGCGGTTTACAACGAAGCCAAGTCCATGCTCACAATGGGCTTGGGCAAAGACATCATTGGCAACCCGATCGTGGCCGACCTCGCCAAAATGCCGCACGTGTTGGTGGCCGGCACCACGGGCTCGGGCAAATCGGTGGGCATCAACGCGATGATTTTGAGCCTGCTGTACAAAGCCGATGCGCGCGATGTGCGGCTCTTGATGATCGACCCGAAGATGTTGGAGATGTCGGTTTACGAAGGCATTCCGCATTTGCTCGCGCCCGTGGTCACCGACATGCGCCAAGCCGCGCACGGCCTCACCTGGTGTGTCGCCGAGATGGAGCGCCGCTACAAATTGATGAGCAAGCTGGGTGTGCGCAACCTGGCTGGCTACAACGTTCGCATTGATGACGCGAAAACCCGGGGCGAATCCATCGGCAACCCCTTCAGCCTCACGCCCGAAGCGCCCGAGCCCTTGGAGCGCCTGCCGCACATCGTGGTGGTGATCGACGAACTGGCCGACTTGATGATGGTCGTCGGCAAGAAGATCGAGGAGTTGATCGCCCGGTTGGCGCAGAAAGCCCGCGCTGCTGGCATTCATTTGATTTTGGCGACCCAGCGCCCAAGTGTGGATGTGATCACCGGCCTGATCAAAGCGAATATTCCCACCCGCATCGCGTTTCAAGTCAGCAGCAAGATCGACAGCCGCACCATCCTCGACCAAATGGGCGCCGAGGCGCTGCTGGGCATGGGCGACATGTTGTACATGCCCAGCGGAACCGGCTTGCCCATACGTGTCCATGGCGCCTTTGTGAGCGACGAAGAAGTTCACCGCGTGGTGGCCTACTTGAAAACCCAGGGCGAGCCGAATTACATCGAAGGTGTGCTCGAAGGCGGCACCGTTGACGGCGACGACGGCGTTTTGGGTGACCTCTTGGGCGGCAGTGGCGGCGGCGAGAAAGACCCGATGTACGACCAGGCCGTCGAAGTCGTTTTGAAAAACCGCAAGGCCAGTATTTCGCTGGTGCAACGGCACCTCAAAATCGGCTACAACCGCGCCGCACGCCTGGTTGAAGACATGGAGAAAGCAGGCTTGGTCAGCAGCATGAGCACCAGCGGGCAGCGCGACATTTTGGTGCCCGCACGCGCGGAGGTCTGACATGAAAATGTTCACAACGATTTCTGGATTGAAAAAACCAGTTGCTATTATTTTTCTAGCTGGTTACGCACTGGTTGCGAGGCCTAATGGCCTAGAAAGCTTAGAAAATTTCGTAAAAACAGCCAAAACCGGGCGCACTGATTTCACCCAGGTGGTCACCGCACCGGCCAAAGAAGCGCAGCCGCCTAGGGTAAAAACTTCAACCGGAACCTTTGAATTCTCGCGCCCGAACCAGTTCAAATTCGTCTACAAAAAACCGTTTGAACAAACCATCGTCGCCGACGGCCAAACCCTGTGGTTGTATGACGTTGACCTGAACCAAGTCACCAGCCGCAAACAGTCCCAGGTGCTCAACGCCACGCCCGCCGCCTTGATCGCCACGGCGTCAGATCTGAAGGCGCTTCAAGCTGATTTTTCCCTGGCCAACGCGCCCGACAAAGAGGGTCAGCAGTGGGTGGTCGCCACGCCAAAAACCAAAGACGGCCAGGTGCAAGACGTGCGCATTGGCTTCAAGGGCGGGCAACTGGCATCGCTGGAAATTCTCGACAGCTTCGGCCAAAACTCGCGCATGAGTTTCAAGGCCTTTCAGATCAACCCAGCGCTGGACGCCGCAACATTTCAGTTCAAGCCGCCTGCAGGCGCAGACGTGGCAAAGCAATAGCCCGCCTTTAGCTGACGCCAAGCGGCATCTCACGGCTCCTGACGTAGCCGACGGTTGCCACGGCCCTGAATCTGGTCAAACCAGCCGAGGAAGAATGAGCCGCATGTCATTTACCAACACCTTGGATTACACGCGGGCGCAAGACCTTGCCGACCCGCTGCGCACTATGCGGGAACGCTTCCACATGCCGCAATACGCGGGCGAAGACGTCATCTATTTCACCGGCAATTCTCTGGGCTTGCAGCCCAAAACCACCCAGGCCTATTTGCAGCAGGAGCTTGACGCCTGGGCCACTTTTGGCGTTGAAGGGCATTTCATGGGTAAGACTCCCTGGTTGGGTTACCACGAATTGCTGACGCAAAACATGGCGGATATCGTGGGTGCTATGCCGCGAGAGACGATCATGATGAACCACTTGACGGTGAACCTGCACCTGCTGATGGACTCGTTTTACCGGCCCACGCCCAAGCGGTTCAAAATTTTGTGCGAGGCCAAGGCGTTTCCGAGCGACCAGTATGCGGTGCAGCCGCAGATCAAATTTCACGGGCAAATTCACGGACGCTCGGTCGAAGAGGCCCTGGTGGAGATCGAGCCGCGCTCGGGTGAACACGCCCTTCGGCACGAAGACATACTGGCCGCGATTGAGCGCCACAAGGACTCGCTGGCGTTGGTGATGCTCGGCGGCGTCAACTACTTCACCGGCCAGGTGTTTGACATTGCCGGCATTGTTGAAGCCGGTCACCGCGCAGGTGCCATCGTCGGTATCGACCTCGCGCACGGCGCGGGCAACATTGACTTGAAGCTGCATGACTGGCAAGTGGACTTTGCCGCCTGGTGCAGCTACAAATACCTCTATAGCGGCCCAGGCGGTGTGGCGGGCGCTTTTGTGCATGAGAGGCACTTGGCCAATACCCACCTGCCGCAGTTCGCCGGTTGGTGGGGGCACGAAAAAGCCACGCGTTTCTTGATGGACAAGACCTTTGTGCCGATGGACACCGCCGAGCGCTGGCAAATCAGCAACGCGCCGGTTCTCTCGATGGCGGCCTGCCGCGCTTCGCTCGACATGTTTGCCGAAGTGGGCATGGTGGCGCTGGTGCAAAAAAGCCAGTTGCTCACAGGCTACCTTGAGTTTGTTATCGGCGAGCTGGACAAAACGCACACGAATTGCCTGGAAATCATCACACCGCGCGAGCGTCGGGGCTGCCAGTTGTCAATCGTGGCGCATGGTTTTGGCAAGCCTTTGCTCGACAAAATGATGGCGAATGGCATCCTGCCCGATTGGCGTGAACCCAATGTGATCCGCTGCGCGCCCGTGCCGATGTACAACTCGTTTGAAGACGTTTACCGGTTTGGTCAGATTCTCGACACGCTGGTATGAACCCGCCAATTGCACCTGAAAGTGCAGCCATCGAAACCGCAGGCGGGAACACCTGCTCTTGGCGCATCATGCCCGCCGAAATTCGCGAACGCGAATATTCACCGAGCTCCTGCATCGGCGGCAATTACCAGCCTCACATGGAGGCTTACCGTGCGCAGAGCCTCCTGGCCCGTTCGGTCACAGCATCCAGCGGCGCGAAGTGGCATGAGTTGCGTTACGGCGAGCTGGCGGCGCAGCGAATTGACCTGTGTGTGCCTGCCGCATCAATCCGCGAAGGAAACCTATTGCCTGCATTGCTGGTTTTCATTCACGGTGGTTATTGGCAGGCCCTGTCGGCGGCAGATTCCCTGTTTGCCGCCAGCGGTTGTATCGAACGCGGTCACGCCTTCGCGGCCATTGACTACACGCTGGCCCCGCACGCAACCCTGCCGCAAATCGTTGATGAATGCCGTAGCGCGTTGAACTGCCTGGCGAAAAATGCAACGACGCTGGGATTTGATGCAAACCGAATCGTCGTAGCTGGCAGCTCGGCCGGGGCCCATTTGGCAGCAATGGTTGCCTGGCTCGGTTGGCAGCCTGCGCAAGCTTCCCTCTCAGTGCGTGCGGTCGTGTTGGTGTCTGGCATCTATGAGCTTGAGCCGCTGGTGGGCACATCCATCAACACAGCGCTGGGTTTGGACGCGGACGCGGCGCGCGCGCAGAGCCCAGCCTTGTTGCCGCTGACCGGTTTCCCGCAGACGCTGGTGGCATGGGGTGATATTGAAACGAAGGAATTCAAGCGCCAAAGTAAACATTTCGCACGGAACTTGGCCCGTGCTGGCACCGTCGCCGAGACATTGGAGGTGCCCCTGCGCAACCACTTCGATGTGATACTGGATCTCGTCAACCCTGCCACGACGCTGGGCGCACGCACTTTGTCATTGCTGGAGGCAACGGCGCACACAGTCAGCAGCATCCCAACCGTGAGGTGAAACACCATGCCACGTTATCGCCCGCAACAGCCCCATCTGATCGACCCCGCCGGTGTGCCGGCCAGCGCCTACCCGCGCCCTTTGGCCAAGACCACCGACGCCTCCCGCGCCTACACCGCCAAAGCCACGGGCGGAGAGCCGCTGGTGGATTTCCAAGGCACCCGCAACCCTTATGTGGACTACCAGAGCATCGACTTGCTGCTCTCGCCGCAACACCCGCGCAGCCAGGGTTATGACGAGATGTGTTTCTTTGTCATGGGCCAGGTCAATGAGTTGCTGTTTCGCGCGCTGCATTTCGACCTGTACAACGCGCAGCTGCAAATCCGCGCCGACGAAGTCATCAACGCGCTGGAAATACTGCCGCGCGCCAAAGCCATTGGTGAACACATCACCCGCTCCTGAGACGTGCTCTCCACCATCAGCCCCGAAGGCTTCAACCAGTTTCGCGACTCGCTGGGTGCGGCGTCAGGGCAATTGAGCTTCATGTACCGCCACGTCGAGTTCGTCTTGGGCAACAAAGACCGCCGCCTGGCCAGCGCCTTCAAAAACATGCCCCACGTCTGGCCTGGCATTGAAGCCGCGCTGAACTCCCGCAGCTTGTATGACGACGTGATTGCCCTGCTTGCGCGGCGGGGTTTGGCCGTGGACAAGGACGCGCTGGGGCGGGATTGGTCATTGGCCTACAAGATCAACCCGTCGGTCGAGCAGGCCTGGTTGCAGGTGTATTCCAAGCCGGAGCAAGACAACGACTTGCACCGTCTGGGTGAAGCTTTGGTGGGACTGGCCGACCAACTCTCGCAATACCGCTGGCGGCATTTTGTTTCGGTGCAGCGTTTGTTGGGGCTAAAACCCGGCACCGGCGGCTCCGACGGCGTGGGTTGGTTGAGGCACGTCACGGAACACCGGTATTTCCTCGAACTCTGGTCGATCCGCACGCAGTTTTAAAGGAGATTTTTTGAAAGAGTCAAACCCACTATCCGGTGTCGTCGCAGGCCAAGCCACGCCGCGCGGAAAGTTTCCGCACTTTAAACGCGCGGGTGATTTCATTTATGTGTCTGGCACCAGTTCACGCCTGCCCGACAACAGCATTGCAGGCGCCACGGTGGACGCGATGGGCACCACGTCGTTGGACATCCGGGCGCAAACCCGCGCCGTGATTGAAAACATCCGCGACATTTTGGCCAGCGCGGGCGCCGCATTGTCAGACTTGGTGGAAGTGAATTCCTACCTTGTCAACATGAATGATTTTGGCGGCTACAACGAAGTCTAAGGCGAGTTTTTTGACAGCACTGGCCCGGCCCGCACCACGGTGGCGGTGCACCAGTTGCCGCACCCGCATTTGCTGATCGAAATCAAGGCCGTGGCCTATAAGCCGCTCAACCGACCTTTGAAATAAATCTCTGAAATAGAAGCCATGTCCAGCTACAAACACGGCCAGCCCCTCAACTTCCAGCGTTGGCTCAATGACAACGCGCACCTGCTCAAACCGCCCGTGGGCAACCAGCAGATCTGGAAGGAGGGCGACTTCATGGTCACGGTGGTGGGCGGCCCCAACGCGCGCTCTGATTTTCATGGCGACCCGATGGAGGAATATTTCTACCAGTTAAAAGGCAACGCCTATTTGCTGATGTGGGACCGCGGCCAATACGACCGGGTCGAGTTGAAAGGGGGCGACATGTTTCTCATGGCGCCCCATGTGTTGCATTCGCCGCAGCGCCCCGACGAAGGCAGCTTGTGCCTGGTGATCGAACGCCAGCGGCCCGTGGGCCTGCAAGACGCTTTCCAATGGAGCTGCGCCACCTGCGGCACGGTGGTCAAGCGGTATGAGTTTCAGCTGGAGAGCATCGTCAAAGACCTGCCCAATGCTTTCAACCGCTTCTATGCCACCACCGAGACCGAGCGCACCTGCCCGCAATGCGGCGAAGTGCATTCAGGGCGCGACTTCAAAACCTGGCACCAGCGCCTGGTGGCCGGCCACCCATCCGTTGGCGTTGCAGCGTAAAAAATCCCCATGAAACAGATCCAAAAAATCGACATGCACGCGCACCACTTCCCGCGCGTGAGCCGCAGAGAGGCCGACGCGCTGGGATCGGGTGGCAGCGCAGGTGTCGGCCCCTGGCTGCGTGTCGATGCCAGCGGAGAAACCGGCCACATCATGCAAGGCGACAAAGCCTTTCGCCCGGTCACCCGCGTGTTGTGGGACGCCACCGCGCGGCTCGCTGAAATGGACACGCACGGTGTCGATATTCAGATCAGTTGCGCCACGCCTGTGATATTCGCCTACAGCACGCCCGCGCAACTCGCGGCCGACTGGTCGCGCCGTATGAACGATCACGCCCTGGACTTTGCCAGCGCGAACCCCGAGCGCCTCAAAGTGTTGGCGCAGGTGCCGCTGCAAGACCTCGACGCGGCCTGCCTGGAAGCCAGCCGCGCGATGAAAGCCGGCCACGTTGGCGTGCAAATCGGCAACCATGTGGGCGAGCGCGACATGGACGACGCGCAGATGGTCGATTTTTTGATCCACTGCGCCAACAACAACATCCCCGTGCTGGCCCACCCGTGCGACATGATGGGCGGCGCGCGCATGAAAAAGTGGATGCTGCCCTGGCTGGTCGCCATGCCCGCAGAAACACAGCTGGGCATTTTGTCGTTGATTCTTTCGGGTGCGTTTGAGCGCATCCCAAAGCGCTTGAAACTGTGTTTCGCCCATGGCGGTGGGTCTTTCGCGTTTTTGCTGGGCCGGGTGGAGAACGCCTGGCAGCAGCGCGACATCGTGCGGCAAGACTGCCCGCACCCGCCCTCGCATTACGTCAACCGTTTCAGTGTGGACAGCGCCGTGTTTGACCCGCGTTCCCTGCGCCTGCTGGTCGAGGTGATGGGCGTGGAACGCGTGATGCTGGGCTCGGATTACCCTTTTCCATTGGGAGAGCCGCAAATCGGTTCACTGGTGCAACACGCCGCATTTCTGAAAGCGGATGATCGTGGCCGGATACTCGCCCACAATGCCATAGATTTTTTCAAACTGACCCCCTCAAAACTTAAGGAGACATCATGAAACGCCGACACATCGCTGCTTTTGCCATGGCTGCTGCGCTCGCCGCCCAGAGCACGCTGGCGCAATCCGACCGCCCGTTGAAAATCCTCATCGGTGTGCCGCCCGGCGGTTCGCTCGACGCCGTGGCCCGCGCGCTGGCCGACAAGATGAAAGATGAACTCAAGCGCCCTGTGATTGTGGAGAGCAAACCCGGTGCGGGCACACGCTTGGCGGCTGAGTTGCTCAAAAACGCGCCGCCCGATGGCGACACGGTGATGATCGCCCCCATCGTCGTGCCCGTGCTGGCGCCCTTGACCTTCTCCAAACTAAACTACAACCCCAGCACCGACTTTGCGCCCATCGTGCATGTGGCTAATTTCCACTTCGGCCTGGCCGTGCCCGCCGAGGCGCCTTACAAAACGCTCGCCGAATTTCTGGCCTGGATGAAGGCCAATCGGGCCAAAGCCAATTTCGGCATGCCGGCAGCGGGCAGCCTGCCGCACTTCTTCGGTTTGATGGTTGGCAAAGAAGCGGGCGTGGACATCGTGCCGGTGCCGTTCCAGGGCGGCGCGCCATTGCTGACCGCGTTGGCGGGCAACCAGGTTGCCAGTGGCATCGACGTGTTGGGCGAGCAGCTTGAGCTGGCCAAGGCCGGGAAAATCCGCATCCTCGCCTCCTCCGGCGACAAACGCAGCAAACTTGCCCCCGATGTGCCCACGTTCAAAGAACTCGGCTTCGCCAACATCCAGGCGCAAGGATGGTTCGCCATGTACGCGCCTGCGCGCACCCCACCAGCGCTGCTGGCCGCCATCAATGCCGCCGCCAACAAAGCCATGGGCATGCCCGACGTGATGGAGCGTTACAGCAAACTCTTGCTCGAAACCGGCGGCGGCAGCGGGGCCGATTTGCAGAAGCTGCAGGAGGCAGAAACCCAGCGCTGGGCGCCGATCATCAAGGCGTCGGGCTTCAAGGCGGATTAATTGGGTTTTTGTGGCACGCTGGATGCCCTTTTGGGAGATGACATGACGATTCGCAAAGGCCTCTTGCTTGCCGCTTTGATGGTATTCACCGGCCGTACCCTGGCCGCCTTCCCCGAAAAACCCATCAGGATCGTCGTCGCCTTTGCGCCGGGCAGTGCCACCGATGTGGTGGCGCGCGCGGTCGGGCTGAACCTGTCAGTGGCCTTGGGGCAACCGGTGGTGATCGAAAACAAGCCCGGTGCGGGTGGCAACATCGCCACCGTGCAGGTGGCCAGGTCGGCCGCCGATGGTTACACACTGCTCATGCACAGCGTGGCGTATTCGGTCAACCCCTCGCTCTTTGCCAACGCCGGGTACAGCCCTGATAAAGATCTGGCCCCGGTGGCCATGGCGGGGGTGTCGCCCAACATTCTGTATGTGCACCCCGACGTCAAAGCCAGTAATTTAAAGGAGCTGACAGCCCTGGTGCAGCGTGAGAAGCTCAGCTACGCTTCGTCTGGCAATGGCACCACCACCCACTTGGGCGCTGAATTGCTCTTTCGCAACGTGCTCAAAGTGGAAGTGCAACACGTGCCCTTCCAGCCCGCAGCGGCTGCCAATGCCGTGGTGAGCGGCCAGGTGCCGATTGGTTCCACCTCCATGCCGCCCGTGGTGCAACTGGCCAAGGCCGGCAAGGTGCGCGCCATTGCCGTGACCAGCCTCAAGCGCAGCCCGGCGCTGCCCGAAGTGCCCACCATCGACGAGCTGGGCTACAAAGGTTTTGAAGCGAACACCTGGTTTGCGCTGTTCGCGCCAGCGGGCACACCCACGGAGTTGCTCGATTTGCTCAACCGCGAAGTCAACAAGGTGCTGCTCTACAAAACCCTGAGCGACAACTTCGCCACCTTGTCGCTGGAGGTCTCGCGCATGGGCCGCCCTGAACTGGCCGCCTACATCGCCAGCGAAGTCGCCAAGTGGGGCAAGGTCGTGAAGGAGACTGGCGCGAAGGTCGATTGACACCAGGGGAAAAAACCCAACCCGGCCTGCCCCCAGGTTTTTCGCGAGAAGACAAGCGTGCGTGAATAGGGCAGGAACGGCTCCCTATTTTCCCCTGGACACGCCGCCTTGCGGCTTTAACTCCAGAAGGCATCCTCGGCAGCTTGGTCGTCGGAGAATAGCCAGACCTCCTTGATCTTTCCGCCCTCAATGCGCATCAGATCCGCGCCATCCATTGACAACTTGCGACCCGGCCTTTCGGCCACAAAATGCAATGTTGCCGAGACCAGATCGCCATTTGCCATGACCGTCCCCACCTTATCCACACGGAAGGTGTTGCCACTGAGTTCCGTAAACTTGCCAAGGTGAGGAAATAGGTTTTGTTTGCCCCGATAGAGAACAGAAAGATGGCCTTGACCGGGTTGATGCCAAATCACATCATCCGCCAGAAGCTGCCCAACTTTCTCCATTTCTCCATTTTTGAGCGCATCGACATAACTTTTTCCTACCGCAATATTTTCCGCATCACTCATCATCTTTCTCCTTGTATCAATAAACGTACCGCCGACCTGTCACAAGTGCCGCCACCGGTAACCTGGGTGGCAGAAACCTGAGCACCACGACATGTTTATGCCGGAGCCGAGAACCTGCAGTCTGTGCGGTGCCGCACTGATAGGAATGCGCGAAACCAGAAACGCCTCTGGCGTTGGTTCGAGGCCCTTCGTGCAGCCGCCTGAAACCCAACGCAAGGTGCCGTTCGTCAAGGCCCCTTGGTTCAAGGCCGATTGGCTTGTGCGGGCTCCACTGCGGGTTGACTGCGCGCGCGGAATCTGCCATCGTCAACCCGGCGCATCAATCCCGCCCGATAGTGGGCAACAAGGAGTTTGCATGAAATTACCGTTACCAGCAGCTTGGCTCGCAAGCATTGCAGCATTGGCGACCGCAGGCGCAATTGGCCTGTTGGCGATGAACTCAAACAAGGCTGAAGCGCAGGGCATCATGTCGGCGCCGGCCTGCCAGTGTTCTGCGCCAACGTCGGTTTTCAACACCTCAGGCAACAGTGTTGTGCATTGTGTTTGTGGCGGCATGTCATGTGTTCTCAGTGAGCACAAGGAACCCGGCAAAAACACCAACCTGATGCAGTGCGTTAGATAGCGGCGCAAGCCAAGGGTGGTGTTCATTGCCCAAACGCGGGCGAGCGGCCAGCGGCCTGCCTGAGCCATGTCTAAATCGTTCGTCAGGGCGGCGTACAGGCCACAGCAGTGCAATAACACCACAGAGCACGGCTAGTAGGCACAGCGAGCGGCTCGGGTGATTTGGAAATGGAATGAGCCACAATATTCCCCCATGCCTGCCACGCCCTCGAACCTGCCTCCCCTGGCCGAACGCCTTCGTCCCAAAACGCTGGCCGAAGTGATCGGCCAGCAGCACCTGTTGGGCGAGGGCCTGCCGCTGCGCATTGCGTTTGAGTCCGGCCAGCCGCACAGTTGCATTTTGTGGGGGCCGCCGGGCACCGGCAAGACGACGATTGCGCGGCTGATGGCCGATGCGTTTGACGCGCAGTTCATCACCATCAGCGCGGTGCTCGGTGGCGTCAAGGAGATCCGCGAGGCGGTGGAACGGGCTCAGGTGGCGCAAGGGCAAGGCCGCCGGACTATCGTGTTCGTCGATGAGGTGCACCGTTTCAACAAAAGCCAGCAAGACGCGTTTTTGCCGCATGTGGAGAGTGGCCTCTTTACCTTCATTGGCGCAACCACGGAGAACCCGTCGTTCGAAGTGAACTCGGCCTTGTTGTCGCGCGCCGCCGTTTACGTGTTGCAGCCGCTGACCGAGCCCGACCTGGCGCAAATCATCGAACGGGCTCTCGCCATCCAAGCGCTGCCGGCGATTGAAAAAGCAGCGTCTGACCGGTTGGTCGCCTATGCCGATGGCGACGCCCGGCGGCTCTTGAACACGCTAGAGACACTGGCCGTGGCTGCCATGCAGGAAAAGCTCGCCCACGTCACCGACGCCTGGCTGCAAAAGGTGTTGGGCGAGCGCCTGCGCCGTTACGACAAAGGCGGCGAGCAGTTTTACGACACGATTTCCGCGCTGCACAAATCCGTGCGCGGCTCTGACCCGGATGCGTCTTTATACTGGTTCACGCGCATGCTCGATGGCGGCGCCGACCCGCGTTACATGGCGCGCAGGCTGATTCGCATGGCCAGTGAAGACATCGGCCTGGCCGACCCGCGTGCGCTTCGCCTGGCGCTTGATGCGGCTGAGGTTTATGAGCGCCTGGGCAGCCCGGAAGGCGAACTGGCATTGGCAGAATGCGTGATTTACCTGGCGGTGGCGCCCAAGTCCAACGCCGTCTACAAGGCCTTTGGCGCAGCCAAAGCGCTGATCAAGCAAGATGGCACCCGCCCAGTTCCTTTGCACCTGCGCAACGCGCCGACCAAACTCATGAAGCAGCTCGATTACGGCAAAGGTTACCGTTACGCGCACGACGAAGAAGAGGGCTTTGCCGCCGGAGAAACCTACCTGCCCGAGGGCATGGCGCCGCCCGGTTTTTACCAGCCGGTGGAGCGCGGGTTGGAGATTCGCATTGCCGAGAAGCTGCGCGGCCTGGCCGAGCGAAACAAGAAAACGTGACGGAAGTTGGCGCGGCAACGCACCCGTGGGCGGGGTTTTGAGAGATTCAAGTTGCTATAAATAGAGTAGCTTACTACCCACATAATTCGTGACTTGGAAGCTCAAAACTCCTAAAGTTTTGAGGATTTCCGCCTTTTTGACCATAATGTTAACACCCATATTAATAAAAAGCATTCCGCTGGCGTTTTAGAAAAATAGCTGCTAGAGTGAACCTGCGAGTCAACACCTTCTTAACTCCCCTACCTACCTACCTACATCATCATGAGCACCAAAACCAGCGACGAACTAATGACCCGCCTGCAGGCCACCTCCCAAGGTGAAACCGCCCACCTCTCGGCCGTTTATTTGGCCCAGATTTACGACCAAATGCAGGCGCAGGGCATCACCAGTGCCGCGCTGGCCGAGCGCCTGGGCAGCTCGCGCAGTTATGTCACGCGCCTGTTTCGCGGCAGCGCCAACCTTTCGGTGCAGACCATGGTGAAACTGGCGCGGGCGGTCGACGGCTCGCTGCAAATCGACCTGGTCGCCCCGCAGCTGTCGGCCGGCTCGAAGACAAAGTGATCCATACACCACTGCACTGGCTACAATGAATTTGCCGACCCGCCTCGCTTTCGGCCTGGCGGGTTTTTCAAGCCCGAAGCCAGGTCGGGACGGTGATCAGAAAAAGAGCGGAGAGACCTTATGGACACCTTGATACAGCAGATCATCAATGGCCTGGTGCTGGGCAGCATGTACGCACTGGTCGCGCTGGGCTACACCATGGTGTACGGCATCATCAACCTGATCAACTTCGCCCACGGCGAGGTGCTGATGGTCGGCGCGCTGACCAGTTGGACCATCATCGGCCTCATGAAAGACGCCATGCCAGGCACGCCAGGCTGGCTGATTTTGTTGATTGCCATGCTCATTGCCTGCGTGGTCGCGGCGGCGCTCAATTTCGTCATTGAAAAGGTGGCCTACCGCCCCTTGCGCAACAGCCCCAAATTGGCCCCGCTGATCACCGCCATCGGCATGTCGATCCTGCTGCAAACCCTGGCCATGATCATCTGGAAGCCCAACTACAAACCTTATCCCAACCTGCTGCCCTCGGCGCCTTTCAACATCGGTGGCGCGGTGATCACCACCACCCAAATATTGATTTTGGCGCTGACAGCAGTGTCGCTGGCCGTGCTGATGTGGGTTGTCAACGGCACCAAGCTGGGCCGCGCCATGCGTGCCACGGCGGAGAACCCGCGCGTGGCCTCGCTCATGGGCGTCAAACCAGACATGGTGATTTCGGCCACCTTCATCATCGGCGCGATTCTGGCGGCCATTGCTGGCGTGATGTGGGCGGCCAATTACGGCACCGTGCAACACACCATGGGTTTCTTGCCGGGGCTCAAGGCCTTCACGGCGGCGGTGTTTGGCGGCATCGGCAACTTGGGCGGCGCGGTGGTCGGCGGCATTTTGCTCGGGCTCATAGAGTCGATAGGCGCGGGTTACATCGGCGAGCTTACAGGGGGCGTGTTGGGCAGCCATTACAGCGACATCTTCGCCTTCATCGTGCTGATTTTTGTGCTCACCCTGCGGCCATCCGGCCTGCTTGGCGAACGCGTGGCAGACCGAGCCTGAGGAGCCCAGCATGAACTCCAAAACCCGCCTGATCGCCATCCTCATCGCCGCCGCCGGGCTCTTGGTGCTGCCGCTCGTCCTGCAGCAGTTTGGCAACGCCTGGGTGCGCATCGCCGACATGGCGCTGCTCTACGTGCTGCTCTCCTTGGGCCTCAACATCGTGGTCGGTTACGCGGGGCTGCTCGACCTCGGCTACGTGGCCTTTTTCGCCATTGGCGCCTACATGTTCGGGCTGATGGCGTCGCCGCATTTGAGCGACACCTTTCCGCTGTTTGCCGCCATGTTCCCGAACGGCCTGCACACGCCCTTGTGGATCGTGATTCCGGCGGCGGCGTTGATCGCGGGCTTTTTCGGCGTGTTGCTGGGTGCGCCCACGCTGCGCCTGCGCGGCGACTACCTGGCCATAGTCACGCTCGGATTCGGCGAAATCATCCGCGTGTTTTTGAACAACCTGGATCATCCCGTCAACATCACCAACGGCCCCAAAGGCATCAATCAAATTGATTCGATCAGCTTTTTTGGGCTGAACCTGGGCAAGAAGGTGAGCTTCGGCGGGTTTGAGTTTGCCTCGGTCTCACTCTATTACTACCTGTTCCTGGCGCTGGTGGTGGTGAGTGTGGTAGTTTGCCACCGGCTTGAGCTCTCGCGTGTTGGCCGCGCCTGGATGGCCATCCGCGAAGACGAAATCGCGGCCAAGGCGATGGGCATCAACACCCGCAACTTGAAGCTGCTGGCCTTCGGCATGGGTGCCACCTTCGGCGGTGTGTCGGGGGCGATGTTCGCGGCCTTCCAAGGGTTTATTTCACCCGAGTCATTCAGCCTGATGGAGTCGGTGATGATCGTCGCCATGGTGGTGCTGGGCGGCCTGGGGCATTTGCCGGGCGTCATTTTGGGCGCGGTGCTGTTGTCCGCGCTTCCTGAAGTGCTGCGCTACGTGGCCGGGCCGCTGCAAAATCTAACCGGCGGGCGGCTTGACGCCTCCATCTTGCGCCAATTGCTGATCGCTGTGGCGATGATCGCCGTGATGTTGATGCGTCCGCGCGGCTTGTGGCCCGCGCCCGATCACGGAAAATCACTACAAAACGGCAACAAGGAGGCCACATGAACGCCGCTGCTGCCACTGTCGGCAATGCCGCCGCCGACGTGGTCCTGAACGTCACCAATGTCTCCAAACGCTTCGGCGGTTTGCAGGCCTTGAGTGATGTCGGCATCAACATCAAACGCGGCCAGGTGTACGGCCTGATCGGCCCCAACGGCGCCGGCAAAACCACCTTCTTCAATGTGCTCACGGGGCTCTACGCCCCGGACAGCGGCACGTTTGAGCTGGCCGGCAAAAAATACGAACCTTCGGCGGTGCACCTGGTGGCCAAGGCCGGCATCGCCCGCACGTTTCAGAACATCCGCCTGTTTGCTGAGATGACCGCGCTGGAGAACGTGATGGTGGGTCGCCACATCCGCACGCATTCGGGCTTGATGGGGGCGATTTTCCGCACGGCCGGCTTCAAGAAGGAAGAGCTTGAAATCGCCAAACGCGCGCAGGAGCTGCTGGACTATGTCGGCATCGGCAAACTGGCCGACTACAAAGCCCGCACCCTGAGTTACGGCGACCAGCGCCGCCTTGAAATTGCCCGCGCGCTTGCCACCGACCCGCAACTCATCGCCCTCGATGAGCCCGCCGCTGGCATGAACGCGACCGAGAAAGTGCTGCTGCGCGAGCTGATCGACCGCATCCGCAAAGACAACCGCACCATCCTCTTGATCGAGCACGACGTGAAGCTCGTGATGGGCCTGTGCGACCGCGTCACCGTGCTCGACTACGGCAAACAAATCGCCGAAGGCACACCGGCCGATGTGCAGAAAAATGAAAAAGTGATCGAGGCCTACCTTGGCACCGGTGGCCACTGAGGAGCAAATGATGACCAAACCAACTCTCCTCAAAGTCAGCGGTCTCAAAGTTGCCTACGGTGGCATCCAGGCTGTCAAAGGAGTCGATTTCGAAGTGCTCGAAGGTGAACTGGTGTGCTTGATCGGCTCCAACGGCGCGGGCAAGACGACCACCATGAAAGCCATCACTGGCACCTTGCCCTTCAACGAGGGCAGCATCGAGTACCTGGGCAAAAGCATCAAAGGCAAAGGCGCCTGGGACATGGTCAATGACGGCCTGGCCATGGTGCCTGAAGGGCGCGGTGTGTTCACGCGCATGAGCATCACTGAAAACTTGCAGATGGGCGCTTACATCCGCGCCGACAAGGCTGAGATCGCCGCTGATCTGGAAAAGACTTTCGGCATCTTTCCGCGCCTCAAAGAGCGGCGCAGCCAACTTGCAGGCACTTTGTCGGGCGGCGAGCAGCAAATGCTGGCGATGGGCCGCGCGCTGATGAGCCGCCCCAAAATGCTGTTGATGGACGAGCCATCCATGGGCCTCTCACCGCTGATGGTGGACAAGATTTTTGAAGTGGTGCGTGACGTGGCGGCGCAAGGCGTCACCATCTTGCTGGTCGAGCAAAACGCCAGCCGCGCCCTGGGCCTGGCAGATCGGGGTTACGTGATGGAGTCGGGCTTGATCACCATGAGTGGCGAGGCCAAAGCGATGCTGCGCGACCCGAAAGTGCGCGCCGCCTACTTGGGCGAATAACCAGGTTAGGTCGGTAGCCGAACCGGCAGATCCGTATAGCCGCGCACAAAATTCGACAACACCCGTTGCGGTTCACCGGTGACCTCAATCACCGGGAACCGCTTGAGGATTTCTTCCCACAAAATTTTGATCTGCATCTCGGCCAGCCGGTTGCCGACGCAGCGGTGAATGCCAAAGCCGAACGAGAGGTGCTGGCGTGGCCGCGGCCGGTCGATGATGAAGGCTTCGGGCTGGTCGATTGCTGTTTCGTCGCGGTTGCCCGAGAGGTACCACATCACCACCTTGTCGCCCTTTTTGATGGCCTGGCCTGCCAGCTCGGTATCCATCAGCGCGGTGCGACGCATGTGCGCCAAGGGCGTTTGCCAGCGGATGATTTCGGGCACGGCGCTGTCCACCAGGGCCGGGTTGGCCTGCAATTTGGCGAACTGCTCGGGGTGGCGGTGCATGGCCAGCAGGCCGCCGGTCATGGAATTGCGGGTGGTGTCGTTGCCGCCGACGATCAGCAAAATGAGATTGCCCAGAAACTCGCTGGGTGCCATGTGGCGGGTGGCCGGCGAATGCGCCAGCATGGAAATCAGGTCGGTTTTCGGCGGCGCATTCACGCGCTCGTTCCACAGGCGCGTGAAGTACGCCAGGCATTTGTCCAGCTCCGCCGTGCGGGCTTCCAGCGATTCCACCAGCCGGCCCGGCCCCACCGCACCGGTGCTGACGTCAGACCACCAGGTCAGCAGTTTGCGGTCTTCAAACGGAAAATCAAACAGCGTGGCCAGCATCTGCGTGGTCAATTCAATGGAGACCCGTTCCACCCAGTTGAAAGTTTCATTGCGGGGCAACGCGTCGAGCACGCGGGCGGTGCGCTCGCGTATGGTGGCTTGCATCGAAGCCAAGTTGGCGGGGGCGACAATGGGGTTGACGGTTTTGCGCTGTTCATCGTGCTGGGGCGGGTCCATGGCGATGAAACTGGCCTGGCGGTCTGCCACGGGTGGGTCGAAGATCGTGATGCCGCCTTTGGACCAGTCTGAGGAATAGAGGTCGTGGCGGGTATCGACCGCCATGATGTCCTGGTATCGCGTGACGGACCAAAAACCGCCGTTGATCGCATTGGTCTGCCAGTGCACCGGCGCATCGCGGCGCAGGCGCTCGAAATAGTAGCGCACGGTATCGGCCTGGAACAGGCGCGGCTTGCTCACGTCGATGCGCTCCAGCGGCAATGAAAAGGCTTCTGCGCGCGCGTCTTCGTCGTTCAGGTTGTGGGCCATGCCAGGGGTCATTGCGCTGCTCCTGCTCTTGCTCTTGCTCTTGCTCTTGCTCTTGCTCTTGCTCTTGCTGTGGCGAATCGCCGTCCACATTGTCCGCGCTTTCGCGCACAGGGCAAGCCGGGCGCAGCTCTGGCTGAGACGGGGGCAGTTGGAGTAGAGTCAATACATGGCAACGCCTCTGACTGGCAGTTTCATCGAAGGACTCAAGTCCTTTCTGGTTTGGGTGGCCGGGGCTTTGGCGGGCATAACCGCCCTCCTGTACGCCTGCGGCTACCTCGTCACCCGCTCGCACCTGGCGATGCTCGGCCTTTACGGTCTGGTTGATTTTGGCGCCGACCACTTCTTGCAGGAAGGCGCCAAATTTGCCGTCACCATTGCCTATATGGCGCTGCGGCCGTTGTTGTCTGTGGTCGTGCTGCTGGGCCTTGTGGCGCTGTTGGCGCGGGCCGCCGGTTCAGTGCTTGCGCGTCAAGGCAATGGCGGGTGGCGCACCGGCGCATTTGGAAAAATCGCGGCGCGGGCCCCGCCTGAATCAAGGCGCTGGCTCGCCTATCTCCTGTGCCTGGGCGCGCTGCTGGCCCATGCCACCGTTGCGTATGAATATTTTGAAAACCCCCTGAATGTGGTCAACCTGCTGTATGCGGACCCAGCTATGGCAAAACCGGGCAGCCTGGACGCGTTGGTACTGGCAGGCGAACGCGCACGCCTGCACGGCCGCTTCGAAGGTCTGTTGTGGGGCACATTGCTGGCGGCGTCGCTCACGGTGGCGGCTTGGCGGGCGGTGGGTGCCGGCAGGCCGCACAGCAATCTTTTAATGGTGCCCTTTGGCGTAACGCTTGGGCTGTATCTGGTCACGCTGCCGATGGATTACGGCGTACTGGAGCGCCCGGTGCGCTATGGCGCGGTCATTTTCACCAGCGACGCCGGCGCCTTGCCCCAGGGTGACAACCTTTATTTGCTGGATAAAAAGAGCGATGGGTTTGTGGTGTGGAACAAGACCACGCGCCGCGTGATCTGGGTGCCCGCATCCAAAATTCAAAGAGCCGAATTGCGGGCAGTCGAACCCTTGTTTTCCAAGTGAGGCAAACCATGAAATACCTTCTTGCCATGATCTTTGCCTTGCTGGCGGGCTGTGCCGCCCAGCCCGGGCGCGAGTATGTAGGGCGTCTGGACGTTGACGGCCCCAACGCCTTTTTGAACGGCCAACGCACCAGCGATGGCGCCCGTGTCTACATTGGCGACCGTGTCTCCACAGGGTTTGCGACCAGCGTCAAGGTGTTTTTGCAGGGCGGCGGTTACGTGCAGCTGGATCAAAATACCGACCCTGATTTCCTGCGCGAAGGCGGTTGCCTGATCATCCAAATCCTCACCGGGCGGGTATTCATTGACGGCACCGGGGTCTGCATTGAAACCCCGAGCATTTCCGCACGACAAGCCAGCCAGATCCATTACGCGGTTTCAAGCGTGACCACCGAAACGGTGGTGTTGGCAGGCAGCGTCACGATGCGCCGGCCGGCACAGGTAACGCTCGGCCAATACGACTATTACGTGGTCAGCGGCAACCAGGCGCAAGCCCCGCGCCGGCTCGCGCCGCAGGCCGCTCTGGCCTTTGCGTCCTGGCGTGCGAACTGGGACTTCAAACCAACTCCGGCAATTCCAACGCAGCCCGCCAAACCGAACCCTTCGCCACCCGCCACGCCCACTGTGCCTGCGCAGCCAGCGCAACCCGGCTATTACTGCTGCCTCTCACGGCAACTGGCGCCCTTGTCAGAGGCGCAATGCCAGCAGCGCAATGGCCGCTATTTCAGGGCGCCCGCCGCCGAGGCCGCGCAGTATTGCCGGGCACAGTAGTGCGTCAAGCTGGCGCCCGCACGAGTTCCATCACCGCATCGGCAAACACCTGCGGCACTTCCTGTGGCATGTTGTGGCCTACGCCGGGGACGAGGCGGTGTGAACGCTTGCCGGTGAACAGGTGCGCGTGCTGCGAGGCGGGTGCCGGCGGGCGCACACCATCGTCTGCGCCGTCGAAGGTGATGCTGGGCACACCGATGGCGGGCTGCGCGGCCAGGCGCTGCTCGATGTCAAGATAGGCCGGGTCGCCTTCGGCCAAGGCGTAACGGTGGCGGTAGGACTGGATCACCACATCGACAAAATCGGGGTTGTCAAAAGCGGCGGCGCTGCGTTCGAAGGCGACGTCGCCAAACTTCCAGGTGGGTGACCAGAGTTGCCACAGCAGTTTGCAAATGGCGCGACGGTCTTTGGACAGGCCCGCGCGGCCGCGTTCGCTGTGGAAGTAAAACTGGTACCACAGGCTGCGTTCGTTGGCAGCAGTGTCGGGCTCCATCGCGCGGGCGATGTTCTGGATGTTGTAGCTGTTGAACGAGACCAGGCCCTTGCAGCGCTCGGGCCACAGCGCCGCCACGACGCACGCGGCGCGGCCACCCCAGTCGTAACCGGCCAGCACGGCTTCTGGCACGTTGAGCGCGTCCATCAGGGCGAGCAGGTCAGCGCCCAAAGCCGCTTGTTCACCCGAACGCGGCGTGGCGTCGCTCAGGAAACGGGTGGAGCCGAAGCCGCGCAAAAACGGCACATAAACGTGGCAGCCTTGCGCCACCAACAGCGGTGCAACCTCCGCGTAGGTTTGGATGTCGTAAGGGAAGCCGTGCATCAAAAAAACGGGTGGCCCGGACGCTGGCCCGGCCTCGTGCAAGGCAATTTCAAGAACGCCAGCTTGGATTGTGCGATTTGGTTTGAGCATGGGAACTAAAAAAATAATAGCAAACTATGTATATTTCACGTGACTTAGGTGCCGATTTTATTTACATGGTTCAATACAGCAGACAATTATTAATATGCATGTTAACAATTTTTATGCCGTCCAACTCAGTACACCACCACGCCCCGGATCGACTCGCCGCGTTTCATCAAATCAAACCCTTCGTTGATGCGCTCCAGTGGCATGGTGTGGGTAATGAGGTCGTCAATGTTGATTTTGCCTTCCATGTACCAGTCGACAATTTTAGGCACGTCAGTGCGGCCACGCGCGCCGCCGAAGGCCGAGCCTTCCCATTTGCGGCCAGTCACAAGCTGAAACGGGCGCGTGCTGATTTCCGCGCCCGCTTCGGCCACACCGATGATGATTGAGCGGCCCCAGCCTTTGTGGGTGCATTCGAGCGCCTGGCGCATCACCTTGGTGTTGCCGATGCATTCGAAGCTGTAGTCGGCGCCGCCGTCGGTCAACTGAACGATGGCGTCCACCACGTTTTCGGTGTTTTTGGGGTTGATGAAATGTGTCATGCCAAATTTTCGCGCCATGGCTTCACGGGCTGGATTCAAGTCCACACCAATGATCTTGTCAGCGCCCACCATCTTCGCGCCCTGGATCACGTTCAAGCCAATGCCGCCCAGGCCGAACACCACCACGTTCGCGCCTGCTTCCACTTTGGCCGTGAACAGAACCGCGCCAATGCCAGTGGTGACGCCACAGCCGATGTAACACACCTTGTCAAACGGCGCATCTTCGCGGATTTTTGCGAGGGCGATTTCAGGCACCACCGTGTAATTGCTGAAGGTCGAGGTGCCCATGTAATGCAAAAGCGGCTTGCCGTCCAGGCTGAAACGTCTAGTCGCATCCGGCTGCACGCCTATGCCCAGCGTGCCTCGAATCAACAGGCCCAGGTTGGTTTTGCGCGAGAGGCAAAACTTGCAACTGCGGCACTCGGGTGTGTACAGCGGAATGACATGGTCACCCTTCTTCAGCGTGGCGACGCCCGCGCCCACATCCACCACCACGCCCGCACCTTCGTGTCCGAGGATGGCGGGGAACAGCCCTTCCGGGTCCGCGCCCGAGAGGGTGTAGTAGTCGGTGTGGCAAATGCCCGTGGCCTTGATCTCCACCAGCACCTCACCCGCGCGCGGGCCTTCGAGGTCAACGGTTTCGATGGTGAGTGGCGCGCCTGCTTTCCAGGCGACTGCGGCTTTGGTTTTCATGGGGGGGAAATGTCTCCGGTGACTCGGTATTGGGGTGTTGGAGCGACAGTGTAGTTTCGAGCCGCGCGCAACGCTTCGCGGGTGAATATCGGTTCGACTGAAGGCATACAAAATATCATCAAATGATGTCATAATTCGTGCCATGTCAATCGAAACAGGAGCGCCCCATGCGTACCACTTTGGCCCTTGACGATCAACTGATGGCGCAAGCCCAACTTTTCACCGGCCTCAATGAAAAATCGGCTTTGGTGCGTGAAGCGCTCAAAGCCCTTATCGAGCGCGAAAGCGCCCGGCGCCTTGTGTTGTTGGGGGGCTCCGAACCCCAGCTTGAAGCGCCGCCGCGCCGCCAAACTAAAACGGCAATCAAGGCTGGATCAAAGCTGGGCTCAAATGCATGATCCTGGTAGACACCTCCGTGTGGGTTGACCACCTCAGGAACAGCAATTCAGGGCTGACAACCCTGTTGCAGCAAAGCCGGGTGCTCATTCACCCGTTTGTAGTTGGTGAATTGGTTTTGGGCAACTTGCAGCAACGCAGGGGCGTGCTGCAGGCACTGCGCGGCTTGCCCGCAGCAACCGTCGCGACCGATGACGAAGTGCTGCACCTGATTGACCGCCACGCATTGCATGGCACGGGCATTGGTTACATCGACGCCCATTTGCTCGCGTGCGCTCGCCTGAGCGCAGGCGGGCGATTGTGGACGTTTGACAAGCGGCTGCAGGCCGCCGCCAAGGCGCTGGCAGTGTCACATTCGGACAATCATTGAGCAACCAAATCATCCCGGCCCCGCCTCGTCAAAGCGCATTCAACGGAATCTTCGCGTAAGCAATGCCGTTCGCCTCCTTCGGCGGCAGCTCACCGGCGCGGATGTTGATTTGCACGGCAGGAAGGATCAGCGCGGGCATTTGCAGCGTGGCGTCCCTTTTTGTGCGCATTTCAACAAACTCTCTTTCAGCAATGCCGTCGCGCACATGGATGTTTTGGGCCCGCTGCAGGGCGACGGTGGTCTCAAAAGCCGCCTCGCGCCCAGTCGGCGGGTAGTCGTGGCACATGAAGAGGCGGGATTGCGGCGGCAGGCTCAGGAGCCTTCGCGCGAAGGCGTAAAGCGCGCGGGCGTCGCCGCCGGGGAAGTCGCAGTGCGACGTGCCCACATCCGGCATGAACAAAGTGTCTCCGGTGAAAACGGCGTCGCCAAACTGGTAAGCCACACAAGCCGGAGTGTGGCCGGGAACCCGCAGGGTTTTGCCAACCAGGTCGCCGACTTTGATCTCTTCGCCGTCCCCGAGCAGGTGATCGAATTGCGATCCATCAACCTTGAAGCCAGGCTCTAGATTGAACACGCCCCGAAAGACCTTTTGCACAGCGGTGATTTGGTCGCCCACGGCGGTCTGGCCACCCAGGCGGGCTTTGAGGTAGGGCGCTGCGGTCAGGTGATCCGCATGCGCGTGCGTCTCCAGAATCCAAGCCAGCCTGAGTTGGTGGGCTTGCACGTAAGCGATGGCCTTGTCAGCCGATCCGTGGCTGGTGCGGCCCGACTTGGGGTCGTAATCAAGGACGGAGTCAATGATGGCGCAGGCAGAACCTGCGCCCATGTGCACGACATAGGTGACAGTCGAAGTCGCTGGATCGAAGATGCCGTGGACTTGGGGTTGGCTTGCGGCTGCAGTCATGACGGTAAGGGCTTTCTTTGATTAATGTTTTAATATTATGTTTTTATACATTATATTGTATGGTATAATGAAATTTGATGAATTGAAGGACTGCGATGAACACCATCACTTTGGAGCTCGAACAGATGAAGGCCGCCGCTGCCCAGGCGTGCGGGCTGATGAAGGTGCTCTCCAACCCAGATCGGTTGATGCTGATGTGCCAGCTCAGCCAGGGGGAAAAACGCGTGGGGGAGCTTGAAGAGCTGTTGCAAATCTCGCAACCGACCTTGTCACAACAATTGACTGTGCTGCGCGACGAGGGCCTGGTGAGCACCCGGCGCGAAGGCAAGAACATTTACTACCAGTTGATCAGCCCGCCAGCGCTTGCCTTGATGCAGGCGTTGTACCAACAGTTTTGCGGCAAATCGACTGACTCAACAAACCCAACCGAGTCAGCAGACTCAAAGGACTGAACCATGGCAATTTCGATGTCGATAGATTGGGCGAATTTCACGCCCTGGGCCTCTCTTTCCGGGGGCATGCTGATAGGTGTTGCCTCGGCCCTGTTCATTTTGTTGAACGGGCGCATTTTGGGGATCAGCGGGATTCTGGGCGGTCTGTTGCCACCGAAAGCAAGCGATGCCGGATGGCGCATCACCTTCCTGCTCGGCATGGCGGCGGCTCCAGCCGTTTTCTTGCTGCTGGCCCCGGCCGGCTTCATGCAGGCCCCGCGCATTGACGCGGGTTACGGCTTGATCATCGCAGCAGGCTTGCTGGTCGGGCTGGGCACGCGTTACGGTTCCGGCTGCACCAGCGGGCACGGCGTTTGCGGGCTGTCGCGCCTGTCGCCACGCTCCTTGGTCGCCACCCTCACGTTCATGGGCGCAGGTTTCGCTGTGGTTTTTGCGCTTCGGCATCTTTTCAAGGGAGTTCTGTGATGAACCGGATCTCTGAGTTTTTGGTGGGCCTCTTGTTTGGTTTGGGCCTGCTGCTTTCGGGCATGACCGACCCCGCCAAGGTGCTGGGTTTTCTCGACCTGTTTGGCGCATGGGATCCTTCCCTCGCATTGGTGATGGGCGGCGCCATCGCCGTTGGGTTCTTCGCTTTCGCTCTCGCCAAGAAGCGCACCACTACGTTCCTGAGCGGCGCGTTGCAAATGCCTACCTCTGACCAAGTGGACAAACGCCTGATCACCGGCGCGCTGCTGTTTGGCGCAGGTTGGGGCTTGGCCGGTTTCTGCCCCGGCCCGGCTCTGGTGTCGCTGGCGTCGGGGGAAGCCAAGGCGGGCGTTTTTGTCGCGGCGATGTTGATTGGCATGGCGCTTTTTGAGCTTGCGGACCGCTTTATCCACCGCCCCCGCCAAGCCGCTGCCGCACGCTGATCCTGCGGCCGGCGCGTCAATCCAATGCCCTTCAACGCCTTGCCTGCCAGGCGGTGGTTGCCCATTCTGGATTGGGGCCGGCGTTACGACCGCGACACCCTGGCCAGCGACCTGCTGGCCGCGTTGATCGTCACCATCATGCTGATCCCCCAGAGCCTGGCCTACGCTTTGCTCGCCGGGTTGCCGCCCGAAGTTGGGCTGTATGCCAGCATTGCGCCGCTGGTTCTCTATGCCATTTTTGGCACCAGCCGTGTGCTGGCGGTCGGGCCCGTGGCGGTGGTCTCGCTGATGACTGCGACGACCATCGGTCAAATTGCCGCCACAGGCACGCCCGCCTATTGGGCGGCGGCCATCACCTTGGCGTTTTTGTCGGGCGCCATGCTGCTGTTGATGGGTGTTCTGCGCCTCGGGTTTCTCGCCAATTTTCTGAGCCACCCGGTGATGTCCGGGTTCATCACCGCCTCCGGTCTGTTGATAGCCGCCAGCCAGCTCAAAACGCTGATGGGCGTGAAGGCAGAGGGCCACAACTTCTTCGAGATGATTCAAGCCCTGGCGGCGCAAATTCCCAATACCCACGGTTTGACCTTGGCGGTGGGCGTGCTCACGGCAGGTTTCCTGTTTTGGGCGCGAAGCGGGCTCAAACCACTCTTGCTGCGCGTTCGGTTGGGCCTGCGCACGGCAGACATCATCGCCAGATCAGGGCCCATCGCCGCCATCGCCGTGACGGCCTGGCTCGCCTGGTTTTTCAATTGGCAATCGCATGGCCTGAAGCTAGTCGGCACGGTTCCCCAGGGTTTGCCGCCGTTGACTTTGCCGCTGTGGGATTGGGCGCTCTGGAAGGCCCTGGCGGTGCCAGCGCTGCTGATTAGCCTGGTCGGATTCGTCGAATCGGTCTCGGTGGGCCAAACACTCGCCGCCAAGCGCGGCCAACGCATAGAACCTGATCGGGAACTGGTCGCCTTGGGCGCGAGCAACTTGTCGGCGGCCTTCACCGGAGGTTTTCCGGTGACTGGCGGGTTCGCGCGGTCAGTGGTCAATTTTGACGCTGGCGCGCGCTCGCCTGCTGCTGGCGTGTTCACGGCGGCCGGCATTACGCTGGCGTCTTTGTTGCTGACGCCGGCGTTGTTTTACCTGCCGCAGGCAACGCTCGCCGCCACCATCGTCGTGGCCGTGTTGTCGCTGGTCGATTTCAGCATTCTCAAGCGCGTCTGGGCCTATTCCAAAACCGATTTCGCCGCCGTGTCCGCCACCCTGCTGGCAACCCTGAGCGTGGGCGTTGAAATGGGCCTCGTTGTCGGCGTTGGCTTGTCGCTGGCCTTCCACTTGTTCAGAACCAGCCGCCCCCACATTGCGGAGGTGGGGCTGATGCCAGGCACTCAACACTTCAGAAATGTGAAGCGGCACATAGTGAGGGTGAGCCCCAAGCTGGTGAGCCTGCGGGTCGATGAAAGCCTGTACTTCGCCAATGCCAGGGCGCTGGAAGACCGCATCAACGACGCCATCGCGCAGAACCCGCAACTGGCCCACGTGGTGCTGCTGTGCTCCGCCATCAACGACATTGACGCCAGCGCCTTGGAGAGCCTGGAGGCGGTTGACAAGCGCTTGCGCGATGCTGGAATGGCCCTGCACCTGAGTGAAGTCAAAGGCCCGGTGATGGACCGCTTGAAAGACACGCATTTTTTGCGCGATTTGAGCGGCCAGGTGTTCCTCTCGCACTACCAAGCGATTCAGAAACTGTCACCTGAGATTGCGCAATAGGCGGTTGAACTCAATCCACCTTCGCCCCTGAAGCCTTCACCACCTTCTCGTACTTGGCCAATTCGCCTTTCATGAAGGCGGCGAAGTCGTCTGCGGAATTGCCCACCGGCTCGGCCATGAGGGTGGCGAAGCGGGTTTTGGTCTCGGGCGACTGCAAAGCTGCCGCAAAGGCCTGATTCAGCTTCGCCACCACGTCTTTGGGCGTGGCAGCCGGCGCAACCAGCCCCCACCAGGTGTCAATCGCAAAAGCCTTCAGCGTGTCGGCCACGGGCGGCACCTCGGGCAGAGCGGGTGAGCGCGCCAGCGTGGTCACCGCAATCGCCTTGAGTTTGCCGGATTTGATGCCTGCTGATGCGGTGGCGAGGTTGTCGAAATTGAAATCGACCTGGCCGCTTTGCAGCGCCATCTGCGCCGGGTTGCCGCCGTTGTAAGGGATGTGGACGAAGAACTCGCCCGCTTGCGCCTTGATCATTTCGCCCGCCAGATGCCCGGCGCTGCCGTTGACACCGCTGCCGTAGTTGAGCTTGCCAGGGTTGGCTTTGGCGTAGGTGATCAGGTCTTTCACCGTGTTGATTTTCAAGCGCGCCGCTGTGTCTGCATTCATCACCAGCACATTGGGCACACGCAGCATTTGTGTGATGGGGGCGAAGTCTTTGGCAGCGTCATACGGCATCTTGCTGTACAGCCACGGATTCACAGCGTGCGTGGCCGTGGCCGCAATGCCGATGGTGAAGCCGTCAGGCGCGGCCTTGGCGACCGCGTCGGCGCCGATGTTGCCGCCCGCGCCGGGGCGGTTGTCGATGATGACGGTGCCCAAGGTGTCTTTCACGCGTTCGGCCAGCACGCGGGCGGTCACGTCAATTGGCCCACCGGCGGCGTAGGGCACGATCAAGCGGATGGGTTTGCCGACTGCTGTGCTTTGAGAAAACGAGGCGGCAGAAAGCGAAAGAAGCGCGTAGCCAGCCAGCAGATGGATAGCCAGTCGAAAGTGGGTGCGGGTCATGTCAAGCTGCCATCAGTCCAGTTGGGCACCGCTGCGCTTGATGATCGGCCCCCATTTGACGTTGTCATCAGCGATGAGTTTGGCGAATTCTTCGGGCGTGCCGCCGACGGTGTCCAGGCCTGCTGTTTTGAGGCGGGCGATGGTGGCTGGGTCTTTCATCGCGGCATTCACTGCCGCATTGATGCGGTCAATCGTTGCGCGTGGCGTGCCAGCGGCGACGAGCACGCCGTTCCACGCGATGGCTTCGAAATTGGCGAGTTCCTTCACGCCGCTTTCCGCCAGCGTGGGCAGCTCAGGGGTAAGCGCGTAACGTGTTTTGCCGGTAACGGCCAGCGCCTTCATGCGGCCAGCTTGCACCTGCGGACGGATCAAGGTGGGCACAGTCGCCAAAATCTGCGTGTCGCCACTGGCGGTGGACAAGGCGGCGGGTGGCCCGCCGTTGAACGGAATGTGCACGGCGTAGGTGCCGGTCAAGGCTTTCAAATACTCCATCGTCAGGTGCGAAGACGAGCCATTGCCGACCGAGGCGAAGTTGTATTTTCCGGGGTTGGCTTTGAGCAACGCGACCAGTTCCTTGACGTTGTTTACGGGCAAATTGGCGTTGACAGCGAGTATGTTGGGCTGCGACGTGGTGAGCACCACAGGCGCCAAGTCTTTCAGCGGGTCATAACTGAGCTTGCTGTACAGGTGCGGTGCAAACGCCACCGGGCCATTGAAACCCAAGAGCCAGGTGTGGCCGTCAGGCGCGCTTTTGGCCACTTCGCCGCTGCCCACCGTGCCGCCGGCTTGCGGGCGGTTTTCAATGACGATGGGCTGGCCCAACGCATCTTTGAGTTTGTCTTGCATCGAACGCGCGATGACATCCAGCGACGAGCCGGCCGGCGCGACCACGATCCAACGAATCGGCTTGTTCGGGAAATTTTGAGCGAACGAAGATGAAGGCGCTAAAAACAACGCACAAGAAGCTATCAAAAACGAAGCAAGTTTGGCGCTGACCGCGGATTGGCCGAAAGTGGTTTTCATGGGTTTCCTGATTAGGCGCTGTCTTTGTGTTTGTCGGCTTCTGTGGTGAAGGCATCGGCGTAAAAATCGTCCACACTCAAGCCGCATTGCGTGGTGTAGGCGGCGCGGGCCGAGTCAACCACAATCGGCGCGCCGCAGGCGTAGACCTGGTGGCCGGAAAGATCCGGGTGGTCTTGCACCACCGCCGCGTGCACGAAGCCGGTGCGGCCGACCCAAGCATCTTCCTGCAACGCGTCTGAAACAACCGGCACGTAGGCCAAGCTCGGCATCTCGGTGAGTTTGGTTTTCACCCACGCGTCCAGGTACAAATCGGCCGGGCGCCGGCCGCCCCAGTACAAGGTGGCAGGGCGGGTGATGCCCTTGAGTTGCATGTGTTCAATCACCGCCTTGATCGGCGAAAAGCCGGTGCCCGAGGCGAGCAAGATGATGGGTTTGTCGGATTCTTCACGCAGGTAGAAGCTGCCGTAGGGGCCTTCAACCCGCAGGATTTCTTTGTCTTTCATTGCGCCAAAGACGTGGTCGGTGAACTTGCCGCCGGGCAGGTGGCGGATGTGCAACTCGATCATGTTGGCGGGCACCATCAGGCCATTGCCGTCGTCTTTCACCAGCGTCTGTGGCGCGGTGGCCATCGAATAGCTGCGCCGCGCGCCATCACGCAAGATGAACTCGATGTACTGGCCGGGGTGGTAATTGAAGGGCTCGTTGGCCGGCAGTTGCAGGCGCACCAGCATCACGTCGTGTGATTTTTTCTCAAGCCACATCACCCGTGAGGGCATTTTGCGGATGGGGAACGCCCCGGCCAGCGCCACCTGGCGCGATTCGAGCACCACATCGCTTTGGGGAAAGCCGCAACACGTCAACACAAAACCGTCGGCCTCTTCCCGCGCGCTCAGGGCTTTGCTTTGGTGCGGGCCGTGTTTGACGTCGCCGCTGATTTTTTTGCATTTGCACGAGCCGCACGCGCCGTCTTTGCAGCCGTAGGGCAGGCCGATGCCCTGTCGGATGCCGGCGGCGAGCATGGCTTCGCCGGGACTCACGTCAAACTCGCGCATGCTGGGCAACACGCTCACGTGGAATGTGGCGGTGGCATGCGCAAAGGGCGAATGGGACGATTGTGTCGGCAGGGGCTGGGGGGAATTGGGTGTTTGGGGGGCAATTGCCTCTGTAGCGCTCATGAAATCACAGACTTTCGTTATGCTCTGGGAAATATTCCAAGAACCCCCAATTTTGCCTTCAAACCAAAGCCCCTTAGGCGCGTTGCCTGCCCGTTTTCGCCGAGAGCGGTTGTTGATCGTCGGCTGCGGTGATGTAGGCAAACGCGTGGCGCGGGCCGTGCGTGGTGTGCGCGTGATGGCGCTGACTTCCTCGTCGCAGCGCGTGCCGGAGCTGCGGCAGCTCGGCATCGTGCCTCTTGTCGGCAACCTCGACGACGCGCGCAGCCTCAGAAGGCTGGCTGGCTTGGCAAATCGCGTGGTACATCTGGCGCCGCCGCCGGGTGAGGGTTCAGGTGGCACGCATTCAGACCCCCGCACCCGCGAGCTGATCTGCGCCTTGCGGCGACGCACAGCGCCGGTGAGTCTCGTGTACGGCTCCACCAGTGGCGTTTATGGTGACTGCAAGGGGGCGGTGGTCTCAGAGACACGTGCGGTGAATGCGCAGTCTGCCCGCGCTCTGCGCCGGGTTGATGCCGAGTTGCGGGTGCGCCACTTTGGCCGCGCCACTGGAGTACGCGCGAACCTGCTGCGCATTCCCGGCATCTACGCGCTGGACCGCCCCAACGGCACACCCGCCACGCGCTTGCAAAAAGGCACACCGGTGCTGAATGCGCAAGACGATGTGTTCACCAACCACATCCACGCCGATGACCTGGCCCGCGCCTGTATCGCTGCCATCTGGCACGGGCGGCCGCAGCGCGTCTACAACGTGAACGACGACACGAAATTGAAAATGGGAGACTACTTTGACCTGGCCGCCGATGTGTTGAAGCTGCCACCCCCGCCGCGCCTGCCGCTCGAAGTTGCGAAGGAAGTCTTGTCGGCCCTGCAATTGAGTTTCATGGGTGAATCGCGGCGGATGGACAACACGCGGATGAAACGTGAACTGCGCTTGCGGCTGTTGTATCCGACGGTTGTTGAGGGACTTGCGCGCCAACTTCCCCCTTGATGTTTGCAGCGGATAGAACCATAATGGTTTCATTACGGTTTTAACCATTGGACGCGCGATATGCCCACTTCTATAACTCTGAAAAACATCCCCGACAACGTCTATGCCTGCCTTCGCGCGGCTGCGGCAGCCAACCGGCGCAGTCTCAACAGCGAAGCCATTGTTTGCCTGGAGGCGGTGTTGTTGCCAAGTGCTGTGTCGGTCAGCGAGCGGCTGGACAGGGCCCAGGCTTTGCGCAACGCTTTACCCCACACCCACTACAGAACGGCTGATATTGATGCATTCAAGAGAGCGGGCCGCGCATGATTGTGGTGGATACCAATATCTTGGCTTACCTGTATCTGCCAGGCAACTACACCGCAGCCGCAGTGGATCTGCTTAAACGCGATAGCGACTGGGCTGCGCCGATACTTTGGCGAAGTGAGTTCCGCAATCTGCTGGCAGGTTGCCTGCGCCGCGACGGCATGACGCTGGAACATGCCAAGGCAACCCAGGCGGAAGCTGAAAGACTTCTGGAAGGCCGTGAGTACGAAATGGACTCGGCCTCTGTGCTCGAATGCGTCAGCCGGTCAAATTGCTCTGCCTACGATTGCGAATTTGCGGCACTGGCCATACAGCTGAACACAAAATTGGTGACGATGGACAAAAAGTTGCTGGCTGACTTTCCAGGCGTCGCCCTGAGTCTGAATATGGCTGGACATTGAGGCTCTACAAGCCGCGAGGGAGGTCTTGTCGGCCCTGACTGCCGAACTGCCGAACCGCCGAACTTCCGATTTTCAAGGCCATTGAGAGCGCGCCCAGATCGACCGCCGAGCCGCCAGCGAGGCATCACGCCGCCGCTCCTCATGGTGCTTGACCCGCGTCGCCTGCGGCGCCACGGCGCACAAATCGTCGGGACGGCGTGATGCCCCGCTGGCGGTGAAGGATGGATGTCAAAGGGAAACCGGGGCGCTGCCAAGCGCCAGGGGGTTCCCTCGCCTGACATCGTGGCGTGTGCGACGTTCTGATGCGTCGGTTATGCGCTGGCTAGACCGCAACGCGCCAAACCGCTGCCTATGTGCCGCTACAGAACGCCTGAGATCAGCCCCAGTGCTACTGCGAACAGCATGATAGCCACCACACCTTGGATCCCCTTCATCGTTACGCTCTTCAAATAGCGATTGCCAACAAGCGCGCCGGTCAGAGCAGCGAGAACGGCCGCAGCGAGAATCGAATAGTCAAGCGATGCCCTTGCCGCAAGGAACGCGGGCACGTAAACCGACAAGCGCGAGATATCGATCAGAAAGGCAATGACCGCTCCGGTTGCAACGTACTGCTCTTTGGACAGCCCGGACTTGGCCAAGAACACCGAGCGCAGTGCGCCTTGCATACCCGCCAAGCCGCCAAAGAAGCCGCTCAGAACCCCGCCCAGAGGAAAGTACTTCGGGGCGAACGACATGTTTCGAAATTTCGGAGCAAGGTCTGCAGTGGAAAACAGCAGAAGCAAGACGCCTACCACGAGTTTCGCGGGAGCAATCAGGACTTCTCGCCCGAGCAAGGAGTAACTGACCAGAGGCTTGAACTCGGAGAGCCAAAGCAGCACCCACGCACCGAGAAAGGACGCGCCAAGCGCGGGCAATCCGAATAGCAGCACAACACGAAGATTCGCGTGGCGCCCCACCAGCCAAAGCTTGAACAACCCGTTGAGAAAATGGACGATAGCGGTAAGCGAAACAGCTTGTCCGATGGGGTAGAACAGCGCAAACGCCGGGAGCAGCAAGGTTCCCAGCCCAAAACCCGAGAAGAACGTGAGCGCGGACGCTAGCAACGCCACCACGCTGACAATGAGGGTGCTCACTTCGTTGGGCCTCCCCCTACGTTAATCCGACCGTTCTAACTTTGATATCTCCGGCAAATTTGCCGAATAACACGGCGACTCACCAGATCACATGGCAGTCTCAATTTAAAAAAATCCAATGCCGACATGGTCGTGGCATCTTATCCGGATTGAGCAAACAGGCGTATTGAATTTGGCAAAGTCGGCAGGGCGCCTACGGCATCCGATTCGTGGTGTTCACTCCACCGCAAACATTCCCCGCCAGCGGGGCATCACGCCGTCCCGACGATTTCTGCGCCGTGGCGCCAAAGGCGGCGCGGGTTAAGCACCATGAGGAGCGGCGGCGTGATGCCTCGCTGGCGGCACGGCGGTCGATCTGGCCGCGCCCTCAATGGCCTTGGAAGTTTGGAGGTTTGGAGGTTTGGAGGTTTGGAGGTTCGCGGCGACCCCCGCCGAAGAATTTAAATCCCCGCAGGCTTCTTCATCGTAGACATGCGGTCAACGCCCTTCAACACCAGCGTCTTCACATCGGCGCCTTGCAGCACCGTGAGTTTGATTTCAGACTCGGGCGCCCGCGCCCAGAGTTTTTTGTAGAAACTCTCCAGCGTCGAAATTTTTTCGCCATCCACCGCGAGTACGAAATCGCCTGCCTCCAGGCCGGCGTCTTTGGCCGGGCTGTCGCGGTTCACGCGAACGATCTGCACGCGGCCGCCCTGCTCGGTGGAGGAGAGGCCAATCCACGGGCGGCGGCTCAGCGCCGTGCCGCCGGTTTTCTGCATCTCGGCCAGGATGGGCCGCAGCAGGTCGGTGGGCACAAACATGTTGCCGGGCAGGCGCCGGTTGCCGCCCATGGCGTCGCCGACAAACAGGCTGCCAATGCCGATCAACTCGCCCCTCTGGTTGAAGAGGCCCGCGCCCGAGTGGTTGCCGATGGGCGGGCTGGTGAACACCGCCGCTTCGATGTGGTACTCCCAGTAGCCTGAGAACGGCCGTTTGCTGACCAGCTGCGTCATGCTCACATCGGCATCGCCGCCACCGGCCTGCGGGCCAACCGAGGCCATCAGCGACTCGCCCGGGCTGACCTCTTCGAGTTTGCCCAGCGGCACCGGCTTGACGCCACGCAGCGGCAACAGGGGCCTGATCAAGCCGAAACCGGTGGCCAGGTCGTAGGCCACGGCTTGCGCGGGCATGGTTTTGTTGTCGCTGGTGACGATCTCGATGTTTTGCGCCTCCAGCATCAGGTACCCGATGGTGAGGATCAGGCCGTCTTCGCCGATCACCACGCCTGAGCCAGTGCGCTGTTTGCCCAGGGTTTCGGCCGAGCGCGCGTCGTCGGCCACGCCCACGCGCACACCCACCACCGCCGCGTTGGCACGGGAGAGGGCGTCGATCATGGCCTGCGCGCCGGGCGCAGGTGGTGTGGCGGCAAGGGCCACTGCGGCAAACAACCCAGCCAGAGCCGAAACAAACAGTTGGCGAAAGACCAGGCGGCGTGATGCCATGTGAACTCCTTGATGCGACCGGGAAGCCTGTGTTGAAAGCTGTCAAAGCGTAAGCAGAGCTTGCACCCAAATGGATGCCAGTGCAAGTGTGGGGCTCGAAAGTCTTGAATGCTATAAATAATATAGCAAACTATTGAATTAATTCGTGACTTGGATGTCGAAAAAGCTCAAAGATTTTTCAAAACAGGTCAAAAATTCATAAAAGTTAACATGGGTGTTAACGTTTATTCAAAAACAGGGAGCTTGTTAATATGCAAGTCAACGATTTGCCGACTGCGACTGCGACTGTTGGGATGCTGCCCCTTTGTCGTTGCCATCCATTGGCTCCACGGTCACGGCCACGTTCAGGGCGTGGCTGGCGCCGCCGTAGATCACACCGCGAATCGGCGAGACGTCGCCAAAGTCGCGCCCGATGGCGGTGGTCACGTAGTCGTCGCCCGGCGCGTGCCAGCCGTGGCGGTTGTTGGTCGGGTCCAGGTCGCACCAGCGCTCGCCCTCGGGCAAGTCGGGCGCATACACCGACACCCAGGCGTGTGAAGCGTCACTGCCCTTGAGTTTTTGTGTTCCCGGCGGCGGCTGGGTGAGCAAATAACCACTGACGTAACGCGCCGCAACCCCCATCGCGCGCAGGCAGGCGATCATGATGTGGGCGAAGTCCTGGCACACGCCCTTGCGGTTGACCAGCGCCTCCAGCGCGGGCGTGTTGACTTGGGTGCTGGCGCTTTCGTAGGTGAAGTCGGCGTGGATGCGGCGCATCAGGTCCTGGGCGCAGGCCAGGAGCGGCGCGCCGGGCGCAAAACTCGCGCGCGCGTAGGCGGCAAATTCGGCGTGGCGCGGCGCAAAGGGCGAGACAAAGGTGAATTCGACCGCTGGGTCATACAGCCCGCCAGCCTGGTAAACAAAGCGTTCCCTGGCGGCCTCCCAGCCAATGGCGCTGGCGGGCGAGGGGCGGCTGCTGGTGGCCACCACACTTAGGGCCACCACCTGCAGTTGCGTGTGGGACACCTTGAACGAGAAAAAACTGCGCGGGTTGCCAAACACATCGCCGGTGTGCCGCAGTTGGGCCGGCTCGGGGCTGATCTGCAGCGAATGGCTGAGCAACTGCTGGTGCCGGTTGTCCAGTGGCTTGAGGAAGGCCAGGTGTTCGGCCGTGTCCACGGCGGGCGCGTAGTCGTAGCGGGTTTCGTGGGTAACGCAGAGCTTCATCGGGGGGCAGGTGGTCAGGTCAGGCGGGTCTGTTTGGCCAGACCGGAATGGGTGAAATAGGTGGTGCTGATTTCCTCCGCCACATTGAAGGCCGCCGCCGTGCTGGCGATGAGCAGTTCATTGAGCGCAAAGTAGTAGCCTGGCTCGTTGCCCACGGAGCCGGGCGCCTCGGCTGCGGATCCGGCGGGAAAGGTCTCGCACAGCGCTGTCAGTTTCCAGGCCTCGGGGTCGGGCACGCGGCTGGCCAGGCCAATCGGCTGGTAGGGCCCGCCGCCGGCCAGTTTGGAGAGCCGCCCGCGCAGGGTTTGCGAGACGTAGGCCAGCGAGCGCGGGTTGTCGAAATTCAGCACCAGAAGCGCCACCAGGGCAGCGACGTCGCGCCGCTGCTGGAACTGCGCGTGAAAGGTGATGCTGCTGTCAAACACCGAGATCAGCGCCTCAAAACCGCCCAGCGTGTGCACCGAGCCGGTGTCGAAGGCGCTGGCCAGCGAGGTCGAGAGAAAACTCAGGCGCTCGACGTGGCGGCCAATGCTCAAAAGGCGCCAGCCGTCGTCGCGGGTCATGCGGTCGGTCTGCGCGCCGGTGATCGCGGCCAGGTGGTCGCTGGTGTTTTTGAGGATGCGCAGGGCTTCGAGCGACGAAAATTCGCTGCTGCGCGATTGCCGCTCGCAGCGGGCGAACAATTCTTCTTCGGCCCGCACCACCATGCGCCAGTGCTCTTGCGACAGACGTTCGCGCACATACGAGCCGGCCAGCTTCAGGGCGCGCAGGTAATAGCCCACGCTGGTGGCGTCTTTGCTGCCGCCCAAACCGGCGATCAGCGAACGCTCAAAAATGCCGCGCGCCTGCAATGCAGACGGCACACCCGGCAACACCAGGGTGTTGGCCACGGCCATTTTGCCAAGCCAATCAAGCAGCGGTGTGGAGGTGCGGTCTTCGCCGGTGAGGCATTCGAGCGTGACCCGGGCCAGGCGCACGGCATTTTCGGCGCGTTCGGCGTAACGGCCCATCCAGAACAGGTTTTCCGCAGCGCGGCTGGTGACCAGCCATTTGCGCTCCTCCAGCGACGCCGGTGTGTGGCGGGTGGCCAGCAGGGTGGTTTTGTCGACTTCGCCGCTGGTCAGGGCCCAAACATCGGCGCTGCTGCCGCCGCGTTGCATCGAGGTGATTTCTTCGGCGGCGCTGACCAGGCGCGCCAGGCCGCCCGGCAGCACGCGCCAGCCGTTGGCTGCATCGGAGACGGCAAAGACGCGCAGCATCACCGAACGCGGCACCACGCGCCCGCCTTTTTGGGTGGCGCCGTTGGCTTCGGTGCTGCCCGTTGCTGAAGCCTTCCAGGTCGGCATTTGGGAACACGGCACAAAGGTCTGCACGGTGTGTTCATCGCCTTGGGCCGAAATGCGCGCAGCCCATTCCTGCAAGGCTGCCGCCGGGAGTGACTTGCACAAAACCGCATCAAAACTACTCAATGCCACAGAGCCCGGATAGGTGGGTTTGATGACGCAGTCGCGCAAGCGCGGCATGGCCTCGTCCATCGCGGCGCGTTCTCCACACCACCAGGTGGGCAGCGCTGGCAGCAGCAATTCCTCGTTCAGCAGGTGTTGGGCCAGGGCCGGCAAAAAGCCGAGCAAGGCGGGTGACTCGAGAAACGCCGAGCCCGGCGCATTGGCCACCATCACGTTGCCGGCCCGGATCGCCTGCATCAGGCCCGGCACACCCAGACTGGAGTCGGGGCGCAGCTCCAGCGGGTCCAGGTACTGGTCGTCCACGCGTTTGAGCAGGCCGTGGATCGGCACCAGGCCCTTGAGCGTTTTGAGGTAAAGGGATTCATCGCGCACGATCAGGTCGCTGCCTTCGACCAGCGTGAGGCCCAGGTAACGCGCGAGGTAAGCGTGTTCGAAATAGGTTTAGTTGTAGGGGCCGGGCGTGAGAAGGGCGATGTGGGAAATCTGGCCGGCGGGGCTGGCTTGCTTGAGGCTGTCCATGAGCGCGCGGTAGGTGCCGGCCAGGCGCTGCACCCGCATTGACTGGAAGGCCAGCGGGAACTGGCTGGAGATGGCCAGCCGGTTTTCCAGCAAATAGCCCAGCCCCGAGGGCGCCTGCAGGCGCTGGCTCACCACCCACCACTGGCCGTCGGGCCCGCGTGCCATGTCAAACGCGGCAAGGTGCAGGCGCCGCCCGCCGACCGGCTGCACGCCGTGCATCGCCCGCATGTAACCGGGGTGGCCCTGCACGAGTGCTGGCGGCAGCAGGCCGCGCGCGAGCAATTCCTGCGGGCCGTAAACGTCGGCCATTACCTGCTCCAGAAGGCGCATGCGCTGCGTGATGCCGGTTTCAATCTGCTGCCACTGGCTGGCGTCGACAATGAGCGGGAACAGGTCCAGCGCCCAGGGCCGCTGCGGGCCGTTTTCGTCGGCATAGACGTTGTAGGTGACGCCGTTGTCACGGACCTGCCGCTCCAGGCTGGCGGCGCGCTGGTCCAGGCGGGCCGCGCCGTCGTCACCGAGTTGCTCGAAAAACTCCCGCCAGGGCGCACTCAGCGGGTTGCCAGGGCCTGGGGAGCCGCCACGCAGCTCGTCAAAATGACCGGTCGCCGCAGCCGCGCTGGCCGCGACCGCCTGAATGTCCAGACGCGCAGGCGCATCAGTGGCAAGGCGGGAATTGGCAGCGCTTTTCATTGGAAAAGAGTATGCCAGCGAATCCCGTGCGCACGAACCGCCCAGACTCCTAAACGTTGCGCAAATCAAGCGTGAAGGGGAACTCGCGGCTGCCTGCGACGTTGATGGTGGCCGGCGGCACGTTCATGGCGCCGGGCGTGTGGCCCATGGCGGCGAAACGGGCCATGCGGCGGCTCTCGGCCTCGTAGGCGTTGACCGGGAAGGTGTCCGGGTTGAGGCCGCCGGGGTGGGCCACGTAATAGCGGCAACCACCCAGGGAGCGTTTCATCCAGGTGTCCACGATGTCAAACGTCAGCGGCACGTGGACACCAATGCCCGGGTGCAGGCTCGATGGCGGGTTCCAGGCCTTGTAACGCACGCCAGCGACAAATTCGCCCGTGGTGCCGGTGGACTGCAAGGGCACGGCATGGCCGTTGCAGGTGACGACGTAGCGGCTTTCGTTGAGCCCGCTCACCTGCACTTCCATGCGTTCCAGCGACGAGTCCACATACCGTGCCGTGCCGCCCGGCGCGCCTTCTTCACCCATCACGTGCCAGGGCTCCAACGCGTTGCGCAAGGTCAGCTCGATGCCGGCCGCCTTGATCGCGCCGACGACCGGGAAGCGGAATTCGCAATGCGGCGCGAACCAGCTGGTGTCAAACGCATACCCGGCGCCGCGCATCTCGGTGATGACGTCGTCAAAGTCCATCTTGATGAAGGTGGGCAGCAAAAAGCGGTCGTGCAGCGCAGTGCCCCAACGGGTGGTCGGTGCGCGGTACGGCGTGTTCCAGAAACGGGCCACCAGCGCGCGCAGCAACAGCTGCTGCACACTGCTCATGCGCGGGTGTGGCGGCATCTCGAACGCGCGCAGCTCCAAGAGGCCCAGGCGGCCGGTGGCGGAATCGGGCGAATACATCTTGTCGATGCAAAACTCGCTGCGGTGCGTATTGCCGGTGGCGTCGATCAAAATATTGCGCAGCGTGCGGTCAACCAGCCACGGCGGCAGGGTCTGACCGTGGTGTTCGCGGTTTTTGTAGATTTGTTCGATGGCGATTTCCAGCTCGTAGAGCTGGTCGTTGCGGGCTTCATCCACCCTTGGCGCCTGGCTGGTCGGGCCGACGAAGAGGCCGCTGAAGAGGTAACTTAAGGAAGGGTGGTTGTGCCAGTACAGCAGCAGGCTGGCGAGCAACTCGGGGCGGCGCAGGAACGGGCTGTCGGCCGGTGTGGCGCCGCCCATCACAAAGTGGTTGCCGCCGCCGGTTCCGGTGTGGCGGCCGTCCTTCATGAACTTCTCGGCCGAAAGCCGGGACTCGAACGCGGCGTTGTAAAGAAAATCGGTGTTTTTGACCAGTTCCCCCCAGTGCGTGACGGGATGGATGTTGACCTCGATCACGCCCGGGTCAGGGGTGACCTGCAGCAGTTTCAGGCGCGGGTCGCGCGGTGGTGGGTAACCTTCAAGCACCAGCAGGAGCTTCTGGCTGTCGGCGGTGGCTTCAATCGCTGCCAGCAAATCCAGGTAGTCCTCCAGCTTCTCCAGAGGTGGCATGAAGATGTACAACACGCCGGAACCCTTGCCCACGGCTTCGGCCTTGGGACCGCTGGCGCGGCGCGGGTCCCGCACCTCCACGCACAAGGCTGTGCGCGTGATCCAGTGCGCCGACTCGCCGCGTGCGGGCGCACGGACGAAGCCGGCCGGCTCCGCCTGCGCGGTGCCCGGCCCGCTGACTGCCGCCGCCGCCGAAACAGGGGTGCCGGCACCCGTCGCCGTGGCGTTTTGATGCCGGGGCGCTGCGGCTGACCGCGGCGTGTGCCGGGCAGCGATTTCTTCACGTGTGGGCAGGGCCGTGCGTGGTGTGGACGGGTCTTGTTGCACCAGGTAGGGGAAATCGGCTTCACTCACCCAAGGCAGCGAGTCCAACGGCAGGCGCAGGCCCATCGGCGAATCGCCCGGCATCAGGTACAGGCGCTCGTCGCGGAAAAACCAGGGGCCGGTGGTCCAGACCGGGCCGGCCAGGCGCGGGCCTTCACTTGCCAATGCAGCCACACCTGTAACCGCCGCTTCACCGGCCTTGATCGGCATCACATAACCCACCACCGCGTCGAGTTTCTGCTGAAACACCCGGCGCAGCCGGGCGCGCTCCATCTCATCTTCCAGCTTGGCGTGGAACGGGTCAACGTTCACCGGCAGGCGGCGTTCCCGCCACAGGTAATACCAGGTGTCTTCGTAAGCGCTTTGAATGTACTGGCTGGTCACGCCGAGCCGTGCAGCCAGCGCCAGAATGAAGCGTTGCGCGTCCGCGCTGGTGTAGTGCGTGGGAATGCGTTCGTCGGCGAACAGCTCAGGCTTGGCCCAAATAGGCTGGTGATCCGCCCGCCAGTAAATATTCAGCGCCCAGCGCGGCAACTGTTCGCCCGGGTACCACTTGCCTTGCCCGAAGTGAAGAAAACCGCCTTGCCCGTATTCGGTGCGCAGTTTTTGCACCAATTCGGTGGCGAAGCCGCGTTTGGTGGGCCCGAGCGCATCGGTGTTCCATTCTGGTGCATCGCGGTCGGCTACCGCCACGAAGGTCGGCTCACCACCCATCGTCAGGCGCACGTCACCGGCATCCAGGTCTTTGTCGACGGCTGCTCCGAGTGCCATCACGTCGTCCCACTGCTCGTCGGAGTAGGGTTGGGTGACGCGCGGCGACTCGTGGATGCGCGTCACCGACATTCGGTGGGAGAACGCGACCTCACATTCGTCCATGCTGCCTTCAATCGGCGCGGCGCCCGAGGGTTGCGGCGTGCAGGCCAGCGGAATATGCCCTTCGCCGGCCAGCAGGCCCGAGGTGGCGTCGAGCCCGACCCAACCCGCCCCCGGCAGATAAACTTCGCACCAGGCGTGCAGATCGGTGAAATCGACTTCGGTGCCCGAGGGGCCATCCAGGGCTTTCACGTCGGGCTTGAGCTGGATCAGGTAACCCGAGACAAACCGCGCCGCCAGACCGCAGTGGCGCAAAAGCTGGACCAAGAGCCAGCCCGAATCGCGGCAGGAGCCGGAGGCCTGAGCCAGCGTTTCCTCGGGCGTTTGCACGCCGGGCTCCATGCGGATCAAATACTTGATGTCCTTGTGCACCATCTGGTTGACGTCCACCAGAAAGTCGATGCTGCGGCGCTCTTTGCGGTTGATGCGGGATAAAAATGCCGTGAGGCGGGGCGTCAGCGGGTCAGCGGCCAAATAAGGCGCGAGTTCCTGCGCCAGCAGGGTATCGTAGCTGAACGGAAAATTTTCGGCGGCGGGTTCGAGGAAGAAATCAAACGGGTTGTAGACCGCCATTTCCACCACCAGGTCAACCGTGACAACAAATTTCGCGGTCTTTTCCGGAAAGACCAGACGCGCCTGGTAATTGGCAAACGGGTCCTGTTGCCAGTTGATGAAATGTTTGTCGGGCTCGATTTTGAGCGAATACGACAGAACCTTGGAGCGGCAATGCGGGGCCGGGCGCAGGCGGACGATTTGCGAGCCCAGCGTGACCATACGGTCGTACGTGTAATGGGTCGCGTGGTTCAGCGCGGCGTGAATGGACATGGGGTCTTGTGTACCAGGTTGAACGAAACGGACAATGCGAAGCACATCGTATCAACATTGCTCGAAGCAAGGAACACGCCATACCGATTTTAATGGTGGCGTGAACCTTGCTACAGGATTACATTGAGATGGAAATAAGGTAAGCTGACAGTCAAGGATAGGTTGCCATGCAAAGATTCGACGAGATGTATGCCACTCTGCCCTATGAGTTTTTCTCCGGGGGCAAGCTGATTCGGGATCATTACAGGATCTACGACGAGTGGCTCGCCCGCCAGCCGGGCGACATGATGGCCAAGCGCAGGGAAGAAGCCGAGCTGATCTTCCGGCGGGTGGGTATCACCTTCGCCGTTTACGGCGAAAACGACGAGGATGGTTCCGGCACCGAGCGCCTGATCCCCTTTGACCTGATTCCGCGCATCATTCCAGCGGCCGAGTGGGCCGGCCTGGAGCGCGGCCTGATCCAGCGGGTCACGGCGCTGAACCGTTTCATCCACGACGTGTACCACAAGCAGGAAATCATCAAGGCGGGGGTGATTCCCGAAGACCAGATCACGAAAAACGTGCAGTTCAGGCCGCAAATGGTGGGTGTGCACGTGCCGGGCGACATTTATTCGCACATCTCTGGCATTGACATCGTGCGCGCACCCAACGCCCGGGGCGAGGGCGACTATTACGTGCTGGAGGACAACCTGCGGGTGCCCAGCGGCGTGAGTTACATGCTGGAAAACCGCCGCATGATGATGCGCCTCTTTCCGGCGCTTTTCAACGCGCACCGCGTGGCGCCAATCGCCCACTACCCTGATTTGCTGCTGGAGACGCTGCGAGACTCCAGCCCGGCCGCCACCAACGAACCCACCGTGGTGGTGTTGACGCCCGGCATGTACAACAGCGCCTATTTCGAACACGCCTTTCTGGCCCAGCAAATGGGCGTGGAACTGGTTGAAGGGCACGATCTTTTTGTCAAGGATGACGTCGTCTTCATGCGCACCACGCGTGGCCCGAACCGCGTGGACGTGATTTACCGGCGCGTCGACGACGACTTCCTGGACCCGAAAGTGTTCCGCACCGATTCGAGCCTGGGTTGCCCGGGCCTGATGGATGCTTACCGGGTCGGGCACTTGAACATCTGCAACGCCGTCGGCACAGGTGTGGCAGACGACAAATCGGTCTACCCCTACGTGCCCAAGATGATCGAGTTTTACCTCGGCGAAAAACCGATTCTCAACAACGTGCAGACCTACATGTGCCGCAACTCTGACGACCTGGCCTACACACTGGCCAACCTCAAGGACCTGGTGGTCAAGGAAGTGCACGGCGCCGGCGGTTATGGCATGCTGGTGGGTCCGGCCGCCACCCAGGCTGAAATCGGGAACTTCCGCAAGGCGCTGCTGGCCAACCCGAGCGGATACATCGCCCAGCCGACGCTCAGCCTGTCGAGTTGCCCGACCTTTGTGGAAAGCGGCATTGCGCCGCGCCACATCGATTTGCGCCCCTATGTGCTCAGCGGCAAAACGGTGCGCCTGGCACCGGGCGGCCTGACCCGGGTAGCCTTGAAGGAAGGCTCGCTGGTGGTCAATTCGTCGCAAGGCGGTGGCACCAAAGACACCTGGGTGCTGGAGGGCGCCAACGTGATCAAGCCGGCCGGGATTCAAACGCAGTCCCAGACCCAGGGGGCGGCAAAAAACCTCTTGCAGTCGCAGTCCCAGTCGCAGCCGCCGCCGGAATTGGTTTCTGAATGAGCAGGATGAACTGAGCGATGTTGTCACGAACCGCCGACCACCTGTTCTGGCTGTCCCGCTATACCGAGCGGGCCGAGAACACGGCCCGCATGCTGGACATCAACTACCAGGCGTCGTTGTTGCCGCAGTCTGACGCCGTCACGCTGGCTGGCTGGCAGGGTTTGCTGAGCATCAGCGAGTTGATGCCCAGCTACCGGGCCAAACACGGCGACGTCACCGCGCGCCATGTGATGGACTTCATGGTCAAAGACGAGAGCAACCCGTCGTCGATCCTGTCTTGCCTGAAGGCCGGCCGGGAGACCGCCCGGGCCGTGCGCGGCACGTTGACCACCGAGGTCTGGGAAACCCAGAACCAGACCTGGCTGGAAGTCCGCCGCAAAATCGAGGATGGCGAGTTTGAGCGCGACCCGGGGCAGTTTTTTGACTGGGTCAAATTCCGCTCGCACCTGTCGCGCGGGGTGACCCTTGGCACCATGATGATCGATGAGTCGCTGCACTTCATGCGCCTGGGCACGTTCCTGGAGCGCGCCGACAACACCGCGAGGCTGGTCGACGGCAAGTTCCACGCGCTGCACGGCGATTTTTTCGGCGCCAGCAGCGAGAAGGACCAGGAATACGATTTCTACCACTGGAGCGCGATCTTGCGCAGCGTTTCCGGCTTTGAGATCTACCGCAAGGTTTACAGCGATGTGATCAAGCCCGAGCGCGTGGCGGAGCTGTTGATCCTGCGCGCCGACATGCCGCGCTCGCTGCATGCCAGCCTCAATGAAGTGGTCGACAACCTGGCCCGGCTGGCCAATGCCCAGTCCAGCGAAACCCTGCGCCGGGCCGGCAAATTGCGCGCCGACCTCAAATACGGACGGATCGACGAAATACTCGCCACTGGCCTGCACGCCTACCTGACCCAGTTCCTGGACCAGGTCAACGACCTCGGAACGCGCATCAGCCGCGACTTCCTGATTGCAGAGCCTGGTATCGGCTGAGTGGGAGGCGCAGTCCGGCGTGCTGGTTCGGGATCAAGAACGGGTTTGCTAAAGAGA
>JANOYE010000162.1:0-24684 GCA_031428695.1 Rhodoferax sp. | reverse complement strand
TTCGCATTCCTGCGGGTAGATGTTGACGCCGCCACTGATGATCATGAAGGTGGAGCGGTCTGTCAGGTACAAAAAACCGTCGTCGTCCACGTAACCCACGTCACCCACGGTGCTCATGCTGCCGTCAGCCGAGCGGGTTTGGGCGGTGCGTTCGGGGTCGTTGAAATAAACGAAGGGCGTGGCAGTTTTGAACCAGATTTCGCCCGGCACGCCTTTGGCGGCGGGCTGCATGTTGTCGTCCAGAATACGCAGGTCGCCAATCATTACTTTCCCTACGCTGCCCTTGTGCGCCAACCACTCGGCGCTGTTGCAGGCGGTGAAGCCCAGGCCCTCGGTGGCGCCGTAGTACTCGTCGATGATGGGGCCCCACCAGGCGATCATTTGCTCTTTCACTTGAACCGGGCAGGGCGCGGCGGCATGGATGGCGACTTGCATCGACGAGAGGTCATATTTCTTGCGCACGTCTTCTGGCAGCTTGAGCATGCGGCTGAACATGGTGGGCACGAGCTGGGTGTGGGTGATCTTGTATTTTTCAACCAGCGCGAGGTAGTTCTCGGGGTCGAAATGCTCCATGATGACCACGGTCGCGCCGTTGTGAATCGCCAGCGACACGGCCGCTTGCGGGGCCGAGTGGTACAGCGGCGCGGGCGAGAGGTAGGTCATGCCCGAGCGGTATTTCCACAGCTTGTTCAAGAACTGGAAGATGGGCAGCTGGAATTCACCCGGCTCCTGCGGCAGGGGCCGCAAGATGCCTTTGGGTCGCCCGGTTGTGCCGGATGAATACAACATCGCTGTGCCCAACATTTCGTCGGCAATCGGCGTGCCGGGGTAGGCGGCGGTGGCGGTGGCGAAGTCTTGAAAAGGCGCGCTGGCGGCCGGGTCGTCGCAGACCAGGGCCAGGCGCACGTTGGGGCACAGTTTGAGCGCTTGCGCCGCCACCGCGCGTTTGGCACGCGAGGTGATCAGCACTTTCGATTCGCTGTTGTTGAGGATGTAGGCCAACTCCTCAGCCGTGAGGTAGTGGTTCACGCAGGTGTAATACAGCCCCGCGCGCACGCCTGCCGCGCAGCACTCAAGGTAGCGGTTGTTGTTCTCCATGAACATGGCGTAATGGTCCAGCCGCTGCAAGCCATTGGCGCGCAGCAGGTGCGCCAGGCGGTTGCTGCGTTTGTCCAGCTCGGCATAACTCACCGCCTCGCCAGTGCTGGCCATGATGAAGGCCGGGTGGTTGGGCTGGTTCTTGGCGTGAATGCCTGGGTACATGGCACGGTCTCCTTTTTGTAGTGTTACGCCAATTTACCACCGAGCCGATGAATTGCCCTACGCGGGCGGACTACAACTACTTGGCCCCGGCCGCCTCCAGCATCTTCACCATCTCGCCGTAATTGCGAGAACGCGCCAGTTGCAGTGGCGTGGCGCCGGTGCGGTCTTTGAGTTGCAGGTTGGCTCCGGCGTCGATCAATGCTTTGAGTGTTGCCTGGTGGCGCTTTCCACCGTCACCCAGCACAATGGACTCGATAACCGCTGTCCAATGCAGATTGTTCACGTGGTCGGGCGGTGCACCGGCCTTGATGAGTTGGCGCACCACGCCGTCATGGCCCAGATGCGCGGCTGCGATGAGGGCCGTGCCGTCGTAGCGGCTGGTGGTCTGTTTAGCGCTGGCACCCAGTTCGATCAAAACGCGCAAAGTTTCTTCGTCGTCAGCCACCGAGGCGATGGTCACGCCGTCATACCGGTCGTTTTCAAGCAGGTTCAGGTTGGCCCCGGCTTTGGCCAATGCCCGCAACGCCTCGCGCTGCCGGGCGAACGTGGCCACGTGTACGGGCGTGCGCCCATGGCTTGAGCGGGCGTTGACATCGGCCTTCGCAGCGGCGAGTTTTTCGATCTGTGCCACGTCGCCTTTTTGCGCCGCAGCGTGCAGGCCCTGGAAAGCTGCCGCTTCAGCGGGGGTTGGGCCGACCTGGGCGCTGGCAACGGGTGCCATGCACAGTGCGCCAGCCAAAGCCAAGGCAATGTTTGCGGCAATCTGAAGCCCGGCGAGCCGTGTTTTTGGAAGCTCAGAGAAGGGCAGGTTGGTGTTTTTCATGGCTTGGCGGAGTTAAACGGGTTTGACATGTGTCAATAGAGTTCCGTGCAGGGTGCACAGTTCCCTGAAACCGCACCCTGCCGTTGCACAATCCGCGCATGCCTTCTCTGCAACTGCTCGAAAAACTCACTCCCAAGCGGATGTTGATGCTCTCGGCAGTGGTCGCCGTGGTCACCATCGTTCTCAAAACGCTGGCCTGGTACATCACCGATTCGGTCGGTTTGCTGTCCGACGCGATGGAGTCGTTTGTCAACCTGGCCAGCGCGCTTTTTGGGCTGTGGATGGTGATCGTGGCGGCGCGCCCGGCCGATGAAGACCACCCGTTTGGGCACCACAAGGCAGAGTATTTCTCTTCGGGCTTTGAAGGTATTTTGATCATCGCGGCGGCGCTGGCCATCATCTGGGCCGCCGGGCACCGCATTTTTGACCCGCAGCCGCTGCAGCAGCTTGGCTGGGGCCTCGCGCTTTCTGTGGCCAGCTCGGGGCTCAACGGGGCGCTGGCCTGGTTGATGTTCCGCGCTGCCAGGCAGCACCGCTCAATTGCGCTGGAGGCCGACGCCAAACATCTCGTTACCGATGTTTGGACATCTGCCGGGGTGGTGCTGGGCATTGGCTTGGTCATGCTTACAGGCTGGTTGTGGCTGGACGCTCTGGTGGCGATTGGCGTGGCGCTGAACATCGTGCGCGAAGGCGTGCACCTGATGTGGCGCTCCAGCCAGGGGCTGATGGACGAGGTGCTGGAGCCGGAGGTGGTGGCCACCATTCGCGTAACTTTGCAGGCCTTTGAGCACAGTCGTGGCGATGATGACAAACGCGGGGCGGCGAGCATCATTCGTTTTGACCACATCAACTCGCGAAAATCCGGCCAGCGGCGTTTTGTCGATTTGCACATGCACATGCCGGCGAGCTGGTCATTGGGCCGAGCTGCTGCGGTGCGCATGAGTGTGGAGCAAGCGCTGATGAGCGCCGTGCCGGGCTTGCGCGCGACGATTCAACTGCTGCCCTCAGACGTTGAGGCCCATTTTGACGACGCCAAAGATTTGATCTGATGGCCTAAACTGGGCCGGCGGCACCCGTGTGCGCAACCCGCCGCTTTGTGTTGAAGGTAGAGGTCAAACATGCTTCTAAGTCACGTAAAACTTGCTTTGACAGCTACTTTATTTGTAGCGTCTGTGTTCCCCATGAAGCTGGTCCAGGCCCAACTGGTGCGCGCCGAAACCGTGGCCAGTGGCTTGGCCAACCCGTGGGCCGTGGCTTTTTTGCCAGATGGCCGTTTTCTAGTGACCGAGCGCTCGGGGCAGATGCGGCTGGTGGCGGCAAACGGGCAAGTTGCAGCGCCTTTGGCCGGTGTTCCGCCAGTGGCGGCAGGGCGACAGGGCGGTCTGCTTGACCTGATTTTGGACGCCGATTTCGCCCGCAACCGCACCCTGTTTTTTTGTTTCTCCGAGCCTGGCGCAGGGGCGGACTCAAGCACCAACAGCACGGCGCTGGCCCGCGCCCGCTTGAGCGCTGACGCGACCCGGCTGGAAGATGTGAAGGTGATCTTCAGCCAAAAACCCAAGGTACCGAGCAATCTGCATTTCGGCTGCCGTATCGTCGAGGGCCGCGCAGGCGGCGCAGCGGCCCCGCCAGACGGCATGTTGTTTCTCACCCTGGGCGACCGTTTTTCCCGCAAAGACGACGCGCAGACGCTGGACAACCACCACGGCAAAGTCATCCGCATCCACAAAGACGGCCGGGTGCCCGCAGACAACCCATTGGTGGGCAAACCAGGTGCCATGCCCGAAATCTGGAGTTACGGCCACCGCAACCTGCAAGGCGCGGTCTTGGCGCCGGATGGCAGCTTGTGGACCCATGAACACGGCGCGCAGGGCGGCGACGAGATCAACGTGGCCAAAGCCGGCCTGAACTACGGCTGGCCGGTCATCACTCATGGCGAAAACTACGGTGGCGGCAAGATCGGTGACGGCATCACCAATAAGCCGGGCATGGAGCCGCCGTTGCACTATTGGGTGCCGTCAATCGCGCCGTCAGGCATGGCGTTTTTGACCAGCGAGCGGTATGGCAAGGGCTGGGTGGGCAATCTGTTTGTGGGCTCGCTCAAGTTTGGTTACCTCAACCGCATTGAATTGGCCGAGCCGTTCAAGGGCAAGGTGCTGCGTGAAAACAAGCTTCTGGAGAACGAGCGCGAACGCATCCGCGACGTGCGCCAGGGGCCAGATGGGCTACTCTATGTGTTGACCGACAGCGCCACCGGTCGCCTGATTCGCCTGCTTCCCCAGTAATTGTTAGAAAACTTATAGATAATCGGCCTCCAAGTCACGAAAAACAAGCGTAACCAGATATCAAAAACATAGCAGATGAATTTGCCACTTCCTACCCATGCCGCCGCTCTGGCGCCGCCTTCCGCCATCCCTCCAGGGTTCAAACCGCGAAAATTCGGCGACGGTTTTGTTGCCGCCAACGGCCCGCTTTACACCCGCATGCATGAGGGCAAGTTGCAAGTCGGGTTTCTTGTTGAAGAGCGGCACTGCAATCCGATGGGCATCTGCCACGGCGGCATGTTGGCGATGCTGGGCGACATGGTGTGCCCCATCACAGCCCACGCCACCTGCGAGGCCGCCCACAACCGGTTCTTGCCGACCATCGGTCTGCAGATCGACTACCTGGCGTCGGCCCCGCTGGGCACGTGGGTGCACGGGCAGGCTGACGTGCTTCGCGCCACCCGCACGATGGTCTTCGTGCAGGGCCTGCTGTATGCGGACGACACGCTGATCGCCCGAGTGAGTGGTGTTTTCAAGATCGGCAAGCCGTTCCAGCCCGCCCTGACGCCTGCCAAGACGCCCTGACTCACAAAAACTCATGCCCTACTCCAACACAACCTACATGGTGCTTCGCGACCTGCGCGCCACCCATGTGCGCCGTGTCAGGGTAATGGTATTGGTCAGCAGCGTCTTCCTGATTCTGTTGGGCACAGGTTATGGCTTGTTTTTCGGGCTGCGTGGCGAGCTGCTTGCGGCGTCGGTTCAACTCTCGATGTTGGTGATTGGCGTGTGGGCTGTGCTGGCCGCGTTGAAGGGCAAACTGCGCTTCGCCACTTTTTTGCTGCTGGCGAGCCTGTTCGTGGTTTTTACCGGCATTGCCGTGTATGTTGACGTTCCCAGTGCGCTGGTGCCGCGCTCGGCGCACCATGGCCTGCTGCCGCTCGGCGTGGCGGGCTACTTGCTGCTCAGAACCGAAAGCATCTTTTGGCGCCATGGCTACCCGGTTGCCTGTATGGCGGCGCTGGCACTGCTGTCGAGCACCACCTTTTCATTCAGCGGCCCGCTCGCCAGCCAGTTGGTGATGCCTGAAAACGCCCGCACAGTGGCGATTTGGGTCAACAACCTCAGCTCATTTGGCATGTTGTACGTGCTGGTGCACATTTTTGTCGGCGACATCAACCAGATGGAAGGTTATTTGCTCAATGCCAACAACCGATTCGTCAAGATGGTCAGCGGCATGTTCCCCAAAACCATTGCCGAGCGCCTATTGTCCAAGGGGGAAACCTTTGCCGAGCGGCACACTGATTGTTCGATTCTGTTTGCCGACATTGTGGGGTTCACCAGCCTCTCGGAGCGTATTTCGCCAGTGGCGCTGGTGGAGATGTTGACCAAAATTTTCGACCGCTTTGACGCTGTGGTCGAGCAGAAGGGCCTGACCAAGATCAAGACAATTGGCGACGCCTACATGGTCGCCGCCGGCGTGCCTGAGGCACGGCCAGACCACGCCCAAGTGCTGGTGGCGTTCGGCCAGGAGATGCTGGCGCTGATCCGAGACATCGAAGGCATTGATTTGCGCATTGGCATCGCCTCGGGCGAGTTGGTGGCCGGGGTGATCGGGCAGTCGCGCCAATTGTTTGATGTGTGGGGCGATGTGGTGAACATGGCAGCACGCATGGAGTCACAAGGGGTGCCGGGGCGCATCCAGGTGTCTGAAGCCACCTACAAGCTCACGCGCTTGGCCTTCTCTTACGAGCAGCGCGAGCCGATCAGCGTCAAAGGCAAGGAGGGCTTACACAAGGTGTATTTGCTGCAAGGAAGCACCCAGGCCAGCGCCGATGAAAAGTGAGAAGCTGAATTACCTCACCGTGCAAAATTTGGCGGCCACGCATGTGCGCCGGGTGCGCGTGATGGTGATGGCAGTCAGCCTGATCTTGATGGTGTTCGGCCTCGGTTGGGCGCTGTTTTTCAGCTTGCGCAGCCATTGGATTCCGGCCGCTTGGGAACTCATCGTGGCAGCGCTGGGCGCGGCGGGGCTGGCGTTGATCTTGCGCGGCCAGTTGGGCGCGGCAAAGAAGTTGCTTGTGCTTAGCTTGGTGGCTTTGTTCGCCCTATCCGCTATTTTTCTGGACTTGCCTAGCCAGCAGGTGCCACGCACGGCGCACTTGGGGTTCATTCCGCTCGCGGTTGCAGCCTACCTGATTTTCAGGGGAGAAAATTTCCTGCTGCAACACGGGGTGCCGCTCGTTTGCCTCGCCGCCGTGGTCTGCTTTGGCAGCTCCGATTTCGCGGTGGTCACGCCGTACGCCGTGCCCGAAGAGGTTCGCAAGGCCGGCGGCTGGATCAACAGCATGGCTGCGCTTGGCATTCTTTACCTGTTGATCCACATCTTCATCGGCGACATCAACCGCATGGAAAAGGTTCTGCATGACACCAACAACCGGCTGGTCGAAATGGTCAGCCGCATGTTTCCGAAATCCATCGCAGAGCGCTTGTTGTCCACAGGCGAAACCTTTGCCGAGCGTTACCCGCACAGCTCGATTCTGTTTGCCGACATTGTGGGGTTCACCAGCCTCTCGGAGCGCATCAGCCCCGTGGCGCTGGTGGACATGTTGGGCCAGATTTTCGCGCGTTTCGACCGCGTGGTCGAGCAGCGGGGTTTGACCAAAATCAAGACCATTGGCGACGCCTACATGGTCGCCTCGGGCGTGCCTGAGGCGCGCTCAGACCACGCCCGCGCGTTAGTCGAATTCGCCTGCGAGATGTTTGAGCTGGTGCGCGATATTGAAGGTGTTGACCTGCGCATCGGCATCTCGTCGGGCGAGCTGGTGGCGGGCGTCATTGGCCAGTCTCGCCAGTTGTTTGACGTGTGGGGCGATGTGGTCAACACCGCCTCACGCATGGAGTCTGACGGCGTGGCTGGGGGCATTCAGGTGTCAGAATCCACCTACCAGCTCACACGTGAATGGTTTGATTATGAAAGGCGCGGGCAGGTCAACATCAAAGGCAAGGATGGCCTGCATGAGGTGTATGTGTTGATGCCCCCGAAAGTTATGTGATGAATGCTTTTGATTTGCACCCTTTTTCCGGCCAAGATGTGCCCTGGCTGCTTGACGCGCGAGCCCGCACGAGGCGGGATCACCCGTTTCTCGTTTGGTCACCTTTCACCGGCGCTGAACGGGTTTGGACTTATGGCCAGTTTCTGGCGCGGGTGCAGCGCATTGCCGCTGGCCTGGCGCATCGGGGCGTCAAGCCGGGCGACAAGCTGCTGATCCACCTGGACAACTGCCCCGAAGCGCTGTTGGCCTGGTACGCCTCTGCCTGGATGGGCGCCGTGGCGCTCACCACAAATGCGCGTGCTGTGGCTGACGAGCTGACCTATTACGCCGACCACAGCGGTGCTGTAGCGGCGATCACGCAACCGAAATTCGCTGAGCTGGTGGCCAGGAGCTGCAAGGCACTGCGCTGGATAGCCGTCACTGGCGACGACAACGGCGAACCGCCCGCGCGCCCGGTGGAGCCCGCGCAGCATTTCGACGCGATTGATGCAGAGCCAGCGCCACGCCGCGCGCCAAATCCACTTGCCCCCTGCAGCGTGCAATACACGTCCGGCACCACATCGCGTCCCAAAGCGGTGTTGTGGACACACGCCAACGCGTTATGGGGCGCGCGCATCAACGCCGTACACGAAGACCTGCGGGCCGACGACGTGCATCTGGTCTACCTGCCGCTGTTCCATACCAACGCCCAGGCCTATTCAATTTTGGCCACGTTATGGGCAGGCGGCACGGCAGTGGTGCAGGCGCGCTTCTCGGCGAGCCGGTTTTGGGCGGTGTCCAACCAACACCGCTGCACCTGGACATCACTTGTGCCGTTTGTCGTCAAGGCCTTGATGCCGCTCGAATTGCCCCAGCAGCACCATTACCGCCTCTGGGGCAGCGCCATCAGCGAGCCGCCCACCGACGCGCATTTCGGCATCAAAACCATGGGTTGGTGGGGCATGACGGAAACCATCACCCACGGCATTGTCGGCAGCCCGCACTTGCCCAACACGCCGATGTCGATAGGCCGCCCCGCGCCCGAGTACGACATCGCCGTTGTGGAACGCGACGACGTTCCTGTGCGCGAGGCCAGGGCGGTTGAGCCTGGCGGCAGCGGCCACCTGTTCATTCGCGGTGTGCGTGGTTTGAGCTTGTTTCAGGAATACTTGGGCAATGCCAAAGCCACCGCAGAGAGTTTTGATTCCGAGGGCTGGTTCAAAACCGGCGACAAAATCAACGTCTTACCCTGCGGCAGCCTGCAGTTTGGCGACCGCAGCAAAGACATGCTCAAGGTGGGCGGAGAAAACGTCGCCGCGTCTGAGATTGAACGCGTGGTGTTGCAGGTGCCAGGTGTTTTTGAGTGTGCCGTCGTCGCCAAAAAACACGCGATGCTTGATGAAGTTCCAGTGCTGTTTGTGCGGCCCTTTGCTGAATTCACAAACCCGTTGGATTCCGCGCAAAACCGTGAACTGAAAGAACGTGTGGCGGCTGCCTGCGCGGCGCAATTGGCGGATTTCAAACGCCCGGTGGAGATTCGCTTGATCGACGACTTTCCGCGTTCCACGTTGGAGAAAATTGCGAAGGCGCAATTGCGGGAATTACTGAAATCCGCTTAGGAGCGATGATCGACGACTATGAAAGCCGCTTCAAAAACCAAAGCTATTCACATGCCTTCGCTCAGGAGCGACGCCGAGGCAGGGCGATTCGTCGATTCTGCAGACCTTCCGTTCTACCTAATAAACTGATCCACATACCCCACGCCCAGCCCGCACTCCGCATAGTGCTTGCGGCACATGTCAATCTTGCTGAACACGTCCTCAAAACCGGTCTGTTTGCCCCAGGGGTCGACGTAAATCATCGCGCCGGTGATGTGGAATTGGGTGATCATCTCGGGCACGTCTTCTGGCACCACCAAAGTGTGGGTTTCACCAGGCGGCTCGAAGACGTAGCTGCCTTCGGTGGCGACCCAGTCGTGTTCCAAGTAGTGCCATTTGCCGCGCAGCACGAAGCCATGCACGGGGGCGGGGTGGCGGTGGCGGCTCAAGATGCCGGCTTTGCGCACACGCAGCAGGTTGACCCAATAACCTTGCGCCGCATTGAGGCACAGCGGGCGAAACCACACCCCCGGTGCTTGCGGCACCCACACGCCTTCGTCTTCGGGGATGGCGTGGGCCACCACGATTTCGCTCTGCGCGTTGGGCGGGAAGGGCAGCTGGTAGGGCATGCGGGCGCTGTCTTCAGCGGGATTTTGGGATGTCATTTCGCTATCCATTTAGTAGCTTCTTACGCATTATTTTTGTGGCCTTGGGCTCGAAACAGTTTAGAGAAATAGCTCAATACACCAGGTAACCGCCATCCACTGGCAAGATGACGCCCGTGACAAACGCCGCCGCGTCTGAACACAAGAACAACACCGGCCCAGCCACGTCTGCCGCCGTGCCCCAGCGGCCCATCGGGGTGCGGGCCACGATGGGGCCGCTTTTGGCCGGGTCATCCTGCAAGGGCTGGGTCAACGCGGTGGCAATGTAGCCGGGCGCGACGGCGTTCACACGCACGCCCTGGGCGGCCCAGGCGTTGGCCAGGCTCTTGGTGAGCTGGGGCACGCCGCCCTTGCTGGCGCTGTAGCCCGGCGCGTGGGCGCCGCCGAAGAAGCTCAGCATCGACGCGATGTTGACGACGCTGCCCTGGCTTTTCACCAGCAGCGGTTTGGCCGCCTGGCAACAGCGCATGCTGCCGTTCAGGTTGACGGCAATGACTTGCTCAAACACATCCGGCTCGTGTTCGGCCGCGCGGCGGATGATGCCTGCCGCGTTGACGAGGATGTCCAGGCGATCCAACAAGCCGAACAGGGCGTTGATTTGCGCAGGTACGGTCACGTCCAGCGGGCGAAATTCCAGGCCGTGCAAACTTGCCATGTCCGCAGGCGCCAGCCCGGCGGCAATTACCCGCGCCCCCGCGTCGCGCAATGCCAGCGCAATGCCCAACCCAATGCCGCTGGTGGCGGTGACGAGGGCGGTTTTGCCGTTGAAGTTGAATAGGGCAGTGGTCAAGAGGTCTCCAGGGTGGGTTGTCGGGTTGACGTTGATTGATTTTGTGAACGTCAATTATTGTTGCTTTTGGACTGGCTGACGTGGACACCTTGTTGCGAATGGGCGATTGGGTGCCGGGCGAGGAGTTGGGCTGACGTTTGGGGGCGGCCGACGACACTGGAATGAATGGCTCCGCGAATGCCCCCCGCGCAGCCTGTAAAGCGTGAAAAATGCATTGGCAAATGTGTAGACAAATGCGTATAATCAAACATGAAAATAGCAAAGTTCGACTGGGATGAAAGCAATTGGCCAAAGTGCGGCAAACACGGTGTGTCGCGTGAAGGAATAGAGCAGGTACTTTTGGGCAAGCCTTCCGTTATGCCAGACCCTCACCCCAAAGAGCCGCGAATGAGAGCCATCGGGAAGACCGATACGGGGCGCTACGTTTTTCTGGTCTTCATGCTGCGCAAGATTGACGGCCAGACGGTTCTCCGACCCATCAGCGCCCGTTTTATGCATCAGAAGGAAATTGACCACTATGAAAGCCACTTCCAAAACCAAAGTTAAGCCCATGACATCGCTCAGAAGTGACGTCGATGCAGAGCGATTCGTCGATTCCGCGGATCTGTCGACCTACGATCTGACGGGTTTCAAACCGATGCGGTTCGAGTTCGAGCCGAAAGCCGCTGCGCTGAACATGCGCTTGCCGCAAAATTTGCTGGATGCATTGAAGAGCAAGGCCAAGGCGAAGGGAGTTCCCTACACGCGTTACGTCCGACTGCTGCTTGAGAACGATGTTGCCGGTGTGGAAGCGTCTGCCGGCTAAATCCGTGCGGCAAGCCAGGCCCTAACGCCTGGGCCTCACACGAGGCGCTTCGCTTGTTTTTTCAAAATCGGCCAGGGTGTTCAGGCCGGACTTGCCACTCTTGAGAAATGCGGCCTTTCCCAGCGTGCCCGCCATTCCATTGGGCTGGAATCGACGCTCTTGGGATCCTGACACCTTTAACCAAGTACCAAGACATGAATCACCAATTGAGAGACTTTGACGCGTATTGCGACGCAACGCTTGCAGACTGGAATGTCCCGGGCTTTGCGATTGGCATCGTGAAATCCGGCAAAACCGTGTTTTCTAAGGGATTTGGGTTTCGGGATCTGACTAGAAAACTTCCGTTCACCGCCGACACCATGTTTCCCATCGCCTCCAACACAAAGCTGTTTACAGCGGTGGCTGCAGGGATGTTGGTTGACGAAGGCTTGCTTGATTGGGATCTGCCAATTCGGGAGGCGGTGCCTTCGATTCGATTTTCCAGTGACACGTTGAACAACACCATCACCTTGCGTGACATGCTGGCGCATCGAACAGGCATCAATCGCCACGATTCGATGTGGTTTCGGTCAAATTTTTCCCGCAAGGAGATGTTTGGCCGCTTGTGGCACATGCAGCCGAGCGATCCGTTGCGACAGAATTTTGTCTATAACAATGTCATGTATGCGGCGGTAGGTCACATCATCGAGCTACTGACCGGAAAATCATGGGAGTCGTTTGTGCAGGAGCGGCTTTTGAACCCTGCTGCTATGACAAACACCTGCTTTTCCATGGCCGAGGTTCAGAAGGGGGACAACTACGCCGTCCCGCATACCGAACGCCGGGATTCCAAAGAACTTTTCAAACTGCCCATGTATGAACACATGATTGGCGCAGGGCCAGCGGGCGGATTGAACTCCAACCTGCAAGATATGGGCAAATGGCTTGCCGTGCTCATGGGCGGCGGCAAACACGGTGACAAACAGGTGATTGCGCCAGCCATTCTTCAAGCCACCCTTTGGCCATCAATGGCGATCCCAAACCACATGCTGAATATGCGCGGATTCTCAGAGGTTCTCAACAATACCTATGGATTGGGCCGACATACCGCTGTTTATCGGGGCCACCTCATGGCCTTTCATGGCGGCTCTTTGGGCGGTTTTTATTCGCAGGTGTCTTTTTTACCGCAGCAGAACCTCGGCGTAGTGTCCTTCGTCATCGGGCATCACTGCGCGGTTTTGGCAGATCTTCTGAGCTACAACGTGTATGAGCGAGTTCTAGGGCTGAGTCAAACGCCATGGAGTGATCGCTTCCTTGAAATACTGGGCAAGCAAAAAGCTGCGATGACGATGGCCCGCACAAAAGCTGACCTTAACATCGTATCTGGAACCCAGCCCTCCCGTGTATTGCAGTCCTTCGCCGGAAGTTTTGAAAATCCCCTCTATCCGCCAGTCAAAGTCACCCATCAGGGAAACCGCCTGTCGCTGGCGTTTCGTGATTTTGATTTGGCATTAAGCCACGTGTATTACGACCGCTTCGACACTCTTGACGATGAGGTGCACGGCAAGTGGTCAGTGAACTTCAGTTCCGACGCTCAAGGGGAAATCAGCGCACTCACCATGACGCTAGACGAAGCCGAAGCGGTGTTCAAGAGAGTTCCAGAACCTATTGATGCCGCCATTGCCGCGAAGTTGGTCGGCACCTACGCAACGCCGAGCGGCTTTAAGTGCCAGGTTATCCAGAAAGCTGGCGGCCAATTGGTTCTGACGGTGCCGGGCGAGTTGAACCGGCCACTTCAGCCGTATCGCGGCTTTGAATTTCGCTCAGCGGCAGTCTCAAATATGGTCTATCGTTTTGAGCTTGAAGCGGACGTGGTGACCGGTCTTACCCTCGTATACCCGGGCGCGGAGTCGGTACTGACCAAAATCTGATCATGAATTTCAAGGCGGGTGGGTCGTCAAATATTGATACAGCCCAGTGAAATTTTGACCGTTCTGCTTGGGTTTGCCGAAGGGTTTCGACAGGCTCAACCTGAACGGAAAGTGAGACTTCTTTGGCCCAGGCAATCCGCAGGACAAGTTTGATTTTCCCAATCGAAAACAGCGGGCGCCAACCTCTCCCAAGCATTGAGGCGGCCTTTGGCGGCGCCTTAGGCTCGAACGATTTTTATTGCATTTTCAAGTGCCCGATGCAAGCCCAACCAGTTCGCCAACATCCGTCACTAAACCCAACTTCCACGCCGAGGCAATCAGCGCATCAGAACCGGTCTTGCCAATCACCGGATCACACATTCCGTGAAACTTGCCCTCCAGCATGGCGTCCGTCATCGGGTTCTCCAATGAGCCGATGGTATTTTTCACAAAAACGTGAACACGTCGGCCATCTTTCAACACGGCGGTGACATCGGCGCTGGCCTCGTGGATTGAATCGTCAACCGTTGCCACGACTTTGCGGCGCAGGGCCACCATGTCGGGGCGCGTGACGAAGGCGTCGTGGTATTCGTCTTCCGTGGCTTGGCCCGCCATCAGGCCAGCCGCGCAGCCGTGGTAGACGCTGAACTTGGCCTGCAGGCCGTCTTGCGGCTCCTTCTTGCCGGTGAGTTCGAGCACGAGGGAATGCACTTTGAGTTCGATGCGCTCCACATCGTCGAGGGTGATGCCGTCATTCGCAAAAATCGCACGAAGCTGCGAGCAGGCGTCGATGCTTGGGTGGATCACAATGCCGCAGGCGAAAGGTTTGTAGGTGTTGAAGCTGATCTCGAAGCGTTGCCCGAGTTCGCCGGTGATTTCGCTCCAGTCGTTCTTGGTGGAAATCGTTTGCATCATGCCGCGCGGCGCTTCGAGCGCTTTAGGGCTGGCGGTGAAGCCTTGGCTTGCCAGCAGCGCTGACATGAGGCCCGCGCGCGCCGCGCCGCCAGGGTGGAAAGGCTTGGTCATAGAGCCAAACTGCTCGCGCATGCCCACCGGCTGTGACGCGGCAATGCCCAGCGCCATTTGTGTTTTTTGCATGTCTAGCTTGAGCAAACGCGCGCAGCCCGCCGCCGCGCCCAGCGTGCCAGTGGAGCCGGTGATGTGCCAGCCGCGGTCGTAGTGGTCCGGGTACATGGCGTTGCCAACACGGCAACTCACGTCGATGCCGATGACCAGCGCGTCGATCAACTCACGGCCTGAAATCACGCGGCCCTGTACGGCCGCCGTGCCGCTCACGCCTTCAGCCAACGCCAGCAGAGCCGAGGCCACCGGGCCCGCCGGGTGGATGATGGTTTTGAGGTGTGTGTCGTCAAAGTCAAACGTGTGCGAGGTGATGCCATTGATGAGCGCGGCGCTGGCCATGTCCACCTTGCAGGCTTTGCCGTCGCTGCCCCGGCGGCCAAGCACGGTGGCTTGGGGCGCAGGCTGCAACATCTGCACGGCTGCCAGGGCAGCATCGGCCGCTTCATGGCCGGATGCGCCAACCGCGCAACCCAGCCAGTTCAGGAAGGTGCGATGCGCCTCGTGGTCAACCGCGTCGCGCCAACCTTTTGACGGGTGATTCGCGACAAAACTGGCCAAAACCTGGGTGATGGGCGGGGCATTGTGATCTGCGTGTACTTTAGTATTTATGGCCATAAAATGTTAAAAAACGTTCCTATTTAGTATTAAATTAGTAGCTGGATATGTATGTTTTACGTGACTTAACATCAAAAATTCTTTTTGAATCAATTGTCTAATTGGATATTTCTATCTTTTGCCAGCCTGGTCCAGCGGGCAATGTCGTTCACCACAAACTGCCCAAACTGCTCCGGGCTCATCGGCATGGGCTCCACGGCCTCGCCAGAAATCTTCTCGCGCAGGTCAGGCATGCGCAGCACCTGGTTGAGCGATTCGTTCAGTGTTTTGACGATAGGCGCGGGCATTCCTGCTGGGCCCATCACGCCGTACCACTGCATCGCGTCAAAACCTTTGAAGCCGCTTTCATCCAACGTGGGCACGTCTTTGAGCAAGGGGTGGCGCGCCAAGCCGGTGACTGCCAGTGGGCGCACGCGGCCCGAGCGGATGTGCGGCATGGCGCCCGCGAGGCCGGGGAACATGGCTTGCGTTTGGCCGCCAATCAAATCAACAAACGCTGGCGCCACGCCCCGGTAGGGAATATGCACCATGAAGCTGTTGAGCTGCGCCTTGAAAAGCTCCATCGTCAGGTGCGTGAGCGAGCCGGGGCCGGCCGAGCCATAGCTCAATTTGCCAGGGTTGGCCTTCAGGTAGTCGATGAACTCTTTGATGTTTTTCACCGGCAGCGCGGCGTTGACCACCAGCACGTTGGCGGTGCCGCCAATCATGCCGATGGGGGTGAAGTCTTTCACCGCGTCGTAATTGAGCTTGCGCGTGGCCGGGCTGGTGCCGTGGGTGGCCACGTAGCCCTGAATCAGCGTGTAGCCATCGGGCGCGGCGCGGGCCACGTTTTGGCAGGCGATGGCGCCGCCGCCACCGGCTTGGTTGTCCACGATGAAAGTCTGGCCCAACACTTTTGCCCAGCGTTCGGTGACGTTGCGGCCCAGTGTGTCCGCGCCGCCGCCGGGCGCTACCGGCACAACGAAGCGAATGGGTTTGTTGGGGTAGGCCTGGGCCATCGCCGGGCCCAGGCGGGCAGCCAAGGCGGCACTGGCCAGGGCCATCACGGTGCGTCGTTGCATGAAATTCTCCGGTGCTGCTGCGCAAAACGCATAAGCTCAGCCCGAATCGGCCGAGTGTCTAGGGGCAGACTTTACGCCATGGCACTGCTGCACCGGCCAGGGTGCAGCGATTACGCCATCAAGGCGCCCGAAACAGATCTTTCGGAATGCCGGCTTGCGCAAACAAGTAGTCGCGCGAAGCCTCCAGGTCGCGGCGCAATCTGCCGATGTTGGAGCCGAGCATTTTGCCGCGCCATTTGCGGATTTTTCCGGCCACCATCACCGTCTCGACATTCGAGCGCTCCATCAACGAGACCACGGCGCCGGGCACGTGGTTCAGCGGCGCGACGTTGATGGCCTCGGCGTCCAGGATGATGATGTCGGCTTCTTTGCCGGGCGTGAGCGAACCCACTTTTTTGTCCAGCTTCAAGTCGCGCGCGCCATTCACGGTGGCCCAGGTCAGCGCGTCGCGCGTGGTCGCGAGGCGTGGAAGGCTGGTTTCGGCAGGGCCGTTTTCACCCAGCGCGCGGCCATTGATGAACATGCGCTGCAGCGCCATGGCCGTGCGCATTTGAGTGAAAAAGTCAGAGGTGAGGGTGCATTCCACGTCGGACGAGAGCGAAAACGCAATGCCCATGTCCATCGCCTTTTGCAAAGGCGGCGTGCCGTGGCGCATGTTCATTTCAATCGGCACCGACAATGAAACGCCAACACCTGCGTCGCGCGCCCGAGACCAGGCGAAGTCCGACATGTTGGTCATGTGGATGAAGTGGTTGTCTGGGCCAAACGCGCCAGCGGCGGCGAGTTTGTCGAACTCTGGCCGCATGCCGAACGTGCCCACGATGTGCGCGGCGATGGGAATGCCCAGCTCGCGGCCAAGCTTCCAGGCTGCCTCGTAACCCGGCAGGTAAATCTCGCCGCCCATGAACATCGACAGCAACTGGTCGTCGCTGCTGAAGTGCTGCACTTTGATGCGCCGCGCATCTTGCGGGTACTGGTTGCCCGCCACGCCGCCGGCACTTTCGAAATAACCAAACACCGCACGGCGCTCGGAGTCACGCAGGGCCATGATCGTCGCATCGCTGTGGGCGGGCGAGTGGTGGATTTGTGAAACATCCAAAACGCTGGTCACGCCACAGTCCAACTGGCTCAATGAGCCAAAAAGCGTGCTGATGTAAACATCTTGCGGCCGGTAACGCGGCGCGAACGTCAAGAGGATCTTCTGGAAGTAGTTTTGGGTGGTGCGTGAGTCCAGGCCGTCGAACAACAAGCCATCCGCAAGGAAGCTGCGCAAAGCGGTCTCGAACAGATGGTGGTGTGTGTCGATGAAACCCGGCATGACGATGCGGCCGCGCGCGTCGATCACCGAAGCGCCGCCTGCTTCGAGGTTGCGGCCCACAGCGACGATGCGTTTCCCTTCGATCAACACATCACCCACCGGGAAGTCGCCCACCTTCGGGTCCATCGACATCACCGCGCCGCCCTTGATCAGCACGCGGCGGCCCTGGCGGCCGCTGTGTTCGGGTTCCCGCTCGTCATCGGCGCGCGCGTCGCCAGCGGCTAGCAAGGAAAGCCCCCCGGTGGCCGTGGCAACGCCAGCACTGGCGGTCTTCAGAAAGTTGCGGCGCGTGGGGTCGGCGGGCAAGAGGGGGTGGTTTTGGGGCAAGCCTTCGTCACAGAGTCTGCACATGGTGGTCTCCTGTTTGAATTGAAGCCGCGCCGAATTGCACGGCAAGTGCGGTGACTCTTTCAATTCTGGTTGCCATGTGGTCTATGAAAGACTTCAGCGCGTTTGCATAATAGTCAAAAAAGCGAAAAAGCGAAGGATGGTTTTTGTCTTTCGGGGAGAGACCAGATAGGCTGGCGTGTGGGCAGGATTTTGGGCTGGATTGTGGGTTGACCTGTGGGATGGCTCATGGGCCGAGCTTGAACATGTAAAATGGCTCCATTCAGTTCTCAACAAGAGCGAGAAAGGCATCCTGGTTATGACACCGCGAACTACATCGGCTCAGTTTCCATAAGCACATGAGGCCGTAGTCCGCGCGCCTTGTGCGTCGCCAGCTACCTGATTCACAGTAAAAAGCGCGGTCGCAACCGTGCTTTTTTTTCGCTCAAACAGGCATCCAAGGTCTTCATCATGGTTCAAATCACACTTCCCGATGGCTCCCAACGCGAATTTCCGGGGCCTGTCACCGTGGCCGAAGTGGCCGCGTCTATCGGCTCGGGCCTGGCCAAGGCCGCCCTGGCTGGCAAAGTAGACGGCAAAGTTGTTGACACCTCGTTCGCCATCGCGCAAAACAGCGGGCTTGCCATCATCACCGCCAAAGACGCCGACGGCCTGGAAGTGATTCGCCACTCGACGGCGCACCTGCTGGCTTATGCCGTAAAAGAGTTGTTCCCCGACGCTCAGGTCACCATCGGCCCGGTGATCGAGCACGGTTTCTTTTACGACTTCTCCTACAAGCGCCCGTTCACGCTGGACGACCTGGCCGCCATAGAAAAAAAAATGACAGAGCTGTCGAACAAAGATGAGCCGGTCACGCGCCGCGTTTTGCCGCGCGATGAAGCCGTGGCCTATTTCAAAAGCCTGGGCGAGCATTACAAGGCAGAAATCATCGGTGCCATTCCAGCGGGCGAAGACGTGTCGCTGTACCGCGAAGGAAATTTTGAAGACCTGTGCCGCGGCCCCCACGTGCCCAGCACCGGCAAACTCAAACATTTCAAATTGATGAAACTGGCCGGTGCCTATTGGCGCGGCGACCACCGCAATGAAATGCTGCAGCGCATTTACGGCACGGCCTGGGCCGCCAAAGACGAGTTGCAGCAGCATTTGACGATGCTCGAAGAGGCCGAAAAGCGCGACCACCGCAAGTTAGGCCGCGAGCTGGATTTGTTCCACATCGACGAACATTCGCCCGGCACGGTGTTTTGGCACCCCAAAGGCTGGACGGTGTGGCAGGGCGTGGAGCAATACATGCGCCAGGTTTACCGCGACAACGGCTACCAAGAGGTCAAAGGCCCGCAAATTCTGGACAAAAGCCTGTGGGAGAAGACCGGCCACTGGGAAAAGTACCGCGACAACATGTTCACCACCGAGTCCGAGAAGCGCGACTACGCCCTGAAGCCGATGAACTGCCCCGGCCACATCATCATCTTCAACCAGGGCATCAAAAGCTACCGTGATTTGCCGCTGCGTTACGGCGAATTCGGCCAGTGCCACCGCAATGAGCCCACGGGCGGGCTGCACGGCATCATGCGGGTGCGCGCCTTCACGCAGGACGACGGCCACATTTTCTGCACCGAAGACATGATTCTGGGCGAATGCACGGCTTACACCACGCTGTTGCAAAAGGTCTATGCCGACTTCGGCTTCAAGAACATCATCTACAAGGTGGCCACACGCCCAGCCCAACGCATTGGCTCGGACGAAACCTGGGCCAAAGCCGAAAAAGCGCTGATGGACAGCCTGCAGGCCTCGGGTTGCGAATTTGAAATTTCACCGGGCGAGGGTGCTTTTTATGGGCCCAAAATAGAATACACGCTCAAGGACGCGATTGGCCGTCAGTGGCAATGTGGCACCATGCAGGTTGATTTTTCGATGCCGGAACGCCTGGGCGCGGAATATGTGGGGGAAGACGGCGCGCGCCACCGGCCGGTGATGTTGCACCGCGCCATCGTGGGCAGCCTGGAGCGTTTCATCGGCATTTTGATCGAAGAACACGCCGGTGCCTTGCCAACCTGGTTGGCGCCGGTTCAGGTTGCGATTCTCTGTATTACCGACGCACAGGCCGATTATTGTCGTGAAATCGCTGCAAAACTAAGGAAATCACTGCCAAATCAAGGGCTTAGGGTGATCACAGACCTGCGCAATGAGAAAATAACGCGTAAAATCAGGGAGCATTCGATGCAAAAGCTTCCCTACATCCTGGTCGCAGGCGACAAGGAGAAAGAAGCCGGTACCGTTGCAGTGCGCGCTCGGGGCAATGCAGACCTCGGTGTGATGTCCCTCGATGCCTTCGTGCAGAAAATCGCCGACGACATCACGCAAAAGTCTTGACTTACTATCAGATCAAGCGGACCAAGTGACTTGTCCTGTCGAAATATAGTGCATGGCTGAGACGATTTTGACTTTGCCCTGTGCGACCATTTCGGCGATAACTTCGCTTTTGCGCATGATGAGAGCCACAGCATCCTGCGCATTTTGATCTGCCAACTTTTGCACGAGCACTTTGTCTTTGGATGTGGCAACGCCGCTGTAGTTTAGTTTTTCCAATGACGGACGTATGTTGCCCAACATGGCTGTCAGATTGCCAAGCTTGACATTGTCAACTGCCCCTTTGATAGCGCCGCATTCAGTATGACCGAGAACGACAATCAGTTTCGCCCCTGCAGCCTTGGTGGCGAACTCCAGACTTCCTAAAATATCGGTATTGACAAAATTTCCCGCAATTCGCGCGGCAAATATATCGCCAAGGCGTTGGTCAAAAACCAACTCAGGTGGCACGCGGCTGTCAATACAGCCCACCACGACGGCAACCGGAGATTGTTGAGTGGCGGTATCTTTGACTTGCCGTCTCAGGTCACAGTTCACAGTGCTTCCCGCGACAAAACGCGCATTGCCATCTTTAAGGCGCTGCAATGCACTATCAGGCGTAGCGTTTGCTTGCGATGCAGGCGTGAACACCGCGCAACTGTCGGCAGTCTGTGCATAGGCGTTTGAAGCAAGCGCCAGTGAAGCGGTCGCCAACAGGCCAAATGAGGTGCGTCGATTGATCATGGGAGGTTTCCTTCGTGTTATATCTAAAAAAATGAATATCAGGTTGTTGAGATATCAACTGCAAGCACTCATTGGGTGCCACGCAGACATGAATGTAACCCTGCTCAATGAACCGCGAGTTGGTTGGTGGATTAATTTTCAATGCTGTCCGAATGAACACCAGATGAACGAGAACCATGCAGGCTCTTACTCGACCTGCGACTTTTCTAATCGGTACCCCAAGCCCCGCACTGTGTGAATCAGAGGTTGACTGCTGTTTTCATCAATCTTGGAGCGCAAGCGGCGGATGTACACGTCGACGATATTGGTGAGAGGGTCTTCGTTGGTACCCCAAACGTTCGATAAAATCCTTTCACGGCTGAACAATCTGCCAGGCACCGACATTAGCAATTCCAGCAAAGCCAGCTCGCGTGCAGTCAGGGCGATTGATCGCCCTGCACGGGTCACCCGCATACTTTGTCGGTCCAGCACCAAATCAGCGACTACCAACTGCATTGATTCTGCTGGTGTTATTTGGCGCGAACGCCGCATTAAGGCTGTAATCCGAACCAAAAGCTCTTCAAATGCGAAAGGTTTGGCAAGGTAATCATCTGCCCCTAAACGCAAACCAGCGACGCGATCCTCAAGCCCGCACAAAGCCGACAGCATGAGTATTGGCATCTGCACGCCAGTAGCACGGAGCGTTTGGCAAATTTCCAAGCCTGTCATGCCAGGCAGCATGACATCTAGAATCAAAAGAGTAGGGGCTTGAAGGCTGTCAGTGTGGGCTGCAGTTTCGCGTGCCTTGCTCAGCCCATCAATTCCGTTGCGCACTACTTGCACGCTATAACCCTCAGCCCGCAAGCCACGATCCAAAAAGTCCGCGACTCGGCTGTCGTCCTCCACGATAAGTATGTTCATAGACGGGACAAGGTGGTTGACTGAGTCGCTCAGTTTAGGACGGGTAGCCGCAAAGTTGCCCTTGTCCCCGATGAATCTGGACTTTCAAAATCAATACTTCCCCCGTGTGCTCTGGCTAATGTGGCTGCAATGGGCAAACCCAAACCGCTGCCACCTGATTGGTGCAAACGGGCGCGGTCTCCTCTGAAATTGCGCTCAAAAATATGTGGCATTTCTTCAAGACTGATGCCAATGCCGTGGTCAGTGATTTGCAACTCCCACCACTCACTGGTTTCGAAGCCAGGAACAATTCTTGCTTTTACTTGCACGACACCGTCGGGGTACGAATAACGTACCGCGTTATCCAGCAGCAAGGTGAATAGCTGACGCAGCCGCTGGGAGTCCGCCAGCAAGCGTACCTCCCTGTTTACGCCACAGGGATTTTCAATACGCACATTGAACTGGTGTCCCAGAGACTGCGCTTGATCTATTGCATCCTGCAGCGGCTCTTGCACGTCCAGGGAGATTTTATTCAAGGCCAGGGTGTCAATGTCGCTGCGTGCCATAGTCAGCAAATCGTCGATGACGATACCAAGCTGCGCAGCCGTCTCGACAATTCGGCGCAATGACGCGCGGTAATCGGTGGTCGGTTTCTCGCCACCACGCAACGCGATTTCAGCTTCCCCGCGTATGGCCGTGGTTGGGGTTCTGAGTTCGTGACTGATATCTGCAAAAAGTTTTCGCCTTCTGATATTTACTTGTTGCAGAGTCTGCAATGCTTGTTCAAGCTCATTTGTGCGCACTGAAACAAGGTCTTCAAGCCTCTGCCTTGTTGCTGCTTCGATCAGCCTGTGCTGGGCAAGTTCCTGAGCCATCGCATTGACGATTGTCGCAAAGCGGGCAAACTCATCGTCACGCTCGTCTGGTATTCGGTAGCCAAGGTCACCTCGCTGCAGAGCCTTGGCACCCGCCGTCAGCTCTTTAAGCGGGCGGTGCAAAGCCCGGACAAAATAGGCCGCCAGCAATAGAGCCGCAAGCGCTACCGCCAAAGTCGCCCCAAATGCGAGTCCACGAACCAATCGCAAAGACTTGTCAGCGGCAGCACGTTCTCTTTCTACCGCAAGCCTTTCACGTGCGATGCTGTCTATCAGAAGTGTTCTAAGGTCTAGTCCCTGAGACACGTTGAAGACTCGCGTGATTTCAGTCCAAGCCGCTTTTGCGTCTGAATCGGGCTCTATCGCGCGTGCACTGGCCATTGCGGTTTTCAACTCTGCAAGGCTGACTCGAAGAACGCCAAGAGCATCCTTGCGCAGCTTGTGTTCGGGGTTTTGAAGGATTTGATTGGCGTCTAATTCAGCACTGGTTTTAGCCAGCGCTTCAATCTTTGCGAGGGTCGCAGCCATGTCATTTTGATAACCATCCCTTTGTTGGGGGTCAGCGCCGGCGTCTAGCAGCGCTTGCGACAGCCATGTACGAAGGCGCTGTTTTGTTGCGGACAATTCAATAAAGCTCGTCAACACGTCGCTGGCCATTCGGCCACGGAGTACATTGTTGGATGCAGAGTCGATGGCCCACCAAGCGACCGCACCTTGAACCAGAGCAATCACTGCCAAAATACCAAATGCAATAGTGAGTCGTTTGCTAAACACACACTATTATCCTGAGTCTGCCCGCTGGCAGATGAACTGAAGATGAATGCGAAGTGAATGCTTGATGGCTTACGACATTGGCTTTTGCAGCCACTTTGCCACGCCGGGCAATGAATCTGCGGTCAAAATGGCTAAAAATCTGCAAAATCATGGGCTTAGAGCCCACTGTAGACCTGCGCAATGAGAAAATAACGCGTAAAATCAGGGAGCATTCAATGCAAAAGCTTCCCTTTATTCTGGTCGCAGGCGACAGGGAGAAAGAAGCCGGTACCGTTGCAGTGCGCGCTCGGGGCAATGCAGACCTCGGTGTGATGTCCCTCGATGCATTCGTGCAGAAGATCAGCGGCGACATTGCTTCCAAGTCATAAGCATCAATCTGCCTGGCTTTGATCCTTTTGGATTAAAGCCCAGGAATCAAACTTGATTTGGCTGCGCGGACTGTGCGGATGTACGCTATTTTTATATAGCTTTTTGAGTCAAAGGATTTTGCCATCGCTACTGAATTTCGTGACCGCCGTCACCGTGAAGAACGCAAACATCGCCTGAACCGCGAGATCATGTCCACAGAGGTTCGCCTCTCCGGTGTTGAAAACGAGCCCTTGGGCGTCGTCAATATCAACGAGGCCCTGCGCATGGCAGGCGAGCTGGATGTTGATCTGGTCGAAATTTCCGCCACGGCGGTGCCGCCAGTGTGCCGGTTGATGGATTACGGCAAGTTCAAGTACCAGGAGCAGAAGAAGGCGGCCGAGGCGAAGTCCAAGCAAAAGGTGATCGAGGTCAAGGAAGTCAAATTCCGCCCCGGCACCGACGATGGTGACTACAACATCAAATTGCGCAACATCAAGCGCTTTTTGGATGAAGGTGACAAATGCAAGATCACGCTGCGCTTTCGGGGCCGCGAGATCACGCACCAGGAGATCGGCATGGAGTTGTTGAACCGCATGCGCGCTGATCTGGCGGATTTGATTGTGGTGGAGCAATTTCCCAAGCTCGAAGGCCGGCAGATGGTCATGATGATCGCGCCGGGCAAGAAGAAACCAGCGGCTGCGAAAGCGGCGGTTGTGGCGAGCGAAGCGGCTGCCTAGAAAATTGAGGAATTTGGGAGGTTCCAGCGATGGAGCGTCCAGATAAGTGACTCGGGGCCAACAAGGCGGTGAATCGATCACCGACGCCTCACGAGCACAATGAAGAAGGAGCATTCACATGCCCAAAATGAAGACCAAGAGCGGCGCTAAAAAGCGTTTCCGCGTTCGTCCCGGTGGCACCGTCAAACGCGGTCAAGCCTTCAAACGTCACATTCTGACCAAGAAGTCCACCAAAAATAAACGCCATTTGCGCGGACCAACAGCAGTGCATGAGACCAATATGGGTCACATGGCGCAAATGTTGCCCGGCCAGGGCATTTAATTAACCACGAACAAGGAGTACTTCAATGCCTCGCGTCAAACGTGGTGTAACGGCTCGCGCCCGCCACAAAAAAGTTTTAGCCCTCGCCAAAGGTTTCCGCGG
>JANOYE010000161.1:0-10584 GCA_031428695.1 Rhodoferax sp. | reverse complement strand
GGGCAGCTTCATCAACTTCGCCTGGTTCCACGAGGACCTGTTCACCAACCTGCATGACCGCGCGGCCAACGCCATCGCCGGTCGGCCGGTGCCGCTGGCCATGGTGTTCGCCATGTCCGAGGGGCTGATCCTGCCGTCGATTGACGGCACCGGCCTGGCCTTCCTGAACCTGGATCTCGACGCCAAGGCGCCGACCCTGGTGGGCGACACCATCTATGTGCACTGCGAAGTGGTCGAGGCGCGGCTGACCTCCAAAGGCGACCGCGGCGTGGTGCGCACCCAGAACACGGTGAAGAACGCCAGGGGCGAGACCGTGCTGGTGTACCGACCGCAGCGGCTGATGAAGCTGCGCGCAAGCCAGGCTGCGGGGTGATGGGGAGAGTGGAACAAACCGGGGGCTGGGTACTGTCATGCAGCTTTTAGCTCACCAGTCTGAAGTTAGTTCATGTCAAGTTGAATTGCAAAAGCGTGAAGGAGAGCGAACCAAAGTGGGGGCTAAGCGACCTTAAGTGCGACGAGTTCCCCCCAAGGCACGACTTTGTCCATCTGCGACATGGACTCGCGTTTGCGGGTTTTCTTGATGTCCAGGTTCAGATCCAATGCAGCTTGTTTCATGCTGCGTATTTTATAGCGACTCCAAACTTCTTAAATGACTTTCGGGGGGTTATGCAGAGTTTCCTTAACTTTGGTGATGCCCTCCTGCACTATAAACATGGCGTCCAGATCGTCAGCGGAAGCCACGCGGTAAAACAGGCCCACGGGCGGGAATCGGCTGGGCACCAGGCGATACGTCGGGTTCCGGTCCGGGGCGCTGAATATTTGGGCTCACAAGAATTCTCCGCTGCGCTGCGCGTCCAGATTATCCGCAACATCTTTGGGGTCGCCCACCTCGCCTGCCAGAATGCGGGTCAGTGCATTGGCCCCACCGAACAACGGGGCCGTGTTCTTTGACATGCGCGTCGGCGGCGTTGCCCAAATTCAAACACTCATGGGTGCGTCGGCATTTACGATAGGTCTTAGCATGTTGCGTAAAGCATGCCGCACTTTTTTTCAGGAGATATGATGGGAAATACCTTTACCAAACGCCTCGGTATCCTTCGCATGAAGGACGGCATCACACACGAGGCATTCGTCAGCCACTGGCTCGAGAAGCACGCCGCTCTGTGCGTGAAGCTGCCCGGCCTGCGTCGCTACTCGGTCAACCTCGTGGACCGCCAGCGCTTCCCCAATTTTGATTACGACGGTTTTTCAGAACTGTGGTTCGACTCCGAAGACGCGCTCAATGCCTCTATGCAAAGCGCCGAGGGCCGCACGTTGCTGAGCGACCTGCCGAATTTCGCCAAGGATGTTTCGCCGATCATCTCGGTGGAGCACCAGATCATCTGGCCCTAAGCGCCATACCGAAGGAATCGATATGCCACAACTAAAAGGCAAGGTGGCGCTCGTCACTGGTGCGGCGGGCGGCTTCGGCGAGGGCATTGCCCGGCTGTTTGTGGCCGAAGGTGCGCGCGTCATGATTGCCGACCTGGACTCCGCCCGGGCGCTCAAGGTCGCCGATGAACTCGGCCCGTCGGCCAGAGCCGTCGGCTGCGACGTCTCCCGCGCGGCAGATGTGAACGCGGCGGTGGCCGCCTGCGTGGCGGCCTTTGGCCCCCCGACATTGTCGTCAACAACGCGGGCACCACGCACCGCAACCAGCCGATGTTGGAGGTGGACGAAGCCACATTCGACCGGGTGTTCAACGTCAACGTCAAGTCGATCTACCACATGGCGCGAACCGTTGTGCCCTTGATGCGCAAGCAGGGCGGCGGCTCGATCATAAACATTGGATCGACCGCGGGCATCCGACCGCGGCCGGGCCTGACCTGGTACAACGCCTCTAAAGGCGCGGTGAACCTGATGTCCAAGTCGATGGCGGCCGAGCTGGGCCCGGACAATATTCGCGTCAACGCGATCTGCCCGGTCATGGGTGCAACGGGCCTGATCGAGCAGTTCCTGGGCGTGCCCGACACGCCCGAGAACCGCGCCAAGGTGATCGCTGGCATTCCGCTGGGCCGCATGTCCACAGCGCAGGACATTGCCAACGCCGCGCTCTGGCTGGCCTGCGATGCCTCGCAGTTCATCACCGGCGTTGAGCTGCCGGTCGACGGCGGACGCACGATCTGACAGGCGGCAACGCGCGGGCGATGGATGTATCCACTCGCCGTGCGCTGTTCGGCACCGACGAGTCAGAACCCCCGACGCTGGCGCTTCAGGCGGGGCCGCTGTCTCTGAGGCTGCAAGGCACGCGCCTGCTGCCGGTCTACGCTCTTGGGCAGGAGGTCTGGCACGGCGTTGCCTTCCTGTACCGTGACACCGGCTGGGGCACCCCGGAACCCGTGGTGGACGAAATAAACCACACGATCCACCCCGACGATTTCACTGTAAGGCTGCGGGCCCATGTGCCGGTTCAACCGCGCATCGACCTCTGCATCGAAATCGACGGCGACCGTGCAGGCCGGGTGCGTTATGTGGCGACGGCAACGGCGCAGGGTGACATCGCCACCCACCGCACGGGCCTGTGCGTGATGCATCCAATGTCGGCGATGGAACACAGAATTAAAATTGAGCACGCGGACGGCCGCATCAGCCGCTCGACCTTCCCCCGGCTCGTTCCGCCCTGGCCGCCCTTCATGCTGGTGCGGGCCATTCGCCATGAGGTCACCGACGGCGCCTGGGCCGAATGCCGCTTCGAGGGAGATGTGTTCGAGTTCGAAGATCAGCGCAACAACGCCGACGCGTCCTTCAAAACCTACAGCCGCTCCAACCTGATGCCGCGGCCTTACCTGCTGCGAGCCGGTGTTCCGGAGAGGCAGGCAGTCGATCTGCGCCTGCATTCGTTGCCCGCTACTAACGCCCACTCACCTGTGCCGATTGCGCTGGTGGTGAGCCCTGAGCGCCGCCCGCTGGCCCGAATCGGCATCGGGCTGCTGCCGCGCGATCTGTCGCAGGCAGAACGTCTGCTGCCCTGGCTGCGCGAACTTGCGCCTGCACAACTTCACTTGGTCGTGGATTTAGCCGATGTGCCGATCAATGCACAGAGCCTGTCCCGTTTGCTCAAAGCGTCTGGCGCCACATTGCGGCTGGATATCTTGGGAGTGGCATCTGGCGACGCGAGCCTCAGGGCGCTAAGCACGGCCCTGCACGGCGCGCTGGTTGAACCGGAATCAGTGGGTGTGTTTCCGACCCATGCCTCGGCTGTGGCTGTGGCTGCGGTGCGACGTGTCTTTCCTAGTGCCGCCATCGGCGGCGGCACACCCCATTTCTTCGCCCAGATCAATCGGATCGAAGACCTCGGCGAAGTCGATTTCCTCAGCTTTACCACTAGCTCAGTGCTGCACAGCGCGGACGACGAGTCAGTCATGGCGGGACTGCAAAGCCTGCCATGGCTGTTGGAAACGCTGCACGCCACCCATCCGGGCAGGCCGGTGCGTGTCGGCCCGAGCGGCATCGCGGCGCGCAGCAGCCCCTTGGGGAAGCAGCCTGAGTCTGACGGCTCCCGGCGCGTGGCGCTGGCGCGGCTCGATCCCCGCAGCGGCGCTCTCTTTGGCGCCGCCTGGGTGCTGGGCAATGTCGCAGCCTTTGCGCACGCAGGCGTCGACGCCATCAGCGTGTTGGGCCTGGGAATGGGTGAGGGCCTGCTCCTGGTTCAGGCTGATCGCCTGCACCTGTCCCCGGCAGGCTTTGTGCTGCGCGAACTGGGCGCCGCCGTAGGCATGCGCCCAGTCTCGATCAGCCACACCGACCGCATCGCGGCGCTCGCATGGGACCATGGCAGCGGTAGCGCACTGCTTGTGGCCAATTTGAGCAGCGACGTGACGAATGTGGAAACCGGCGCCTGGCCCATTGGCATGGCTTCAATCATGGACGCTGCTTCGTGGATCTCCCATGCCGCCGATGGTCGAACGGATCCCTGGCGACCCGTCGATCTGCTGCCGGGCGGCCTGCTGCGGCTGCCCGCCTACGCGATCGCCAGGCTCGGTGCGGCCACCGGTTCGGCAGCCTGAAGATTTGTGCCGGCCCGAGGCTCGCACTGAGTATTTTCCAATTCAGGTATGAGCCTGAAGCCGGGACAAAGCGAGTGATTTGTCGGGATGAGTTGATCTGGGTTTAAAAGTGGAAGTTTAGGGTCTTTTTTATCGCAGAAGGGGGTACTGGCGCGGCGAAGCCGTGAGTCTGTGGTCAAGCCGCCAGACAGCCCGCAGGGCTGCAAGGCTTGTCCACAGGCCACCGCCGCAAGGGGCGCCAAGGGGGAAGCCCTTCCCCCTGTTCGTCGCACCTGCTGCGCAGCAGCACACTTTTTTGCAATCTGCACGCGCCAGCTTAAGCGAGCCGCTGGGCGCTGGGTTTCCTGTGGAACGACGCGAACAGGTCTGCCTTGGCCTTTTGCATCGCCTGGGCCGCCGCCAAATCGGTTTGCGCCAGCGCCAGCGCCTGCAAGGCCTGCAGCGACACCCCTGCTTTGAGCGTCACCAAGCCCTTGGCCACCAGCTCGGCGAGCTTCTCCAGCGGCGTTTTGACATCCTCGTGGCCGTAGCGTTTGACGATCTTGCCTTTGGTGGTGATGGTTTCAGTGGCGAACATGCAGGGGCGGTGGTAATTGAGCCAAGGGTTGGACACCGACGCGTAAAACCGGTTGATCGGATCGGCAAACTGCCTGGGGATATGGCTGTAGCCCATGTGTTTCCTCACCACGCTGGCGTTCTTGCTCTCGGCCAGGGCGTTGTCGTTGCTGTGGCGCGAGCGCGATTTGGTCTGCTCGATGCGCAGCTTCTCCAACAGCCGGGCCACCCGGCCATTGATGTATTCCGAACCATTGTCCGAATGGAAGCCCAGCAGATCAAACGGAAACTGCCCGATCACCAACGCCAGCACGGGCAGCAGGAACGCCTCGCTGATGCCCTGCACGCAGGCCTCGATCTGCCACTGGCAAACCTGGTCGACGCAGGTGATGTGGTACACCCCCTTGAGGCCATCCAGGTCGCCTTGATGCACGGTGTCGATGCGCACAAAGCCCGCGCGCCCATCGGGGCTGGGCGCTTTGCGCACGCCGATGGGGTTGCAGACCGGGCGGGTTTTGCTGAAACTGGCGCGCTGCGTCTGGTAGCGCGCGCTCTTGCGCAGGTTGTACAGGTGCGAGACCGACAAACCGGCCAAGCGGGCATAGCGCACATCGCCATGCATCTGGTGGGCGCGCTTGAGCAGGTGCACGATGGCTGGGCCGCACACGTCCTCGTGGGCGCGGTCCATCTGCACCAGCAGCTGCACATCCTCTGGCATGTACTTGCGGGCAAAGGGTGCCGCCGGGGCGCGGTAGCGTTTGGCCAGCGGAACTGCCGCCTGCCGGTTGTCCGCCCAGCGCGCCAACAGCCGCGTGATTTGGGCGCGGCTGTAGCCGCTGGCGCGGCGCAGGTAGGCCAACACAACGCCCCGGTCCGCTTTGCCCAACTGCGTGTAGCCAAACCGGCCCAGAACCCGGTCGATGAATCCGTACCTTTGGCTGTCATCGGCGCTGGCCGCAGAAAACACCACATGCGGCGTAGCCGCCAAAAAAGCGTTGAGTTGCGCAATCGTGCGCAGTCGTCCTTCGTCCATGTTGATCACCATCCTGGGGATGATCAACCCACCCAACAACCACAGAAATTCCCGCCTTCAGGCTCATACTTCGTCGGAAATACGTAAACCCTTCAGGCTCATACCTCGTTGGACAAGGGGTAGTGTCTCAGTTTGAAATTGCACCTGCTTGACGGCCTTCGCCGGGGTGGCACAATTCAGCCATGCCTACCCGCTCAAGCAAACACCTCGATATGAACCAACTCGCCAAGCGCATCTTGGACGAGGCTACTGGCGAAGCGCCAAAAACAGAGCCGCCGAAAGTCAAGAATCAAGCGGCGGTTGAACTGGGCAAACTGGGTGGCAAAAAGGGTGGCATAGCACGGGCCGCTACGCTCACGCCTGAAAAACGGTCAGAGATTGCCAAAAAGGCAGCGGCCACTCGCTGGAAATCTAAACAAGACGAAGACGCGAAAAAGCAGCAGGCGTTTCCTCCCGCAAAGAAGATGCGTATAGGCGTTTAATCACGTCACGGGGCATTTTCAGAATCTGGCCCAGCGTATCGTCATCGCCGGGAATGTCTCCAATGGCCGACTTGACAATTTTTGGATAAAGCGCGGGGCGTTCTTTGGGAAATGGCTGAGGTTCATCCATGCGCATTTTCAGATTCGACATTTGAATAAAAAAGCTTCTCTTGGATTCCTCAGAAATAATTCCAAGCTGACCCATCCGCATAACCATTGCGGAAATTGCGACCTTCCAGTAAGGCTTCAAAGAAATCAAATGTCGTATGGTTGGGCGCGCGCCCATCTGTGAGACGCTTACTCTAAATTCGGTCTTTTGCATCAAAAGCTCAGAGGCAAATTCGTCTGCCTCATCTTCCATCGTTTCACGCGGCACGTCATGCAGTACTAAATGCCCCAATTCATGCGCCAGGGTGAACCTGTATCTGTCTGGCGGCAATGCGCTGTTTACAAAAATCAAAGGCGGTAAATTTGCCAAGCGCATGCTGGTGCCAGATATGTTGCGCGTTCCAAAATCAGTCTCAACAATGATGACTCCAGATCGTTCAGTTAAATTGGTTAAATTCTGAATTGGCCCATCCGGAAGGCTCCACGCAGCACGAACAATAGAGGCCGCTTTACTGGGTGATCCTTCTACATCGTCCAAATTCACGCGAGGAAGTGTCAAATCAGAATCAACCTCAACCGCATCCAAAAGTCGCTTCAGACCAATGCGCGTCAGATTGGTGATGCTGGAAATTGATTTCCTATCAGCCGCTGTAATCGCGCTCATTTTTCTATAGTAAACAGAGCTTGAACCAAAACCAAGACGTGGCTCTGGTTGATAAAAAAAATCAATGGGGAAATTCAGCGTTAGGCCAATAGCCGCCATAGTTTCGGCGCTTGCAGCACCCTCCACACCGCCTTCGATCATGGCAATTTGCGGCTGCTTAATATCCACCGCCTCTGCAAGTTCCCTTTGTGTTAGCTCACGATACTCCCTGGCCAAGATAACCATATCTGGGTTAACCCGCCCCATTTGCTTCATTGTTTTCTCCTGCTTGTTTGTCGGCCTTCCTGCGCACTTTTACTTCTTTCATAACTTGTTGTTCGTCTTGAGGGAACATGTTCGCGACGTTCTGGTTTAAGCCATTTGGAACAATTTCCGCCTTCCAGCAAATACCATCGCCCGACGGGCAAACAAGATCAACTGATGTCAACGCGCTTCCAAAGCGGTCAACCACATAGCCAGCTTCAAGATGGAAGTCGGCCTGTACTCCTGGAAGTGTCAATTGGCCGTGAAACTCTCGCACCTGTTGCGTTTGCTGATTTCTCGACAAGCCATCTTCGTCCAGTTTCTTCAATCGAATTCCAATTGAGCCGCCCAATTCAGGCGGACTGAATACAAGAACAAACATTTGCTGCCGAATCACAGCTTTCACGTTCGGGTCTTCTTCCGCCAATCGAACGCCCCTTGTCCGCATAAAGTCATTGACCATGCATGCGCGGGTTCTGGTACTCGCCAATGCACGCACTTTCGGCGAAAGCTCCGCCTCCCAATCACCCCAACTTCCACTTACGACACCCCACAGGCGATCAAAGTAGGGAAGCATTGCCTGATAAGCATTTTCAAATTCAATGAGCTTGGTCATTCTGTGTCCTTAAAAGCTGCATTGAGTATACTTCCAGTTGGTTTCATTTGCAAAGAAAATATAAAATAAAATTGACAATGCAAATACGATCAAGTATAATTCATTTTGAATTAACGCAAAGGCAAGTATGAACGCCCTCTCTATCGAAAAACGTGCCCAGATCATAAATCTGCTGGTTGAGGGCATGAGCATGCGGGCGATCTCTCGCGTCGCAGACGTATCGATCAACACCGTAACCAAATTGCTTGAAGACGTAGGCGCAGCCAGTGCCGCCTATCAAGACAAAACTTTAGTTGGCCTGAATTGCAAGCGTGTTCAATGCGATGAAATTTGGGGCTTCTGCTATGCCAAAGAAAAAAATGTTGCCCCTGCCGACAAAGGCATTCTTGGCTACGGCGATGTCTACACCTGGACGGGTATGGACGCTGATTCCAAGCTGATGATTTCGTACATGGTTGGCAAGCGTGATGCCGATTATGCAAACGCCTTCATTGCGGATTTAGCATCGCGCCTCGTCACTCGCGTGCAGTTGTCTACCGATGGTCACAAACCATATCTTGAGGCCGTAGAAGGCGCATTTGGCGCGAATGTGGACTATGCAATGCTGGTCAAGCATTATGGCCAAGGCAGCACCACTGACCAGCGCCGCTACAGCCCATCAGAGTTCGTCAGCGCAGATAAAAGGGTCATTGTTGGCAACCCCGACATTGCAAAGGTTTCAACCAGTTTTGTAGAGCGCCAGAACCTCACCATGCGCATGGGGATGCGCCGCCTCACACGCCTGACCAATGGATTTTCAAAGAAGGTTGAAAATTTGGAACATGCTGTATCGTTGCACTTCATGCATTACAACTTTGCCCGGATTCACAAAACCTTGAGAGTTACGCCAGCAATGGAGGCAGGCGTTGCTGATCACGTTTGGAGCCTTGAGGAAATTGCAGCACTGATCCCCGAGCCGGTTGCAAAAAAACGCGGCGCTTACAAACCTCGCACCGCTTCAATTTCAAACTGAGACACTACCGGACCAGGCTGTTCCTTTACGGCGTGTGCGTTTCCGTGGCATAATCCAAGGTTCACTAAAGGAGAGGTGGCCGAGTGGTTAATGGCAGCAGACTGTAAATCTGCCCTCTAACGAGTACGCTGGTTCGAATCCAGCCCTCTCCACCAGTGTTGAAAGTTTTGAAATCATTTCCCGCGCGGGGAATATGCTGGGAATATGCTGGATTTGTGTGCGGGGTTCGTATAGTGGCAATACCTTAGCCTTCCAAGCTAAAGCGAGGAGTTCGATTCTCCTACCCCGCTCCAGTTTGTGGGTTTGCCAGTCAGTGGTATTTGGTAGTTGGTTCGGTAGTCAGTTGGTATTCAGTAGCGTAGTTAAGACTGACAATTTTCTTTGTCAAAACGCTGTGAATCTAGGCGCGCCAACGCAGTCAGTGCACTGGCACGACAAGGCGGCGCAACGACGAGTCACAGTGTTTTGACAAAGAAAAGCCCATTTGGCTCAGTGGCAGAGCACTCCCTTGGTAAGGGAGAGGTCCCGGGTCCGATTCCCGGAATGGGCACCAGTTTTGATTTATTGATTTTTAGTTTTGGTAAGTTTTAGATAAATATTGTTTCGGTTGATTTTCGAAATTTGAAAGAGATTTTGATATGGGAAAAGAAAAGTTTGCACGCACCAAGCCGCACATGAACGTCGGCACCATTGGCCACGTTGACCACGGCAAAACCACGCTCACCGCTGCCATCACCACCGTGCTGGCCGCCAAATACGGTGGTCTGGCCAAAGCCTATGACCAAATTGACGCCGCGCCGGAAGAAAAAGCCCGCGGCATCACCATCAACACCGCCCACGTCGAGTACGAAACGGCGAATCGCCACTACGCCCACGTCGACTGCCCCGGCCACGCTGACTATGTCAAAAACATGATCACCGGCGCCGCCCAGATGGACGGCGCCATTTTGGTCTGTTCCGCCGCAGACGGCCCGATGCCCCAGACCCGCGAACACATCCTCCTGGCGCGCCAGGTCGGCGTGCCCCACATCATTGTCTATTTGAACAAATGCGACATGGTGGACGACGCTGAACTGCTGGAACTGGTCGAAATGGAAGTCCGCGAGCTTCTTGACAAATACGACTTCCCTGGCGACAAAACCCCCATCATCCACGGCTCGGCAAAGTTGGCCATGGAAGGCGACAAGGGCGACTTAGGCGAAGGCAGCATCATGAAACTGGCCGAAGCCATGGACAGCTTCTTCCCCCAGCCCGAACGTGCCATTGACGGCGCCTTCCTGATGCCGGTGGAAGACGTGTTCTCCATCTCCGGCCGTGGCACCGTGGTGACGGGCCGGGTTGAGCGCGGTATTGTCAAAGTCGGCGAAGAGATCGAAATCGTCGGCATCACCACCACCCAGAAAACCATCTGCACCGGCGTCGAGATGTTCAGGAAGTTGCTCGACCAAGGCCAAGCCGGTGACAACGTCGGCATCTTGCTGCGCGGCACCAAACGCGAAGAAGTCCAGCGCGGCCAAGTGTTGTGCAAACCGGGCAGCGTCAAGCCCCACACCCACTTCACCGCCGAGATCTACGTCTTGAGCAAAGACGAAGGGGGCCGCCACACGCCTTTCTTCAACAACTACCGCCCGCAGTTCTACTTCCGCACGACGGACGTGACCGGTGCGATTGAGCTGCCAGAAGGCAAAGAGATGGTGATGCCGGGCGACAACGTCAGCATCACGGTCAAGCTGATCAACCCGATTGCCATGGAAGAAGGCCTGCGCTTTGCCATCCGTGAAGGTGGCAAGACGGTCGGTTCGGGTGTGGTTGCCAAGATTTTGGC
>JANOYE010000160.1:0-15648 GCA_031428695.1 Rhodoferax sp. | reverse complement strand
CGCCGCGCGCATCGTCGGCGACGTGGAAATGGCCGGCGTCGAGCGCTGGGCCGACTCAGCGGTTTACCTGCGTGCGCGCATGCGTGTGACGCCGCTGGCGCAGTGGGACGTGCGCCGCGAGTACCTGCGCCGCCTCAAACCGGCTTTTGACAGCGCCGCCGTCGAGTTGCCCTTCCCCCTGGTCAAGCCGCCGCTGCCGCCCGCCAAGCTTCCAGCGCCTGGAAGCGATGCGCCAGTCGGTTGAACACTATTTCAGCCGCTATATTTTTAGTAGCTGGTTACGCATTATTTCAGTGACTTGCAGGCCATTTTGATTTAAAGACTGGCCCAGGCGAGCTACAGGCGAGCAAAAGCGTCGCTGAAAAAGCCGTCGCCGCCGAAGTTGCCGGACTTCAACGCCAGGTGCAGGTTCTTGGCCGAAGCATGGCACCACGGCACGCCCGGGTCGATTTGCGGGCCGATCACCAGCTGCGTGATGCCCAGAGCCTGCACACAGGCGCCCGAGGTCTCGCCGCCCGCCACCACCAGCTGCCCAACGCCTCGCTCCACCAGCCCGCAGGCGATGCGCGCCAGCGTCTCCTCGACCAAGGCACCGGCGCGGTTGGCGCCAAGCTGAGACTGCACCTCCTTCAAGGTGGCCGCGCTGGCCGTGGCATAGGCCAACACCGGCCCAGCAGCGAGCAGTGGCGCAGCCCAGGCCAGGGCTTGTGCCACGACGTCGTCGCCCGCAGCGACCTTCAGCGGATCGACCACAAAACCAGCGCCGCCCTTGGCAAGAAATGCCGCCACCTGGGCGTTGGTCGCCGCCGAGCAACTGCCGGACACGATGGCGCGGCGCCCCTGGGCGGGCGGCAATCGCGCGGCCTCAGAACTGGGCTTGAGGCCATGCAGCGCTGGCAAACCGATGGCCAGGCCGGAACCCGCCACCACCAGCGGCAGATTCGCCGAAGCGCAAGCCAAGTGGCGCAGGTCGTCGTCGCCCACGGCATCGACGATGGCCAAACCCACGCCCTGGGCGCTCAGTGCCGCAATGCGCGCAACGATGGCGGCTGAGCCCGCCGAAACGGTGCGGTGGTCGATCAGGCCGACGCGCCGCCGCGTCTGCGCCTGCAACACACGCACCAGGTTGGCGTCGGTCATGGGGGTCAACGGGTGGTGTCGCATGGCGCTGTCAGACAGCAACAAGTCACCTACAAACAGGTGGCCTTTGAACACCGTGCGGCCGTTCTCGGGGAAGGCGGGCGTCACCGGGGCGAAGGCGGCCTGCGTGTAATCCATCAAGGCCTCGGCCACCGGACCAATGTTGCCGGCAGCGGTGGAGTCGAAGGTTGAACAGACCTTGAAATACAACTGAACCCGGCCCGCCTGGTGCAACCAGCGGGCCGCCGCCAGCGACTGCGCCACCGCCTCGGCCACCGGCGCGGTGCGTGACTTCAATGCCACCACCACGGCGTCGGCATCAGGCAGCGGGCCATCGGGCACGCCGATCATTTGCACGGTGCGCATGCCGGCACGCACCAGGTTATTTGCCAGGTCGGTCGCCCCGGTAAAGTCGTCGGCGATACACGCCAGTTTCAAAGCCATCGGTCAGTCTCCCTTCATCGGCAAATTCATCTGCAAATTCATCTGCAAAAAATATGCACGCCGCAAGTGTGCCGCAATCTTGAAAGCGGCGTCCAGCCAGCCACGTTATGCGCTGCATTGCAAATAAAATGCATCCAAACCAACAGGGTACAAACCGATGAGACTCGCCACCTGGAACATCAATTCGCTCACCGTGCGGCTGCCGCAGGTGCTGGACTGGCTCAATGCGCACGCTGCGGCGGGCGCGCCCATCGACGTGCTGGCGCTGCAAGAACTCAAACTCACCGACGACAAATTCCCCCACGCCGCCTTCGCCGAAATCGGCTACCGCGCCGAAGTCTTCGGCCAAAAGACTTACAACGGCGTGGCCTTGCTTACGCGGCTGGAAGCACCAGCGCCGCCTGCCGATGTCGTCAAAAACATCCCCGGGTTCGATGACGACCTGGCGCGTGTCATCACCGCCACGTTGCCTTCAGCGCACGGGCCGATTCGGGTGATTGGCGGTTATTTCCCCAATGGCCAGGAGCCGGGCAGCGAGAAGTTCGACTACAAAATGGAATGGCTTTCTGCCTTGCGCAGTTGGGTCAAAACCGAGCTGGCAACCCACGGGCGCCTGGTCATCATGGGCGACTGCAACATCACCTTTGACGACGCCGATGTGTGGGACCCGGTGGGCCTGGCTGACACCATTCACTGCACCGAAGAAGAGCGTTACCACCTGCGTGCACTGATCGCGCTGGGCCTGGCGGATTCACTGCGCCTGTTCCCGCAGCCGCCGAAAAGTTATTCGTGGTGGGACTACCGCAATGGCGGTTTCCGGCGCAACCAGGGCCTGCGCATTGACCACATTTTGGTGAGCCAGGCGTTGAAGCCGCTGGTGAAGTCTTGCATGATCGACAAATCCCCGCGCAAAAACGAGCGGCCCAGCGACCACGCGCCGGTGGTGATTGACATCGGTTGAATTGACGTCGATGGCCCAACCGGCCACAGCCAACTTGGGAATTAGAAATTGCCGGAAATTGCCAGAAATCGTCTAACTGTTAACACCCATATTAATTATCAACAAAATCCATCATGCCAAAGAGATTTTTGGGCCTGTAAGTCACGTATTATATGGGTTTATTGCTATTTATTATATAGCATCCAAAATACCCCTAATCTGGCAGGCGCGTTCGCCGGGTTTGTAGGAATCGTCTGACATAAATGCAGCGTGCCATGCCCCTTGGACTGCAAAGCCATTGCGGTCATACTCAAGGGGGCAAAACAACCATGACACCCCATTCGCTTGCACCTGATCGCAATACGATCCCCGCCCCAAAGATGAAGCAGCTCAAGACTTTTTTGGTTGAAGACAACGCCATCATTCGCGAAGGGTTGATATCAACGCTGGAAGAACTCACTTCAGTGGTGGTGGCGGGCACAGCGGAAGATGAGTCCTCTGCCGTCGCCTGGCTGGCAAGCGCAGATGCACAACATCAGGTCGATCTGGTCATCATTGACATCTTTCTCAAATCCGGTTCGGGCTTGGGCGTTCTGCGGCGCGTCAATGCCTTGGGCTTGGACTGCAAGCTGGTGGTGTTGACCAATTACGCCACCGACGACATGCGCGAAAAGTGCCTGGTTTTAGGGGCCACGAACGTGTTTGACAAGTCCAACGACATCGACGCCCTGATTCTTTATTGCAACAACATGGCGTCTGGAGAAGCCGACACCACGGCGGCCAGCGTGCTGCATTGAACGTGGTGTGGGCAACCCGCCTGCCGGGCTTGCCGGCTTGCCAGAACCCTTTGCGGAACCTACTGAATCAGGCCGTTTTTCAACGCGTAGTAAGTCAACTCGCTGTTGGACTCGAGTTTCAACTTCTCCATCACCCGGGTGCGGTAGGTGCTGACGGTTTTGACGCTCAATGACATGCTCACGGCCAGGTGCCCGATGGTTTCGCCCTTGGCCAAGCGCAAAAACACCTGCAACTCGCGTTTGGAGAGCTGCTCGTGAAGCGGTTGGTTGGCGGCATTGCCTTCCAGGTTGTCGGCCAATTGCTCGGCCACGCCCGCCGTGATGTATTTGCGCCCCCGGTGCACCGTGCGGATGGCGTTGACGATCTCCTGCGGGTCGCAGTCTTTGTTCAGGTACCCGCTGGCGCCCTGGCGCAAAAGCGTGGTGGCGTAATGCGCTTCCGGGAAACCGCTCAAAATCAGCACCGGCAAGTCGGGTGCGCGCGCCTTGATGGCGCCCAGCGCGTCCACGCCGCTTTGGTCCGGCATCGAGATGTCCATCACGACCACGTCCACACCGCCCTTGCGCACAATGTCCACCGCCTGGCGGCCTGTGGCGGCCTCCGCCACCACCTCAAAATCAATTTGGTCGGCGAAGAACTGGCGCAAGCCGACGCGAACCATGGCGTGGTCGTCCACAATGGCGATGCGGATCATGGTGTTCGGCAACTTAACATGGCGCATGATCCCATAGATTGGCCGAGTTGCAAACCATGAATTTACTCCAAGCATTGAAGGGCAAGGCGTTTGTCGTCCCGCTGGCGATTCTGGCAGCCTTGTTGATGCTGGCCGTGAATGAAGGCGCGTACTGGCAATCAAAACGATCACTGGGCGCGCTGGTGAACATGGGTGCCACACGCGCCATGATTCTCGACCTCACCGAGAACCTGGTCAACGCAGAATCCAGGCAGCGCGGCTATGTGTTGACAGGCCGTGACGATTTGCTCACAGCAGTGGCCCGTGAGAAGTCAGAGATCAAAGAAGTGTTTGCCGAGTTGGCACGCCAACATACGCGAGAACCCAAATTCTTGGCCGCACTCGAAAGCTTTCGCCGCAATGTCGATGAACGGCTTTCGCAGATCGGCGAGGCTGTCTTGCTGCGACGTGCGGGCCAGCAAGAGGAGGCAGTCCAAATCGCCTTGCAGCGCATTGGCACCATGGAAGCTGTCCACAATCTGGACAATGAATTGCTGGCCATCGAGACCGAAATGCGCACCCAGCGCCGCGCCTCGGTTTACCTGGCGCTGATGGCGGCGCGCATCAGCATTGCCGCAATGACCGCATTGGGCCTGCTGGGGCTGCTGCTGCACCTGCGCCAGGCCAGGCAATTGGGCCGCCACCAGCAGGACTTGAAGGTGATCGAAAGAACACTTCGCGACAGGCTTGAAACCGAAGTGGCGCAGCGCACCGCCGAGCTTACCGACCTGACGCGTTACCTGCTCAACGCCCGCGAAGACGAGCGCAACCGCCTGGCGCGCAATCTGCATGACGACCTGGGCGCCTTGCTCACTTCGGCCAAACTCGACGCCGCGCGCATCAAGCCCCGGCTTGCCAAATCGGCGCCTGATGCGCTGGACTTGCTGTCCCACCTGGTGACAAGGCTCAATGCCTGCGTGGTGCTGGGGCGCAACATCATTGAAAACCTGCGGCCCTCGGCACTCTCCAACCTCGGCTTGGTGGCCACACTTGAAATCCTGGCAGGTGAGTTTTCTGAAAGTTCCGGGGTCAGCATCGAATGCCAGCTAGAGCCCGTCAGGCTGGATGCCAATACCGAGTTGATCGTCTACCGCGTGGTGCAAGAGGCGCTGACCAACATCGCCAAATACGCCCATGCCAGCCAGGTTTGGATCAAGCTGGGCAGCCTGGGCGCGCAGGCCGTCATTTCTGTGCGCGACAACGGCCAGGGGTTTGACGCCAAAGTCAAGCCAAACGCCGCCTTTGGGCTCGTCGGCATGCGTTTTCGGGTGGAAGCCGAAGGCGGGGCGATGAGTGTCACCTCGGTCGCTGGCCACGGCACCACGGTGCAGGCCGCGTTGAAGCAGCTGGACGCGCCAGCGCAAGCGTAACTGGGCCGCGTGCTTGCGCTGTAAGCGCCCTCCTACATGATGGCCACCCGGTGGCCCACATCCGCAGTGCTGCCGCGCTGACAGCTAGCGCGGTCAAGCCAGACCATACTGACCACTCCCAACCCTCCAAAACCACCTAGGACATCCCATGATCGACAGCAAAAGCTCCCCTGGCAACTCGCCCCTCACGGACAAGTTCGCCGATTCAGCGCAACACGCCCTTTCGGCGGCGCAAAGCACCGCCAACAACGCGCTCGACGGCCTCTCGGGCAACGTGCAGGAAATGCGCAACTACGCCGGGCCCCTCATCGCCAATGCCCAGAGCCACGCCCACGATTTGCTGCAAAGCGGCCGCGACAGCGTGCGCAATGCCTCGCACCAGTTGACGGACGCCGCCCGCCATGCCCGCGATGGCACGGTGAGTTATGTGAAGGAAGAGCCGGTCAAGTCGATGCTGATCGCGGCGGCGACCGGTGCCGCTCTGATGGCCCTGGTGGGCATGATGAGCCGTTCGGGCGGGCGCTCTTAAGGCAATTTCCAGCCAATTTCAAGCCGCCTTTCAACCCATGTTCCACGCCCTTATTCAGCCCTTGCTTCGCCTGGTCTCGACCCGGCCTGAAGTTCTGGGCGACCACGCGCAAGCTTATGTCGAGCTCTTTGCCAGCGAGCTGGACAGCGCCAGCGCCAGGGTCAAACGCCAGGTTTTGCTGGCCAGCCTGGGGATCTGCGGGCTGGGCGTGGGCGCGGTGCTGGCGGGTGTCGCGCTGATGCTGTGGGCGGCACTGCCCTCGCTGGCGGCGCCAGCGCTTTGGGTTTTGATCCTGGTGCCGCTGTCGCCGTTTGTCCTGGCCATCGCCTGCCTGGTCAGCGCTAAACGGCAAGGCCAGGCAAAAGCGTTCGGGCACTTGCGCGAACAGGCCGAAATCGACCTGGCGATGTTTCGCCAAGCCAGTGCGCCATGAAACCAGAAAGCGACGGCACACGCATCGCATGTGAACGCCTGGCCCGGTCGCGCGAGCGCTTGCGCCTGGCCTTGCAAGCGGCCACGCCCGCCCCGTCCGCAGGTTCCTCCAACCCCGATTGGTTGGGCCACCTCAAGCTCTTTCCTGGATTTGACGTGGTGCTGGCCGCCGCGCGGGCCTGGTGGTCGCAACAACCATTGCATCAGGCTGGGGTGAATCTGGCTGAAGCGGCAAATGCTGCGCTGCGCCCACTGGCGCAACGCGCCCCCTTCAGCCTGGTCGCGGGCGCCGCAGCGCTTGGCGGCCTGCTGGTGTGGCTGCGGCCCTGGCGCTGGCTGCCGGCTTCCGCGTTGCTCGCCACCCTGGTGCCGACCTTGCTTGGCAAAGCGGCCACCCACCAGCCGCTGCAAGCTTGGCTGATGGGCCTGGCCGCTGGTTCCCACGGCCCGCCATCGAGCGCAACACCCGGGCCAGTCCCGCGCCCAAACGGAGCGCATCCAAGCCATACGGCCAGCGCGAATGTCCGCTGACCCGTCCCATCCGACGGCGCAAAACGACTTTCCGCCCAAAGGCGAGCCCCAGTTTGTGCACAACCGGGCGCTGTTCTGGCTCGTGGTGGCGGTGTCGCTGGGCCTGTTGTGGATACTGCTGCCGTTTTACGCGCCAATCATGTGGGGCGTCATCATCGCGATGCTGTTTGCGCCGCTCAACAAATGGCTGCTCAAACACCTCAAGCGCGAGGCCAATGCGGCGGCGTTATTGACCCTTTTCGTCGCCACCGTCGTCGGCATCATTCCGCTGTCGCTGCTGATCGCCGGCCTGGCGGCAGACGCTGCCCTCCTGTATGCCCGCCTGGAGTCTGGCGAGTTGAATCCGGCGCCCTTTTTTCACGCTGTGTTCGACGCCCTGCCCTCCTGGGCAAGGCAGTTGCTGGCGCGGCTGGGCTTGAGAAATTTCGACGCGCTGGAGCGCCAATTGCTCGCGCTGGTCACCTCGGCCAGCCAACACCTGGCGGCGCAGGCGCTGGACATCGGCATGTTGGCATTTGACTATGTGGTCGGCTTTTTCGTCACCCTTTACCTGGCCTTCTTCCTGCTGCGGGACGGCGACGCGCTGGCGCGCACCCTTCATGACGCCGTGCCTCTGGCGCCGGCCTACAAACACCAATTGAGGAACAAGTTCGCCACCGTGGTGCGCGCCACCGTCAAAGGCAATCTTGTCATCGCGGCGCTGCAAGGCGCCCTGGGCGGGCTGGCTTTCTGGGTATTGGGCGTGAGCAGCCCCTTGTTTTGGGCTGTGCTCATGGCATTTTTGTCATTGCTTCCGGCGATCGGCGCGGGCCTGGTGTGGGCGCCCGTGGCCCTCTATTTCTTTGTCACCGGCGCGCTGTGGCAAAGCCTTGCCCTGACCCTCTTCGGCGTGTTGGTGATCGGCCTGGTTGACAACCTGCTGCGCCCCGCGCTGGTCGGCAAAGACACCCGCCTGCCCGACTACCTGGTGATGATCACCACACTGGGCGGCATGGCCGCCATCGGCATCAACGGTTTTATCTTGGGGCCGGTGATTGCCGCCCTGTTTGTCGCGGCTTGGCACATCCACGGAACCACCCGCACCGACAGCCCAAGTTAATGGCGCGACATCAATCAACCGGAGAAACACCATGCACTTGCGCAACACTTTGTCAATCATCGGCATCAGCGCCGCCTTCGCGGCCTCTATGGCGCTTCTGGCACTGCCCGGCTGTGCCGTCAACGAGAAGACGCCAGAAGCCGGCCTGCGCGTGGGCGACGCCACCGTCACGGCCAGCGTGAAGGCACGTTTTCTTGACAGCCCCCAGGTCGATGGCCGGGCCATCCATGTGCAAACGCTCGACGGCATTGTGGTGCTGACGGGCATGGCGAAGAGCCACGTCGAAAAAACCGCAGCCAGCGAAATCGCCCTGGGCGTCAGCGGCGTGCGCATGGTGCAAAACGAAATCACCGTCACCCAATGAAAACAGGCTAAATATTAACTTGTATGTTAACACTTGGCCTGTATTTTGCCTGCGCAACCAGATTTTTAGTTAAATCAGACCTCAAGTCACGAATTAAATCGATAGTATGCTACTTCTTTAGTAGCATTGAAGCCGGGGATGCCGCGATTCGTTATTTCTTTTTGGTCACTTCATTGCCAATGACGCCGCCCACAGCCGCGCCTGCGCCCGTGCACAGGATGCCGCCGCACAGCACGTTGCCCGCGACGCCGCCGATCACGGCGCCGGTCGCAATGCCTTTTTCTTGCGCTGTCATGCCGGCACAACCGCCCAGCGCCACCAGTGCAACAGCGGCAATTGAAAGGCCCAATTGGGTATGGATAGATTTCATGGGGAAGTCCTTTGGAAAGTGTTGAAAGTGAAGCCTCAGTGTGGCCTGCCTTCCTTCAGCTGCACAGCGGACAGTGCCGCGCCCTGCGGTAGTAGATGTCCTACACCTGGCAGAGCGCCGTGCAGGGCCGAGAACGCTGTCAGCCAACGCCTACCCGCCAGCGCGCCAACGCCCCACAGCCAGGCGGCTTGCCTTCCGCTGCCGCAAGCAGCGCCTTCAGACAACACTTGGCTGCATGGCGGTGGCTTTTCACCGCTTGAAACAGGAGTCCACCCATGCTGCACTACGCCGTTGTCTTTTTTGTCATTGCATTGGTCGCCGCCATCTTCGGCTTTGGCGGCATCGCTGCCGGAGCGGTTGAGATCGGAAAAATCCTGTTCATGGTGTTTGCGGTGCTGGCTGTCATCAGCTTCATTGTCAGCCTGGTTCGCAAGGGCTAGCGCCTGGGCGGCAGAGCGCCGCTTTGCCCCTTATTGCTTGACGCGCATCTCGTTGCTGACACTGGCCACGTCCGGCACGCCACGCGCGACCAGCACGGCACGTTCAATCTGCCGCTGGTTGTTTAAAAACCCGCTGAGTTGAACCTCGCCCTGCCGCGCAACCACAGTGATGTCACTGCTGTTGACGCTGGCGTCTGCCATCAGCGCCGAATGCACCCGGGTGGTGACGATGGTGTCGTCAATCTCCGTGCCGACGGTTGTGCTGGCGGTGGCGGTGCCGGCCAGCTGGGCGGCATTGGGGGCATTGCGGCAACCCGGCAACACGGCCACCCCAAGTCCAAGCGCAGCGGCGCTTGTCGCAAGCAGCTTTGAATAGTCCATGATGGGTTTCCTTGAAAGATTGATTGAGGCTACGGTCGGGCCGCTTTGCCTCTGACACGGGCCACGTTCCATGGTCGGATTTGTCAGTGGGCTGGCGACTGCGTCAAGCCTATTCCTAGTCGGGCAGGTTCACTGTGCGTTAGCGCACATAGAACTCTTTTTCGGCGCAAAATATCTACCGTGAAATCTGTGAATCAATCTGAGAAAAATGACGCTGGGTGCGCAAGCGCACAGATGAAACGATTCGATACATGCATCATGGAATAGACAGCGCAAAATGCGTTCAGTGCACCCGCTTGAACAGGATTCCCCATGACCAATTCGCAATTTGCCGGCCAGGCCTTGAGCTACACCAGTGCGAGCCGACACACCTGCCCCAAGTGCAGCGCGTTGCTGGTGCGCATGCCCCGCCGCGCCATTGACCACTTTCTGAGCCGCTTCGTGCCGGTGCAGCGTTACCGTTGTGAACGCTTCGTCTGCCAGTGGCAGGGAAACCTGCGCGTGGAGCAGGCGCCCGGGGGGATCGCTGGCAACGCGGCACCCACCGAATTTTGAAGCCTTGACCCATCGCTGCCTGGCGCAGCGTGCCACACACGCAACAAAAAAAAGCCGGCTTTCACCGGCTTTTTTCATTGCGGGGCAGACCGCTCAGGTCTTGCCAAACTTGGCTTTTGCGCTGGCCATGCAACTGGCCTTGGCGTCGCCTGCCAGAACGTCACATTTCTCGGCAGCCACCTTGTAGTCGGCATCTACCTTGTCTTGTGCGCCGTCCTTGCGGGTTTCACTGATCTTGCTGGCCATGCGGGCGTTGACCAGGGCCTTGACTTCCACCGCTTTGGCTTCCTTCACGCAGACCGATTTGTTGTTGCCAGCCAAGTCGTCGCATTTCTCTTTAGCGACTTCATAGGCCGTTTTGGCCTTGGTTTCTTCAACTTTGGTCATGTCGCTGGCCTTTGCCGTGTAGGCATATTGCAGCTCGGCACGGGCCACTTTTTCTTTGCCTTTGGCCTCTTCCTGGCAAACGTCGCGGGCGTTGTCGGCCAAGGCCTTGCAGGCGGCCTTGGCCGTCTTGTACTCGGCGCTGATGCGGGTTTTGCCGCTATTGAACTCCGCCTTGCTGATCACGGCGGCTTGCGCCACCGAAAACCCCAGCAGCGCTGTCAACAGCAATGTGGCTTTGAAATTGAACTGTGTGTTCATGGGGATCCTTTAGGTTGTTGATGGAGAAAGTTGAAAGTTGAAAGTTGAGTGTTGTCGGTTGCGGCCGGTGCCGGCTCAGGCCCTGGGCTCGCCCTGGCGGTTCACCGTCACCGTGGGGCCCGGTGGCGTTGTCATCTGCAGACGGTGGTCGATGCCCCGGAAGGTGTAGCTCACGTCCCACAACTCAGGCCGCGCCTGGCTCGGCACAGTGACGCAGCGCTGAACGCCTTGGGTCTGATACTGTTGCTGTTGCTGTTGATTGGCATCTTTGCCCACTTGGGCTCCCAGCGCGCCGCCGGCAATGGCGCCGCCGATGGTGGCCAGGTCTTTGCCACGCCCATTGCCTACCTGGTGGCCCAGAACGCCGCCAAGCACAGCGCCCATCAGCGCGCCGGGGACATTGGAGCTGCTCTGGCTCTGGGTCGGCTGCACCACCTGTTCGCGTTCAATCCAGCAACGCTGCTCGGGTGGCCCGACGACGGCACGCACCGAGGTCACGTCGGCCTCATACAGGCGCTCGTTGTTGCGCCTGCGGTTGTCGTAAACCGAGGGCGCCGGCGGCGCAAAGCGGTCGTCGTTGATGCGCGTTCGGTTGTTCATCGCGCGTATCGAAGAGACACTGTTGTTCATGCCCATGGATTCGAGCGATGGGTAACGGCCTGGGCGCAGCACCACACAGCGCCCGTCAAACTGGGCATGCTCGCAAACTTCCCAGCGCCGGCTCAACACAATCACGGAGGAAGCGCGGTCGTTGAAGCCGGCGTCCCGGAAGTTGGCGACACGTTCGCCGGTGCTGAACGAGCGCCCCTGGAAGTCGTTGTTCTCATAGAAAGTCACCTGCGCAGCAGCCTGGCTGGAGACGGCCACAGCAGCCAGGCCGAGCAAGCATCGCACGATCATGTTCTTCAATTTGAATTTCATCGGATTCTCCTTGGTCGATGGTTTCAACACCGGCAAGTATGGAAAATCTGCGGCCTGCTGCACAGCGGACTGCGCCCCATCTTGTCGTAGTAGATGTCCTACGAAACCCGGGCCAGCAGTAGGCGCAGTCTGACGCAGAGTCGAGCCTGCGGCCAGCATCCTGCACGGGCATTGACGGAAATACTCAGGTAACTCTCCTGTTGCCACTGGCCACCCAAATTACATCGATGCCAACACTCAACACTTACGTTGTCGAAGACAGCCCGGAGCTGCGTCAGAGTCTGATCACTGCGCTGGAAGAGTTAAGCCAGGTCACGGTAGTGGGCGCGTCTGAGGACGAAGCCTCCGCCATGTCATGGTTGTCGGGCACGAAACATCCGGTGGATATGGTGATCACCGACATCTTCCTTACGGCCGGCTCGGGTCTGGGGGTGCTCAGGGGCGTCCATGCCCTGGCGCTGGGCTGCAAGGTGGTTGTGCTGACCCACTATGCCTCTGCGGACATCCAGCGAAAGTGCCTGGAACTGGGCGCTGACCAGGTGTTTGACAAATTCAACGGCATCGATGCCCTGGTCACTTACTGCGACCGCCTCGCAGGCGGCGACCCACAGACCGCTGCCCAACGCTTGCCGCAATGACGACACCGCTTGGCTCAGTGCGACGAAATTTCGTCGTAAAACGCGTAACCTGAACGCCTTTTCTTGGCGGCGTACATGGCCACATCGGCGCGTTCCAGCAACACCGGGCCGGTCGAGCCGTCACTTGGGTACAGGGCCACACCGATGCTGGGGCGAATGGTCAGGCTCAGCTTACGAACCTGCAAGGGCGCCGCAACAGCCGTCAAGATCTTGGCAGCATGCTGCCCCAGCCGTTGACGGTCTGGAAAGCCGCCCAGCAAACAGGCGAATTCATCGCCACCCAGCCGGCTCACACAGTCTTCGACGCGCACGGACTGGATCAGGCGCGTCGCCACGATTTTCAGCACTTCGTCGCCCGCGGCGTGGCCGTGGGTGTCATTGATCTGTTTGAAGTAGTCCAGATCCAGAAACAGCACGGCCAGCGGCTCGGGGTGCGCGGCCTCCAATTGCAACGCCAGCGTCTGGTCCAGCCGTTGGGAAAAATGGCTGCGGTTGGGCAACGCGGTCAGGCTGTCATGGCGCGCCAAGTGGCGCGAGCGGCGCTCCTGCGCTTGGGTGCCAAGAAGCTCGCTGTGTTTGAGCGCCAGGGCCGCTTGCGCCGCTTCAATGTCGCCCTTGAGGCCCTTGTAGCGCTCCAACTCGTGCGACAGTGTCGTGTGCAACTGATCCAGCGCGGCGACGCAGTCAATCATTTCGGACTGCACAAACTCCAGTGGGCCCTCGGGCCGCGGGTCTCTGGAATGGGCGAAGTCTTCGCTGGCTGACATCAGCAGGCGCGCCTTGACGGCATTGAGCAAGTCGTCCCAGTCTGCCATCGACACGTCGCCCGGCACACTGGACGGCGGTATGTGCGCACTTTGAACCAGGGCCGAGATAGGCGGTCTGGCCAGCATCCTGGATGACGCAGCCGAGCCATTTGGAGCAGTGTCTTGATCGGCCGGCTGGACCGAGGGTTGCGGGCTGGGGTTGGGGTTGGGGTTGTATGACATCGCTGAATGGGTAGTTCTGAATGGCATTGAACCCGACCGCCAACAAGCCGTCTGTGCGGCACCGCACACAAGTCATTGAGTTTTCCCTGGGTTGCCGGCTGGGTCCTCTTTGCAGGCCTCAGCCCGCTTCTGTGCGGCAACGCACGGAACGCGCCGTACGAGGTGACAGACTTGCACTTTTTGGAGATTGCCATGATTGACATCCGCAAAGGCCAGGCGCCCGCGCCGGCGGCACGGGGCGAGTTCAGCGCTCGCTTTCGCGCTTCGTTCATTGACTCAGCCTTCCGGGCCGAAGACGCCGCCATCTCGCGGCTGGAGTCTATCGCCTGGGCGGCGTACCAGGAGGGCCGAAAAGCGCCTTTCACGCAGAAGGCGGGTGCCGGGTATGCCGATCCGGGTTATGAGTTGTCCACCGAATGGATCCAGACAAAACAGCGCCTGGAAGCCGCCCAGGTGCTGTGGGCCGACCCCGCCACCCGATCGCGCGTCTTGTTGATTTGCGGCTCGGCCCGCAACGACGGCACCTGCCCGGGCGAGATCTCCAAAACCTTTCGCCTGACCGGGCTGGCGCGCGAGGTGCTGGAGGCGGCCGATATCGAAACCGATGTGCTGGACTTGAGCCGCGTAACCTCTGACTACGACCGCCACATCCACCCTTGCAAAGGCTGCGCGTCAACCGCCATGCCGCTGTGCCACTGGCCGTGCAGCTGTTACCCCAACCACGCCTTGCGCCAAACCAACGACTGGATGGCCGAGATCTATGAGCGCTGGACCGCCGCGCACGCCGTGATCATTGCCACACCAGTCTACTGGTACCAAAGCCCGGGCCCGCTCAAGCTGATGATCGACCGCCTGGTGTGCGCCGATGGCGGCAACCCAGACCCGACGGCCACGGGCGGCAAGAGCCCGGCCAAAGCCAAAGCGCTTGAACTGGCCGGCTGGGACTACCCGCAGCACCTGGCCGGGCGCGTCTACGGCCTGGTCGTGCATGGTGACGTGGCGGGCACCGAGGGCTCGCGCCGCGCCTTGTCAGACTGGCTCGACTGGATGGGCTTCATTGACGCTGGGCCGCAAGCCCGGCTGGACCGCTACATCGGCTACTACGCGCCTTATGCCACCAGCCACGAGGCGCTGGACGAAGACACCGCCCTGCAGGACGAGGTGCGCAATGTGGCCCACGCCGTCGCCAAGGCCGTTGCTGAATTGCGGGCCGGCCGCCTGCAGGCCGCGCAGCCCCAACTGGCGCGGCCCCGGCCCAAATAGCCTGTTGTGCGCTATCGCACAGATGAAACGGCCGATGCGGGTTACGCTGAAGTTTTATGGGAGAACTTCATGGATCGTGTCCTCATCGCCGTCATCGTGGGCAGCCTGCGCCAGGATTCCATCAACCGCAAACTGGCCGGGGCGCTGGCGGCGCTGGCGCCAACGGACTTCACGCTGGAACAGCTGCAGATCGACGACCTTCCGATGTACAACCAGGACGACGACGCGGCGCAGGCCAACTGCGTGCTGCGCCTCAAGCGAGAAATAAGCGCGGCGCAGGGCCTGCTGTTCATCACGCCGGAGTACAACCGCTCGATCCCGGGTGTGCTGAAAAACGCCATTGACCACGCCTCGCGCCCGTATGGCCACAACGCCTGGGCGGGCAAACCGGCGGGCGTGCTGGGCATCTCAGTGGGCGCGCTGGGCACCAGCATGGCGCAACAACACCTGCGCAACATCTTGGCCTACCTCGACGTTCCCGTGATGGGCCAGCCCGAGGCCTACCTGCAGCAGCAGGAAGGGTTTTTCCAAGTAGACGGCAGCCTGGGCGACAAAAGGCGCCCGTTCCTGCAGTCTTGGATGGACCACTACGTGGCTTGGGCGCGGGCGCATGCCGCTTGAAAGCGGCATGTTGGCCCGGCAAAGCTGCCGCCAGCCGCCGGGCTAGAACGAGTAACGCACGCCCAAGCTGGCCACGCCAAAAGGCCAATGCCGCTGCCAGCCAGCAGCCGAATGCACAGGAGTCGAAAGTTCACGGAAAACCTCACAGTCAAAGGCGTGATGTAGATGACGATGCAATGAATGTAGGTTTTGGCGCACGCAAACAGCATTGCGCGGCACATCTCGCCCGCTACGCGCTTGGTCTGGCTGGAAGCACCGGGTTCCATCACGCTGGAGTTCCCCGATATTCCTGCGCTGGTGGCCCGTGTGCAGCAAGCCAACCAGGGTCGCGCCGGACAACGACCCATCGTCTCCGTGCTCGACAACACCTGGGGCGCCGGCATCGCTTTCAACGCCTTTGATCTGGGTGTCGACATTTCCATGCAGGCGCTCACCAAGTACCCCA
>JANOYE010000159.1:0-4377 GCA_031428695.1 Rhodoferax sp. | reverse complement strand
TACTTGGCTCTGACCCAGGTTTGGGTCCGGCCAAACGGGCCGATGGAGCCGCGCACTTCGAGCTTGCTGCCGCCCTCGACGGGCGTCAAACGCTGGTTGTAGGTCTTGCCGTTCTCCGGGTCGAGAATCTTTCCGCCCTCCCAAACGTCTTTGTCCTCATTTTTTTTGGCGCCGCGAATGATCTGCAGGCCCAGCATGAGTTTGTCTTTGCGGTCGTCGCTGCATTTGTCGCAAACCGCGTCGGGCTTGGAGTCCTTCGCCAGAAGCTTGGCGATCGAGCCAACTAGAACGCCCGCGTTTTCAACGATTCGGATTTCAGATTTGATCTCGCCGGTCTTGTCGTCCACCGTGTGCCAATTGCCCACAGGCGTCATTTGCGCCAAGGCAGAACCTGCATACGCGATAGAAACAAGTGCAAAAACGGTCTTCTTCATAGTGACTCCGGGGTGAAGAAATGGATGGAATAAAAAGCTGGCGCCGGAAAAACCGCGTCTCAGGCGAAGACGGCTTCCGTGTCCAACAATACTTTAGCGCCAGAGCGCGCGGTTTGCATCAAGCTGGTGGTCTCTGGAAACAATTTGGCGAAATAGAAACGCGCCGTTTGCAGTTTGGCCAGGTAAAACTGATCGGTGTTGCCAGCGGCAATCTCTCGCAGCGCCACTTGCGCCATGCGCGCCCAGAAATACCCGAACACCAGGTGCCCTGCCACCCGCAAATAGTCCACGGCGGCAGCGCCCACCTCGTCGGCGTTTTGCATGCCCTTGAAGCCCAGCTCGGTGGTGAACTTGGTCATCTGGTCGCCCAAGATGGCGATGGGCGTGATGAACTCGGACATCTTTTCGTTCACGCCTTCTTCTTCCACCAAAGCGCCAATCAGCTTGCCGAATTTCTTCAGCGTGGCGCCGTTGTTGCCGAGGATTTTGCGGCCCAGCAAATCCAGCGCCTGGATGGTGTTGGTGCCCTCATAAATCATGTTGATGCGGGCGTCGCGCACAAACTGCTCCATGCCCCATTCCTTGATGTAACCATGGCCGCCAAAGACCTGCTGGCATAGGGTGGCGGCCTGATAACCGTTGTCGGTCAAAAAGCCCTTGACGATGGGCGTGAGCAGGCCCAGCATTTCGCCCGAGTCTTTGCGCACTTTTTCGTCCGGGTGGTAGTGCTCTTTTTCCAGCAACACCGAGCAATAGATGGCCAATGCTCGGCCACCTTGCGCATAGGCGCGGGCGGTGAGCAACATCCTGCGCACATCCGGGTGCACGATGATCGGGTCGGCCGGTTTGTCTTTGGCTTTGGGGCCGGAGAGTGAACGCATCTGGATGCGGTCTTTGGCGTAGGCCACGGCGTTTTGGTAGGCCACTTCGGTCAAACCGAGCGACTGGTTGCCGACGCCCAAACGCGCCGAGTTCATCATCACAAACATCGCCTGCATGCCCTTGTTGGGCTGGCCGACCAGCGTGCCGATGGCGCCGTCAATCACGATTTGCGCCGTGGCATTGCCGTGGATGCCCATCTTGTGCTCCAGCCCGCCGCAATAAATGCCGTTGCGGCTGCCCAGCGTGCCGTCTTTGTTCACATTGAACTTGGGCACGATGAACAGGCTCACGCCCTTGATGCCGGGCGGCGCATCGGTGAGGCGCGCCAGCACCAGGTGAATGATATTGTCGGCCATGTCGTGTTCACCGGCGCTGATGAAAATCTTGTTGCCGGTGATTTTGTAGGTGCCGTCGGGCAGGGACTCGGCCTTGGTGCGCATTAGGCCTAAGTCGGTGCCGCAATGCGGCTCGGTCAGGCACATGGTGCCGGTCCACTCGCCACTGGTCATTTTGTGCAGATACGTGGCTTGCTGCTCGGGTGTGCCGTAGGTGCGCAGCGCCGCGTAGGCACCGTGGGTGAGGCCGGGGTACATCGCCCAAGCCTGGTTGGCGCTGTTGAGCATTTCGTACAGGCATTGGTTCAGCACCAGCGGCAAGCCCTGGCCGCCAAAGGCCGGGTCACAACTGAGCGCGGGCCAGCCGCCCTCCACATACTGCTTGTAGGCGGCCTTGAAGCCTTTGGGTGTGGTGACTTCATGGCTCTTCTGGTCAAGTTTGCAGCCCTCCGTGTCGCCACTGATATTGAGCGGAAACGCAACCTCGGTGGCGAACTGGCCCGCGCCTTCGAGCACCGCGTTGATTGTGTCAGCGTCAATTTCAGCGTGTTTGGGGATGGCTTTGAAATCGTCGACAACGTGCAACAACTCATGCATCACGAATTGCATGTCGCGCAGGGGCGGGGTGTAACTTGGCATGGTCAGTCCTTGAAAGATGAAAAAGGTTTTTTTGATTTGGCGGTGGCCACGGGTTTGGCCGCTTCTGCCGTGGGCGCGCCGTAGCGGGCGAGGATGTTGGCGAAGCCCTGGTTGGCCCGGTCTATTGAGCCCGCCTGCTTGAGAAATCGCGCTTCATAATGCAGCGCGAGTATGAGGCCGTGAATCTCAAAAGCGATCTGCTGCTCGTCTGCGTCGGCCAGCAGGTGGCCGCTTTCTTTGGCCTGCACGACGGCGCGCAATACCGCTTTGAGCCAAGTCTTCACCGAGCTGGCCAGCGCGTCATGCACCGGCCCGCTGCGGTCGTCAAACTCCACCGCGCCGCTGATGAAGATGCAGCCGGACTGGATCTCGACCGCCACGCGTTTCATCCAGTTGTCAAACAGGGCCTTCAGGCGCGGCAGGCCCTTGGGCTCCTTCATGGCGGGGGCAAAAATCTCCAGCTCGAAGCGGCGAAAGTATTCGAGGATCACGGAGATTTGCAACTCCTCACGCGAACCAAAATGCGCGAACACGCCGGACTTGCTCATGCGCATCACTTCGGCCAGCACGCCGATCGACAGGCCTTCGAGCCCGATCTGCGTCGCCAGCCCGAGCGCGGCGTCCACAATAGCCTGCTTGGTCTGTTGGCCCTTGTGCATGGCGCGGGCGCCGTCGCGGCCTGCCTCACGCGCAGGCGGCGTCACTCCGGCAACAGAGGGCGACGGGGCCGCAGTTGAGGCATCGGAAGGAGGTTCAAGTCCGGGCGGCGGCATGGGTGCTGGTCAAAATAAACGAACGTTCGTGCTATTTTGCTGCAATTTCGCCCTCTTCGGCAGACGGGTGATTTGTCTAGAGACCTGTTTCTAAGGTAAGCGCGGGTTTACCCGGCCTGTAATTTGCTACTATTTATGTAGCAAACTATCAATATAATACGTGACTTAGATGCTGAATTTTCTTAAAATCTTCGTGGGAGAAGTAAAAACACTTCTATCATACCCAATTTGGGTATGATAGAGCCTGAAATGATTTCCTGCAGGCCTGAAAAGATTCATCTTGCCTGGGTTCAGGCAGCCAACCCGTTGAGCCAGCCCGCAGCATCCCTGATCTGCACTTTGCCAGCGTCTTCTTCATGCCGCAGATTGCGCATGACCTGGACAGCCTGCGCATCAGCCCATTGCCCGGCAAACCGCGTCAAAGCGCCGTGTGGCTTGTTGTCAGACAGCTTGCATTCGATCAGGTGCGACAAGGTGACGCCTTTTCGGGTGGCGTGAGGAGTGTGGCTCAGGCAAAAATCCACTTCAGCGCCGTCCTTGGTGCGTACGTAGTGCAGGCCCACCTCTTTGCCTTTGGCATCTTGCTGCCAATGAATGTGTTTGAGCAGATGGCAGGCAACCAGGTTTTCAAAGCGCACACCATCGTCGCCCTGCACCAGGCCGGTGTCGAAAAAATAGACCTTGGGCGCTTGCAGTGTGGCCCTGGCGATGTTGTGGTGCCAGGGGCGAACCACGAAGACGATGTACAGCGCCTCCAGAATGTCAAGGTAACGCTTGAGCGTGACGGGTGACACATTCAAGTCACGGGCCATGGATGCCAGCGACAAGGGCGAACCGACACGCTGGCGCAGCAGTTCCGCAAAAAGGCGCATCGCGGTCAGCTCATGCAAACGTGAAAACTCCAGCACGTCGTTGCGGATGAGCCCGTCAAAATATTGCCTGCGCCAGCGCTGTGCGTCGTCGTCTGTTTCGGCCAGGCAAGGCTCCGGAAAACCGCCCCGCTCAAGCAGATGGGTCAAGGCATCCGCTGGTTTTGCGCCCGTCTGCTCGCACCACTCCCGCACCGAGACCGGGTGCAGCCGCCAGGCGAAAAAGCGCCCCGCCAGCGACTCGCCCGATTGGCGAAAGGTGTCGAGCCGCGCGCTGCCTGTCACCAGCAGATGCTGCCCTTTGGGTTTGCCGTCGACCACCCCCTTGAGCCAGGTCTTCCAGTCGGGCATCTTGTGGATTTCATCCAGCACCAACAATTTGGCTTGCGGACGCCAGCCTTGCCGCAGGATCACGGCGCGGTCGTCGGCGATGTCATAGTTAAGG
>JANOYE010000158.1:0-1784 GCA_031428695.1 Rhodoferax sp. | reverse complement strand
TAATCCCATGAAAAGCGCCGACATCATCCAGCGCATGAAAGCCGATGGCTGGCAGTTGATACACGTGGTGGGTTCGCATCACCAGTTCAAGCATCCCACCAAGCCGGGCAAAGTCACCGTGCCGCATCCCAAAAAGGACTTGCCACTGCCCACGGTCAACAGCATCTTGAAGCAGGCTGGCTTGCGCATCAAGTAATTCATGAACTGAAACAGGAACACCGCCATGCTCTACCCCGTTTACATCCACATGGGCAACGCCAAACACGCGCACGGCGTGACGTTTCCGGATTTCCCCGGTTGCTTTTCGGCTGCTGATGATTGGAACGACTTGCCCAGTGCCATCCAGGAAGCGGTCGAAGCGCATTTTCATGGCGAGGCTGATGCCGTGCCCCCGCCCACGCCGCTCGAAAAACTGTCAGCCGACCGTCAATACCAAGGTGGTGTCTGGCTGTTGGCGGACATTGATTTGACCCGCATCGACACGCGGCCCGTGCGCTTGAATGTCAGCCTGCCCTCCAACCTGGTGCAGCAGATTGACATGTGGGCGAGCGACCATCACATGACACGATCAGGATTTCTCGCCAAGGCGGCCGTCGAGGCCATGCGCGAAGGGGTTTGAGTGAAATTGAGATGCTATTATTTTGGTAGCTTCTTACGCATATTTTTCGTGACTTGGCGGCCTAAAGTGTTTAAGCTTCCTGATGGGCTGCGCCTCCACCTTAGCCCTGCGCCGCCAGCCCCAAAACCTTCTCCGCCCACTTGTTCAGACTCTGCCCGCTGCGGGCGCTGGCCTTGACGGCAGCTGCGTGCACCGCAGGGTTCACGCGCAGCATCAAGCGCCCGCTGGCTGGCTTTTCGGCAGTTTGGCCAAGACGTTCACAGGCCTTGATGTAGGCATCAATGGCTGACCGGAATGTGGCTTCAAACTCGCCGACTGACACTGCGTCAAAGGTGATGATGTCGTCAATGTCTTCTACGCGGCCGATAATGATTTTGTCTTCGGCATCAAACGCCATCGCCGCCGCATAACCTTTGTAAGTCATGGTATTCATGGTTGCACTCCAATTTTTTCAAGAAACTCGCGCACCGCTTTCACGCGATACCGCAACGCCTCATTGCCTGGATGCGGTCGGTGAAAATTCGCCCGTCGCCCCTCAAGCTCAAATGTGACCGCCGAGCCAAGCCCTTCAATCACTCGGCACCCCAACGCGACCAACAAGGCTTCGATACGCGACCATTCCAAGTTTCCGTTGACAGGATCGGACAGCACAGCTTGCAGTGTTTTGCGGTGCTTGTTGTTCATGGACAGGATGATAGCATATTTCCTATTTTTTGCAATCATTTGGCAACCCGAGTTTTGCCGTCGTGGACGGTCGCTGGCAAGGCTACCCTGACTCGGGCAGCACTCAACTAAAATCAAAGGCTAACCCGAGATTCACATGCCAAGAACCCTCTACGACAAAATTTGGGACGAACACGTCGTCCACACCGAAGACGACGGCACCACGGTGCTTTACATCGACCGGCATCTGGTGCACGAAGTCACCAGCCCGCAGGCGTACGAGGGCTTGCGCCAGGCCGGGCGCAAGGTGTGGCGCATCAGCTCCATCGTCGCCACCGCCGACCACAACACACCGACCACGGGCTGGGAGGCGGGCTACGACGGCATTGCCGACCCCATCAGCAAGGAGCAGATCGTCACGCTGGATGCCAACATCGCCTCCAGCGGCGGCGCGGCGGCGTATTTCCCCTTCCTGCACAAACGCCAAGGCATCGTGCATGTG
>JANOYE010000157.1:0-1974 GCA_031428695.1 Rhodoferax sp. | reverse complement strand
TTTGAGAAGGCGTGGGCTTGCGGGCTACCTGCGCCTGGGCGCGGGCGCCGGTCCAGACAAATGGCGCGGCCACAAAAGCGGCCACCAAAGCGCGCCGGTCGATCCCCGGCACGCGGTGAAAGGGCTGTATTGGCTGATGGGTTGTCATGAAATTTGCCCTCTTGGATGGGTTGCCAGCGGGCACAACGCACGCTGGCGCCAGGAATGTGATTATTGAGAGCCTGTTCAGCTATTGAAGTTCCGGCCCGTAAAGTTCGGCTAATTTTTGTAAATTCCAGCCAGTCCCCCCGGCTTAAATGGCCTTAGGCTGTGCCAATCTGACCGGCAAAGGTCTTGAATCCGCGCAACAGCATCTCGACCGCCACTGCTACCAAAATCAGGCCCATCAGCCGCTCTACAGCGGTGATGAAGCGCTCGCCCAGCACCCGCTGGATGCGCTCGGCCAACACCAGCACCACGGCGCAGACCAGCATCGTGACGCTGAGTGCCGCGATCCACTCCATGCGCCGCTCGGGCGCTTGCGACACCAACAGCAGCACGGTGGCCAGCGCCGACGGCCCGGCCAGCGCCGGGATGGCCAGCGGCACGATCAGCGGCTCTTGCTGCGACTCGGTGAAATCCACGTTCTGTGCGGGTGGTGGAAAGATCATGCGAAGCGCGATCAAAAACAAAATCACCCCGCCTGCGATTTGCAGCGACAGCGGGCTCAAATTCATCACCCGCAGAAACCCGTCGCCGATAAACATGAACAGCAGCAAGAGCGCAAACGCAATCAGCACCTCACGCAAGATCACCCACGGCCGGCGCTTTGGCGGCACGTTTTTCAGCGCGTTGGCAAAAATGGGGATGTTGCCAAACGGATCGGTGATCAAGATCAGCAGAATCGTGGCGGAGAGGAAGTTGTAGTTCATGGCGGCGGCTCACGCGCCTTGTGTGTGGCGCTGATTTGAAGGATAGCAGGCTATCGTCAACATCCTTTGCTGCCAATTGGCTTCTCAGCATCCCTTCGGGGTGGTGTGCACGCTGTGTTCCCGTTCCAAGTGAATGTGGAAGAATGATCCGATGGATCAACTTCGCGCCCTTCGCGTATTCGCCCAAGTCATCGCTGAAGGCAGCTTTGCAGGGGCTGCCAGGGTGCTTGATCTTGCCCCAGCGGTGGTCACACGTGCTGTGTCCGACCTTGAGGACCATCTGGGGGCGAGACTGCTGAATCGCACTACCCGAAAGCTTGCTTTGACGGAAGTTGGCGAGGATTATCTTGAGCGCGCCAAGCGCGTATTGGCGGAGCTGGACGATGCGGATACTTTGGCAAGCGCCTTCAATAAAGCCCCCAGTGGCACCTTGCGCGTCCTGTGCCCGCCCGCATTCGCAACCCATCAGTTGGTTCAACACCTTCCCACTTTTCGACAACGCTTCCCCAGCATTCAACTGGAGCTGTCGGCGTCTGGGCCGGTTGAGGCTGCCGACGAGAACTTCGATGTTTCCATCCTGTCTATCGGACAACAAGCCCTTCAGGGGGACTTCGTGGTTCGGCCACTCGCCGCGTCAACCTTCGTCGTTTGCGCGGCTCCGGCCTATCTGGAGCGATGCGGGCAACCGATGCAACCGGAAGATTTGCACCAACACGACGGATTGCTTCCGGATGTGGCTGCAGTTCGGCGCGAACTGACGTTATTTCGTGAGGCGCGTGGGGCGCACGGCGCAACGCGGCGGATGCTCAGAGTGGGCCTGCGCGCACCCGTCATATCGACCGGTCAACTGGAAGTTCTCTATGCAGCGGCTTTGGCCGGTATGGGGGTTGCCGGTTTGCCAACGTTTATGGTGGCAGACGCCTTGCGAGACGGTCGCCTGGTGCGTGTACTGCCGGATTGGCATGGCGGCAGCTTGCAGTTGTATGCGGCCATGCCGACCCGCAAACACGTTCCAGCACGCACACGGGCTTTTCTGGATTTTTTGGTTGAAACATTTGGTGGA
>JANOYE010000156.1:0-3419 GCA_031428695.1 Rhodoferax sp. | reverse complement strand
GAGGCCGAGACGGCGGCAGGCATCGTGTTTTTGCTCAGCCCCGGCGCGTCCTTCATTTCCGGCACGACGATGCGCATTGACGGCGCGCGGCCGCAGGCCCGGCTGGGCTGGGAGATGACCCAAGCCAGCGAAGAATCGCAGACACGTGCGGCGGTGAAAGCTTTCAACGGTTTTCACCGAGCTGTCGTGCCCAAAGTTTTCCAATAATCCCCTCCAAACCACGCCATGAACTACACCCACGAACACCTCGAAATCCAGAAGACCCTGAAGCGCTACATCGAGGAAAAAATCAACCCCCATGTAGACCAATGGGAAGAAGACGAAATCTTCCCGGCCCATGAAGTCTTCAAGGGCCTGGGCGACTTGGGTCTGTTGGGCTTGACCAAGCCTGAAGCCTATGGCGGCGCCGGGCTGGACTACACCTACGGCCTGGCCATGGCTGAAGCCCTGGGCCACTGCCACTGCGGCGGCGTGCCGATGGCGATCGGCGTGCAAACCGACATGGCGACGCCGGCGTTGGCGCGTTTTGGCAGCGACGAACTCAAGCGCGAATTTCTGGCGCCGTCGATTGCGGGCGACATGGTCGGCTGCATCGGTGTAAGCGAACCCGGCGCAGGCAGCGACGTCGCGTCCATCAAGAGTTATGCCCGCAAGGACGGCGACGACTACATCATCAGCGGCCAGAAAATGTGGATCACCAACAGCCTGCAGGCCGACTGGATGTGCATGCTGGCCAACACCGGCGACGGCGCTTCGCCCACCGGCGGCAACCAACACAAAAACAAAACCCTCATCATGGTGCCGATGCGCGAAGGCCCCGGCAAGGGCGTGAACCGCAAACTCGTCAAGGGCATCGAAGTGGCGCGCAAGATCCGCAAGATCGGCATGAACTCCAGCGACACAGGTTTGATCTATTTCGACGAAGTGCGCGTGCCGCAGCGCAACCGCATCGGCAACGAAGGCCAGGGCTTCATGTACCAGATGATGCAGTTCCAGGAGGAGCGGCTGTGGGCGGCGGGCAGCGCCTTGCAGGGTTTGACCAATTGCATCCAGTGGACGATTGAATGGGCGCAAGAGCGCAAGCTGTTTGGCGCCACCTTGGCTGACCAGCAGTGGGTGCAGTTCAAACTGGCAGAAATGAAGACCGAAGTCGAGGCGCTGCGGGCGCTCACGTACCGCGCCTGCGAGTTGTATGTGAGCGGCCAAGATGTGACCGAGCTGGCCTCCATGTGCAAACTCAAAACCGGCCGCTTGAACCGCTTGATTCCAGACGGCTGCCTGCAGTTCTGGGGTGGCATGGGTTTCACGCTGGAGAACAAAGTGGCGCGCAAATACCGCGATGGCCGCCTGGGTTCCATCGGCGGCGGGGCTGATGAAGTGATGTTGGGCATTTTGGCCAAGACCATGGGCATCGCCAAGAAGCCGCCAAAGTCGGCATGAGCGACCAGCAGCCGCAGGGTGGTGGCGCGCCCCGATTCGACCGCGCCGATGAAGAAGCGTTGGTCGCCCTCGTCGAGCGTTTCGCCAAAGAAGAAATCGCCCCGTTTGTGACGGCGTGGGACGCGGCGGGCGAGTTCCCGCGCCCCTTGTACCAACGCGCGTCCGAGTTGGGCCTGCTTGGTTTGGGGTATCCGGAAGAGTTCGGCGGCACGCCTGCCACACATCGGATGAAGAGCCTGGTCAGCCAGACGTTTGCCCGTGTCACCGGCAGTGGCGGTGTGCATGCGAGTTTGCATTCACACTCGATTGGCCTGCCGCCGATCCTCAAACATGGCAGCCAGGCGCTGAAGCAGGAAATCGTGCCACCGGTGTTGCGCGGCGAGAAAATTTCGGCCCTCGGGATCACCGAGCCGGGTGGCGGCAGTGATGTGGCGGCGATCAAAACGACCGCCATACGTACGAACGATGGACAGGGCGACGACTACCTCATCAACGGCGAAAAAATATTCATCACCTCGGGCGTGCGCTGCGACTTCTTGACGGCGGCGGTCAGAACCGGCGATGCGGGCAGCAAAGGCGCAAGCGGCATCTCGTTGATCGTCATCCCCATGCACTTGCCCGGCGTTTCACGCACCCGGCTCGACAAAATGGGCTGGCACGCCTCCGACACAGCGCACATCCGGTTTGACCATGTGCGGGTGCCCGCGCGCCTGCTGGTCGGCCAGGAGGGCGCGGGGTTCAAAATGATCATGGGCAACTTCAACGGCGAGCGCCTGGGCATGTCGGTGCTGGCGCTCGGTTTTGCCCAAGCGTGTTTTGACGAAGCGCTGGACTGGGCGCGGCAACGCAAAACCTTTGGCCAGTTCTTGATCGAAAGCCAAGTCATCCGCCACAAACTGGTGGACATGGAAATGCGCATCGCCAGCACCCAGGCTTGGTGCGACGCGCTCACAGCGCGCGCCGACGCCGGTGAAGAGACCGCAGGCAAAGACGTCGCTTCGCGCTGGGTCGCCGAGGTCTGCATGCTAAAAAACCACGCTACCCAAACCATGCAGTTTTGCGCCGACCAGGCGGTGCAAATCCTCGGTGGCATGGGTTTCATGCGCGGCACGAAATCAGAGCGCATTTACCGCGAAGTGAAGGTGATGATGATTGGCGGCGGCGCTGAAGAAATCATGAAAGAGCTGGCCTCGCGCCAGTTGGGGCTGTAAATGGTCAAAACCCCAACCACACTCGCCAAAGCATTCGCGCCCGATCTCGTGGCGATGATCACGCAGTTTTACGAAGACAACATCCCGTTCAACAAGCTGCTGGGGCTGAAGGTGGTGTCGATCTTGCCAGAGCAGGTGACGGCCAGCATCGTCATGCGGCGCGATTTGGTGGGCCACCGGCCCAGCCACCGCATCCACGGCGGCGTGATCAGCGCAGGCATTGACGTGACAGGCAGCCTGGCCGTGATGGCGGCGATATCGGCGCGCCACATTGACGAGTCGCACGCGCAACTGGTGGAGCGGTTTTCCAAAATCGGCACGATTGACCTGCACATCGACTACCTGCGCCCTGGGCACGGCGACCACTTTCTCTTTCGGGCCGAGGTGTTGCGCCTGGGCTCGCGGGTAGCCACTGCCCGCACCGACTTTCTGGCGGTAGACGGCAAGTTGCTGGCGACGGGAACCACGGCTTATATCGTCTCTTGAGCGTCTTTTGGTTGCGCTAACGGCGCTATATTATCAGTAGCTGATTACGCACACTATTCGAGACCTGCAGGCCATTTTCGTTTGAGAGAACGAAAAAACCGCCCGAAGGCGGTTTTTCTTTGGAACGCGTCGCCCTGCTTACTTGATGTACTCTGAGATCACCTTCCACTTGCCGTCCTGGATCTGCGACAGGCGAGACAAGTCGTTGCCCAGGCGTTTCTTCTCAGTGAAACTGAAAGGCGGGCTGCCAAACATGTCAGCCGGCGCTGTCATGCTGTCCAT
>JANOYE010000155.1:0-1615 GCA_031428695.1 Rhodoferax sp. | reverse complement strand
CAGATCACGCAGCACCCGCAGGCGCTGTTCGTCGCAACCCTTGAAGTGGCGCTCGAAGCTTTCAGAAAAGCTGTAAACATTGCGTTTGTCGGTGTCGTCAATGCGGAAGCTCTGGATGGTTGCCACCACCACCACGGCGCGTTGGCCCCAGTCGGGCGGGGCGATGTGGGCCAGGTCTTCCAGCACGCAGACGCGCACACCCGCGCCGTAGCTCGCCTCCAGCGCCTCACGGTACGGGTGGCCAGCGGTTTGCAGCGCCTACAAAGTGTGGCTGCGGTTGGTGTCGCTGGGCACCAGCCACACCGCCACCGGCGCGTCGGTGGCGCGCCACTCCTGGGCCAATACGTTCACCGCATGCGCCGCCATCAGCGTTTTTCCGCCGCCTGTGGGGATGCGCAGGCAAATGCAGGGCACCGCGCCAAACGGGTCTGGGTTGTAAGGCCGCCCCGCCAATTCGCCGAATGCCAGGGCTGGGCCTTTGAGCTGGGCGGCGCGGGCAAAGGCCCGCAGCGCATCGAGTGCGGCTTGCTGGTAGCTCTTTAGCGAGAGAGTGGTCATTCACATCCAGTAAACAGGTTGTGGACAGGGTTATCCACAGATTCAATGCAATAGCGACAGATTCGGTACAACAACGGCGTGAGGACAAAATTCGGCGCCATGCCGTGAGAATGCAAAGCAAGGGAAGCCGCGTGGCGCACTCCTATATCCTCACCTCGATTCAAGAGGCCGCGCCAATTGCTGAAATAGGCAGCGGTCATCTCTGGCGACTGGCATTTTCGGGCCTAGAACGGTAGAATCCAAGCTCACCCGCGAAATCGTTTCGGACGTAAGGAGAAGGGGGCGAAAGCCAGCATGCACTCGTCGCGGGTGTTTTTCATCAGGCGCTCCAAGCGCCCTTTTTTTTGCGCATTGAATCGGTGGCAACCAGCTTGTGCTTGCCTCGTATTTCTTCAACGTGCCGGTAACCATTGCCGCCGATCACTTTTGCGAACACCAGCACGTCGCGGCCAACGCGGTTTTTCCCACCGTAAAAAATGTCGTCTGGCTGAGCGGTGATCAGCGGAATCAGCGCAAAGTCTTCCACCGCCACGGCGATCTGCCCCCGAAGCAGTTCGCGCTTTGCGTTGCCGTGGCTGCTCAATGTATGCCGGACGCCATAGTTGTCCAGCAGGCGGGAGTAACCCGCGACGTTGAAGCCGGTTTTCTGTTGGATCAGCCCGGCGTTTTCAACCGCACCCAGCGCAAGCACCGTGCGGCGGTCTGAGATGGCCATGGCTTGGCGGACAAATTCGATGATTTCTGCGGCGGTCATGCGGGCAGTTTAAATACGGCACAGTCCAGTTTTAAAGCAGAAAAATGGACTTTCTCACTCCGCCCGCACGTCATACGGAATGTGCTTGAACGTCACGTTCGCCTGCTTCAGCCGCTCCTCGCCCAGGCGGCAGGCTTCGCCGTAGACGAGCAGGGGCGCTTTGGCTGCGGGGGTGGTGGCGTGCAGGGCCAGGAGAGCGTCGAGCACGGCGTGGGTCAGCACATTGCCGCTGGCGGGGCGTTTGTCGCCCAGGATGCCGTTAAAGAGCAGGTATATACCCATTTTGGGTATGATCGACGCGTT
>JANOYE010000154.1:0-2511 GCA_031428695.1 Rhodoferax sp. | reverse complement strand
CCTGAGCCTGCCCTTCGCCACAACCCGCGAGTTGCCGCTGTGTGAGTGGCCAACTTGGCCCAAATACCAGGGCGGCGACCCGGCCAAGCCCTTGTCGTTCCAGTGTTCCCGATAGACCCACGCCAACCCGACTCACCATGTCCCTCGAAAAACCCTACCTGAACGTTCCCGGCACCACGCTGTTTGACATGGACCAGTCCCGCGCGGGTTACCACCTCAACCAGTTTTGCATGTCGCTCATGAAAGCCGACAACCGCGAGCGTTTCAAGGCCGACCAGCGCAAGTACCTGGACGAATGGCCGATGACGGAAGAGCAGAAACTCGCCGTGCTCGCTGCGGACTTGAACCGCGCCATCGCGCTCGGCGGCAACATTTACTTTCTGGCCAAACTCGGCGCGACCCACGGCAAGAGTTTCCAGCAGATGGCCGGCAGCATGACCGGCATGACCGAGATCGAATACCGCGACATGATGATCGCAGGGGGCCGCTCGGTCGAGGGCAATCGTTATGTCGGTGAAGATGGCAGCGCCCAAGCCAACCACCAACCTCAGGGGCACGGCAGCGGCAAATTGCTGGACTGAACCCACCCGACTCCCAACGTCTCCCGCCCCTCGCGCACCCCGCGCACCCACCTGCACCTTATCTGCACGCTCAAACTTTCACTTCCCCATGGCAAGAATCACCTCATCCGTCTACACCTCCCACGTCCCCGCCATCGGCGCGGCGATTGACCTCGGCAAAACCGAGGAGGCCTATTGGCAACCCCTGTTCAAGGGTTACGAAAAATCCAAACAATGGATGAAAGACAACACGCCTGACGTGATCTTCCTCGTCTACAACGACCACGCCACCGCCTTCAGCCTGGAGATGATTCCCACCTTCGCCATCGGCACCGCCGCAAACTTCAAAGTGGCCGATGAAGGCTGGGGGCCACGCCCGGTGCCCGACGTGGTGGGCCACGCCGACCTGGCTTCGCACATCGCGCAGTCGGTGATCCAGCAAGATTTTGACTTGACGATCGTCAACAAGATGGACGTAGACCACGGCCTCACCGTGCCGCTGAATCTGCTGTGTGGCCAACCCGCCAAAGACAACTTCAAATGGCCCTGCCCGGTGATTCCCTTCGCAGTCAACGTCGTTCAATACCCCGTGCCCTCAGGCCAGCGTTGCCTCAACTTGGGCAAAGCCATCCGCAAGGCAGTTGAGAGTTACGACCAAGATTTGAACGTGCAGATCTGGGGCACCGGCGGCATGAGCCACCAGCTGCAAGGCCCGCGCGCCGGTTTGATCAACCTCGATTGGGACAAACGTTTTATTGACCAGATGATCGACGACCCTGAAGGCCTGGCCAAAATGCCCCACATTGATTACGTGCGCGACGCCGGCAGCGAAGGCATCGAGTTGGTGATGTGGCTGATCGCACGCGGCGCGATGGCCGATGTGGGGGCTGGCGGCAAAAAACCAAAAGTTCACCACCGCTTTCACCACGTGCCCGCCAGCAATACCTCGGTGGGGCACCTGATTCTGGAGAACCAATAACATGAGCAAAACCATCAAAGTAGAAAAAATACGTGTTGCTTTAGCCGGTGCAGGCGCCTTCGGCATCAAACACATCGACGGCATCAAGAACATTGACGGCGTGGAAGTCGTTTCGCTGATCGGCCGCGAATACGACAAAACCAAAGAAGTGGCCGACAAATACGGCATCGCCCACGTCACCACCCAACTCGAAGACAGCCTGGCGCTGAAGGAAGTAGACGCCGTCATCCTGTGCACACCCACACAAATGCACGCCGAGCAAACGCTGGCTTGCCTGCGCGCGGGCAAACACGTGCAGGTCGAGATTCCGCTGGCAGATTCGCTCAAAGGCGCGCAGGACGTGGTGGCGCTGGCCAAAACCAGCCAACGCGTGGCCATGTGCGGCCACACGCGCCGCTTCAACCCGAGCCACCAATACGTCAACCAGCAGATCAAGGCCGGCAAATTCAACATCCAGCAAATGGATGTGCAAACCTTCTTCTTCCGCCGCACCAACATGAACGCCATGGGCCAGGCGCGCAGTTGGACAGACCATTTGCTCTGGCACCACGCCGCGCACACGGTCGATCTCTTCGCCTACCAGTGTGGCAGCCCCATCGTGCAAGCCAACGCGGTGCAAGGGCCCGTTCACCCCGCGCTTGGCATCGCCATGGACATGAGCATCCAGCTCAAAGCCGCCAATGGCGCGATCTGCACGCTCAGCTTGAGCTTCAACAACGACGGCCCGCTGGGCACTTTCTTCCGCTACATCGGCGACACCGCGACCTACCTCGCGCGTTACGACGATTTGTTCACGGGCAAAGAAGAAAAAATCGACGTGGGCCAAGTCGCGGTGAGCATGAATGGCATCGAGCTGCAAGACCGCGAATTCTTCGCCGCGATTCGTGAAGGGCGCGAGCCCAACAGCTCGGTGGCGCAGGTTTTGAATTGTTATCAAGTTCTTGATAAACTGGAAAAACAACTTAATAGTGA
>JANOYE010000153.1:0-20760 GCA_031428695.1 Rhodoferax sp. | reverse complement strand
CTGCGGGTTTTTGATTTTCGGCTGTTCCTCGACGCAAATCGAAGAGAGCGTATTTTTTCGCGCAACGCGTCGCTGGCAAGGCGCAAACCCGACAGACAGTGCTTTAGCACGGCCAGGGTTTGCAACGCCGCCAGCGGCGCGTTTCGCGGAAAAATTACATGCCCATGTCGCCCATGCCGCCCATTCCTCCCATGCCACCGCCCATGCCACCCATGCCGCCAGCGCCAGACTCATCTTTCGGAGCCTCAGCAACCATGGCTTCGGTAGTCAACATGAGTGACGCCACAGACGCTGCGTTTTGCAGAGCCGTGCGGGTCACTTTGGTCGGGTCCAGGATGCCCATTTCGATCATGTCGCCATAGGTGTCGTTGGCGGCGTTGAAGCCGTAGTTGCCTTTGCCGTTCATGACGGCGTTGACGACCACCGAGGCCTCGCCACCGGCGTTGTACACAATTTCGCGCAGGGGCGCTTCGATGGCGCGCATCACCAGCTTGATGCCGGCGTCTTGGTCGGCGTTGTCGCCTTTCAAGGTGCCCACAGCTTGTTTGGCGCGCAGGTACGCGACGCCGCCGCCGGCCACAATGCCTTCTTCCACAGCAGCGCGGGTGGCGTGCAGGGCGTCTTCAACGCGGGCTTTTTTCTCTTTCATCTCCACCTCGGTGGCAGCGCCGACCTTGATCACGGCAACACCGCCGGCCAGTTTGGCCACGCGCTCTTGGAGTTTTTCTTTGTCGTAATCAGAAGTGGCTTCTTCGATTTGCACGCGCACTTGTTTCACGCGGGCTTCGATGTCAGCAGCAGCGCCAGCGCCGTCGATGAGGATGGTGTTTTCCTTGCTGACTTCGACACGTTTGGCCGAGCCCAAGTCTGCCAGGGTGACTTTTTCAAGTGTCAGGCCAACTTCTTCAGCGATGACCTTGCCGCCCGTGAGGATGGCGATGTCTTCGAGCATGGCTTTGCGGCGGTCGCCGAAACCGGGGGCTTTGACGCCGACCACCTTCAAGATGCCGCGAATCGTGTTGACAACCAAAGTTGCCAGCGCTTCGCCTTCGATGTCTTCCGCGACGATCAAGAGCGGACGGCCCGACTTGGCGACTTGCTCCAGCGTGGGCAGCAGGTCGCGGATGTTGCTGATTTTCTTGTCATACAACAGCACAAACGGGTTTTCCAGAATGGCGGATTGCTTCTCTGGGTTGTTGATGAAGTAGGGCGAGAGGTAGCCGCGGTCAAACTGCATGCCTTCGACAACTTCGAGTTCGGATTCGAGTGATTTGCCGTCTTCCACGGTGATCACGCCTTCTTTGCCGACTTTGTCCATCGCGTCAGCAATGATCTTGCCGATGGTTTCGTCAGAGTTGGCCGAGATCGAGCCGACTTGGGCGATTTCTTTGGACGTGGTGGTGGCTTTGGAAGCCTTTTTCAGCTCGGCAACCAGGGCTGTGACAGCCTTGTCGATGCCACGCTTCAGGTCCATCGGGTTCATGCCGGCGGCCACGTATTTCATGCCTTCGCGCACGATGGCTTGCGCCAACACGGTGGCGGTGGTGGTGCCGTCGCCAGCGATGTCAGAGGTTTTGGAAGCAACTTCCTTGACCATCTGCGCACCCATGTTTTGCAGTTTGTCTTTGAGTTCGATCTCTTTAGCGACGGAAACACCGTCTTTAGTCACGGTCGGAGCGCCGAATGAACGCTCCAGCACCACATTGCGGCCTTTGGGGCCCAGGGTGACTTTGACTGCGTTGGCCAGGATGTTGACACCCTCGACCATGCGTGCACGGGCTTCGCCGCCGAAAATTACGTCTTTTGCTGCCATGTTAGGCTCCTGATATAAGTGAAATAAGCCGCTAAGTCACGCAAATATTGCATAACCAGCTATGAATTTAATAGTGACTAGATAGTGACTAGATAGTGACTAGAAGGTCTGGAGAGTCGAAAAAATTACTTCTCGACAACTGCAAACAAATCGTCTTCTTTCATCACGAGCAACTCGTCGCCGTCAACCTTAACGGTTTGACCCGAGTATTTGCCGAACAGAACGCGGTCGCCGACCTTGACGTTCATGGGCAGCAGGTCGCCCTTGTCGGTCTTTTTGCCAGGGCCCACGGCCAGCACTTCGCCTTGATCCGGCTTTTCAGCGGCGGAATCAGGAATGACGATGCCAGAGGCGGTTTTGGTTTCGTTTTCGACGCGTTTGACAATCACGCGGTCTGCGAGGGGACGAAGTTTCATGGGTTCTCCTGAATTTGAAACTGGGTTGAGAATGCAAGTGCAACCTATGCATGGCCTAATGCACAGCTTAAGTTAGCACCAATTAACTTGAAGAATTGACTGGTAAACGAGTTTGCTAGCACTCAACTCTTAAGAGTGCTAATGATAAGGCCTTTTCTGCGCTTTGCAAGTGCGAACCCAGAGCAAACCCGAATTTGTAACCGCCGAACTCGCCCCGCCTTTCAAAAGAGCACAGACCGTTACGCGCGTATCACCAAATACTCACCTCCAGATTCAGGGCCATTTCGGGCGCTGACCCTCAATTTGGAGCGATGGATGATCGAATTTGCGCCCGCGCGGGCTCATGTCTCGCGTGAAGTAGAACTGTTGGCAACGCACGCTCAGGCACCAGCGAAATCCGCCACAGAGCAGCCTGTTTCGCCCTCCGGCGTGGCGACGGCTGCGGTCGCGTCCAGCCCTGAGCACGGCCAAAGTTTGGCCAACCCAATTGCCCTGGCGGCCCTGATGGTGCTGCAGGCCTGTGGCGGCGGTGGGGGTTCGGGGTCCGCTGTTGGCGGCGCGGGCGCCACGGCACTGTCCGGCACTGAACCGCCACTGCCCAGCCCGGCCGAGCGGCCTTTGGCCCCGGATGCCGCTCGCTTCATGACGCAGGCGAGTTTTGGCGTGCAAACCGTTGACGAGATCGAGGCCCTGCGCGTAGAAGGTTTTCCGCATTGGTTGTGGGCGCAGTTCAACACGCCGCCCACCTCGCACCAGGCTTACGTTGACTCACAGCTGGTGCGAACCACCAACAACAAGGCGACGGATGAAATGGCCTACGAGGCGATTTGGCAGCAATGGCTCAAAGGCTCAGGCCAATTGCGCAGCCGCGTCACCTTCGCGCTGTCGCAAATCATGGTGATCTCCAACATCGCGCCAGACCTTCGGCCCTACGCGATGGCGTCTTATTTGGACGTGCTCAGCCGCAACGCCTTTGGCAACTACCGCACGCTGCTGCAGGAAGTCACATTGCACCCGGCCATGGGGTATTACCTCAACATGATCGAGAGCGAAAAAGACGACCCGGTCAAAGGCATCCACCCGAACGAAAACTACCCACGCGAGGTGTTGCAGCTCTTCTCCATCGGCCTGGTGGCGCTGAACCTGGACGGCAGCGCCAAAGTAGACGGCGCCAGCAAACCGATTCCCAGCTTTGGCGAAGGCGAAGTCAAAGGGTTTGCCAAAGCCTTCTCCGGCTGGACTTTCGCCTCGCAAAACCCCGGCAACCCCAACCAGTTCCACAGCGCTGACGAAAACCTCGATTCGAACTGGACCACACCAATGCGTGCCTTCCCCAGCATGCACTCGCCCGAGGCCAAGAAACTGCTGGACAACGTCACCCTGGCGGGCGGCCAAAGCCCAGAAAAAGACCTCGCCGATGCGCTGGACAACATCTTCAACCACCCCAATGTTGGCCCCTTCATTGGCCGCCAGTTGATCCAGCGCCTGGTCGCCAGCAACCCAAGCCGAGCCTATATTCAGCGCGTCGCCCAGACCTTCAACAACAACGGCGCCGGCGTGCGTGGGGACTTGAAAGCCGTGGTGGCCGCAATTTTGCTCGACCCGGAAGCCCGCGCGGTGGCCACGGCGCAAGCCGCCAATTACGGCAAACAACGCGAGCCGGTGATCCGTTTCGCCACGTTTTTACGGGCCTTGGGCGCCACCAGCAGCAACGGCATCAACAGCATTCATTACCTCGACAGCGCCGATGACGGCCTGGGCCAAAGCCCGCTGTTGTCGCCGTCAGTGTTCAACTTTTTCTCGCCGAATTTCCGCCAGCCGGGCGCTGTGGCCAGAGCCAACCTCTATTCGCCGGAGTTTCAGATCACAACCGAAACCTCGGTGGTTGGCTCGCTGAATTTTTTCTCCAATTTTTTCAATTCGGACGGCTACGGCAATGGCGCCAGCCGCCTGGCCATTGACCTCGCGCCTCTGCAATCGTTAGCAGCCACGCCGGCAGCGCTGGTAGATCGTTTGGATGCCCTTTTGTTCGCCTACCAAATGAGCGCCAGCACCCGCGCGCGCCTGCTGCAGATGCTCGCCGCCTTGCCGGGCGGCACCGCCAACCAGCTCCGAAACCGGGTTCGGGCAGCGCTGATCGTCACCGCGATATCACCCGATTTTGTGATTCAAAAATGATTCAAAAATAACCAACACTTAACAGTCAAACAAAGAAAAACATGAACCTGCAAGAATTCCAACGCCAGCAACTCCAACGCCGCCAGTTCCTCAAAATGGCCAGCGTCGCCGCTTCTAGCGGCATTGGCCTGGGCACTTTGGCCAGTTTGAACGCCGCCGCGCAATCCGCAACGGACTACAAAGCCCTGGTTTGCCTCTTCATGTTTGGCGGCAACGACGGCAACAACATGGTGGTGCCAACCGACGCCACCCCTTACGCCCAGTACCGCGCGCTGCGCACCAACCTGGCGCTGGACCAGGCCGCGTTGTTGCCCATCACGCCCACCAACACCGGCGGCGCGTTGTACGGCCTGCACCCCGCCATGCCGGGCCTGCAAAACCTGTTCACCCAAGGGCAGGCGGCCATCATTGCCAATGTGGGCCCGCTGGCCGTGCCAACGACCAAAGCGCAGTGGAACGCGCGCAGTGTGCCGCTGCCTGACAACCTGTTTTCCCACTCCGACCAGCAAGCCCAGTGGCAAAGCGCGATCGTGGACGCGCCGCCGCGCAGCGGCTGGGGCGGGCGCATGATGGAGCGCCAACTCGCCGCAGGCCAAGTCAACCGCGGCTACGGCGTTTTGTCAGTGGCCGGCGGCAACGTCTGGGAAACCGGCGACAGCACGCTGGCAGCGTACAAAGTCTCTTCCAGCGGCAATTTTGGCTTCAGTTTTTACAACGCTGCCGGCGCCGATCCGCTCTCTTTGGCGATCACACAAACACTTGCCGAGCCACGCGCCCACCTGCTCGACACGGCTTGGACGGATGTGGTCGCCCGCTCGATCGAAAACCAGCGCGTGCTCACCTCGGCCTTGAGCGCTTCCACGTTGACCACTGTGTTTCCCAACACCGGCCTGGGCCGCCAGCTGCAGATGATCGCCCGCCTCGTCGCCGCGCGCACGCAACTGGGCCTGCCACGCCAATGTTTCTTCTGCTCGGTTGGCGGTTTCGACACCCATGGCGACGACCAGCTTCAGCGGCAAAACGAACTGCTGGGTGAAATCAGCGCGGCAGTCAGCGCCTTTCATGCCGCCACCGTCGAGCTGGCGATGCAAAACAACGTGACGCTTTTCACTGCCTCCGACTTCGGCCGCACCGGCCAAAGCAACGGCCAAGGCTCTGACCACGGCTGGGGCAGCCACCATTTTGTGGTGGGCGGCGCGGTCAACGGCAACCGGATCTACGGCAGCTTTCCCACGCTCGTGCTGGGCGGCCCGGAAGAAATTGGCAACGGCAACTGGGTGCCCTCCACCGCTGTTGACCAAATGGGCGCCACGCTAGGCAAATGGTTTGGCGCCAGCGCCAGCTTGAACGAGATCTTCCCGAGGCTGCCGAATTTCAATCCGGACTTGGGGTTTATGGTTTGAGCTGGATGGATCTCAATCATACCCAAATTGGGTATTACAAGCGCCGACAAATCGCTTTTTCAAGTGTTTTGAAGAAAATCCAACCTCTAAGTCACGCAAAATAGGCTTTGTTAGCTATACTTTATATAGCATATCAAAATTCTGAATTCCCCCGAGAAGCCCTGCGCCCAGGCCCGACAATCTGGGCAATGGCAATAATTGTCCGCTTTTTCCGTGGCCTGGGGCTGGGTTTTCTGGCCGTTGTGCTGCTGTTTGAAGAATGGGGCTGGGAGAGCCTGGCGGCGGTGATGGCGCGGCTCTCGAAGCTGCCATTTTGGGGTTGGCTGGAGCGCAGGATCAAGGCCCTGCCGCGCTGGGGTGCCTTGGCAGCGTTTGGCGTGCCCATGCTGGCATTGCTGCCCATCAAGCTGCTGGCGCTGTTGCTGTTTGCGCAAGGGCATGCGGTGATCGGGCTGGTTGTTTTAATTCTTGCCAAGCTGGCTGGCACGGCGCTGCTGGCGCGGCTTTTTAAGCTCACCCAGCCGGCGTTGATGCAGTTCTCCTGGTTCGCCTACGTTTACCCGCGCTGGAAGGCCTGGAAAGACGCCCTGCTGGTTCGGGTGCGCGGGTCGGCGGTTTGGCGCGCTTTGCGTGAACTCAAGGCGTCAATCCGCGCCTGGGTGCGATCGAGTTAAAGCCGGGGATTCAGAGCAGGCTAAGGCTTGGCACGTTCAGCGGCGAGGCCACCGGCCACATCAATGCGCCGCTGGATGCGCGCGCTGGCGGCTGCGTCACTGGCGCTTTGTGCAAGCTTGAGCTGCACGCCGAGCCAAGCCAACAACGGCCTGCGCCAGCCTTGTTCTGAAGCCGTGTTGACAGCGGCATCAACCCCCGCTGGCGGCAACTGGCCTTGGCTGAACAACACACCTGCACCGACCAAGCGGGCCAATGGGTCTGCCATGGCGGTCAGGGCAGCGACGCGGGCGTTGTCGTCGCGCGCGCTGAACATCGGGCGGTGCTGCTCGGGCAGGAGCGCGATCTGGCTGGCGTCGAGTGGCGCAGCGTTGGTTGGGGAGGCCGCCCCGCCCCGCCCGGAATCCAGAAACAGCGCGTAGGCGCGTTCAGGCGCGGCCAAGTCGGGCGTTTTCAATTGCGTGGCGGCACAGGCGTCCAACTCCAGGCTCGCCAGCCGCACGGCGCAACGCACCAATTCCGCGCGGGCCACCAGGTCTGGCCGACCCGTGGCGGAGATTTCATTGCGGCTGCGGACAAATTCAAAATCAGCCACCTTGCTGTCACCAGCCAAATAAGCGCTGGTGAAACTCTTCACTGCGCCGAGTGAATTGCTTTGCCAGTCAGGCACGGGCGGCGTGTTGCCGCAGGCGGCCATCAGCGCGCCCGCGAGGCTCAACACAACGGCAGGCCGCAATGACAACTTCAAATTAAACGTCATGACGGGTCAGGGCAGTTTGATCGGCTGCGCCTCGCGCGCGAACGGCCATTTGCGGTTGAGTTCATCGACCATGCTGTTGATCTTGCGCAGGCTGGCGTCCACCTCGGTGCGCAACAGGCCCAGATCGGTGGTGCCGGTCTTGATGTTGGCGACCACACCGCGCGCTTCGCTGGCCACGCTTTGCGCCTGCACGGCCACGCCTTTGTATTCAACCGCTGTGGCTTGCGCCTCAGCCAGCACGTCGTCGACCTTTTTCAGGCTGGTGCGGGCGTCTTGCAACAGGCCATTGAGCTGCTGGATGCTGGCTTGGGTGTCGTTCATCACGCCTTTGTCGCCAAACACGCGTTGGTCGGCTTTGGCCAGCAGCGCATTGGTTTGGTCCAGCGCAGCGATCACACGTTTGGCGTTGGCGTCGCCGCCCAAAAGGGTGCCCAAAACGCCGTGTTTGCCGGCCAGGCTGGTGCTCAGGTTGCCGGTGATGTTTTGCAGGTTGCCAAAACTGGTGTTGAGGCTGGAGTCTGCTGCCGTGATGCGCTCGACGTTTTCGAGCAGCGTGCGGGCGGTGGCCATGAGGCGTGGAATTTCGCTGCTGGAGTCGCCGCGCAACACCGTGCGTTCGGCGCCGGGCGGCAGGGGTGGGTCAGTCAGCACGCCGCTGAAGGCGCGAATCTTCGTGTCACCCACCACGCCTTTTTCCATGGTGAAAATGCTCGAGGTGCGCAGCCATTTGGCGTCTTTGGAAGGCACGTCAATGATGATGCGCACCTTGCCGTTGGCGTCCAGGTCGATGCGGCTGACACGGCCCACTGGGAAGCCGGAAAACGTCAAGTCCATGCCGACCAAGACGCCTTCGGAGTCATCAGACAGCAACACCAGTGTTTGGGTCTGTTCAAAAAACCCGCGCGCCACCATCACATAGGCGATGAACCCGACGATGAGCGCGCCGACAAACGCCAGCAGCAACACGGCCTTGAGTTCCAGGTGCGGGATGGGCGCGTTTGGCGGCGTAGCGGTTGCAGGGGGGGCTGGCTGCACAGGCGCGGGATCTTCGACAGTCATTGTGAGGGATTATGCGGCGTGGCCAAGACAGGGCAGTTGGGCAGGAAAGTTACAAAAACCGCACCGCCAGCGACAGCGCTTCGATCACAAAAAGCGATATCAGCAGGCGCGCCGTGCCGGGCCGCAGGCGCGAGGCCAACTCGGCCGCGCTGGCCGTGGTGTTGAGGCTGGCGGCAATGGGAATCACCGCCACAGCCATGCTGTAGAACGCCAACTTGATGGCAAAACTCCACGCGGCCACCGAATCAAACGCCTGGCCCACGCTGCGTTCAAACTCAGGCAAGCCCCAGCGCGAAAAGCCGTACACGCTCAGGTAGGCCAGCAAGAGCGTGATGAAACCACTGACCACCACCATGGTCAGCACAGAAAACCCGTAGGCGATGACACGCGGCACCAACTCGTCGCGAATGCGGTCTGTGGCGGCGCCACCGAGCACGTCGAGGTCGGTCGGAAGGTAAATATTGCTGACTTCGACGCGGGTTGAGAGGGCGTTGCGCGTGGCCACATAAAGCGCCGCAAACAGCGGAATGACCTCCAGCACCAGCACTTTGACCACCAGCTCCAGCGCGAACTTGGCCAGCCCGTAGTGCAAAGCGGTGACCAGCACAACACGGATCAGCACCCAGCTGACCAGCCCCGCCAGCAACGTGAACCACGGGAGGATGCGCCAGGTGGTGAGGTAAACATGGCGGGCAATGCTGGCGCGGTTGGTGGCGTCGTAAGTGGCGGGCGCGGCAATCATCACCAGCGCCATGGCGCCAAACATGAAGACGCGTTGCCAGTCGGCCAGCCAGACAAACATGGCGCGGCCAAGCCGGTCGGGCGTGAACTGATTGGCCTTGTCGAGACTGGAGCCGGATGCCATGCGCGGATGATACCCAGCGCCACGCACCCGGCTTCTTCGCCGCATTTGCAACAAATTGCAGCCATTCGTTTGGCCATTCCTGGCATCATCGGCACAGCAATGAACCCCAACGCACACGAACTCTGGCGCCGACCGCGCTGGACTTTTGCCCTTCTCCTGGCCCTCTTGGGCACCCTGGGCCCCTTCGCAGTAGACACCTACATTCCGGCGTTTTCCGGCATCGAGGCGGAGTTGGGCGCCTCCAAAGTGCAGCTGCAACAGACCATCTCTGCCTATCTTTTTGGCTTTGGCGTGATGTGCCTGTTCCACGGCGCGATTTCAGACAGCGTCGGCCGCCGGCCGATGGTGCTGTGGGGCCTGGCCATTTTTGCCTTTGCGACCATGGGCTGCGCGTTGTCGCAAAACATCGCGCAATTGATCTTTTTCCGCACCGTGGAGGGGTTGAGCACCGGCGCTTGCATTGTCATCGCCCGCGCCATCCCGCGTGACATGTACCCGGCGCGCGACGCGCAGCAGGTGATGAGCATGGTGACGATCTACTTCGGCATTGCCGCCGCCTTTGCGCCCCTCGTCGGCGGCTGGCTGTTTGTGTGGTTGGGCTGGCGCAGCGTGTTCTGGTTTTTGGTGGGTCTTGCGGGCGTGTTGTGGGCGGCCAACTACCGCTTGTTGCCAGAGACGCTGCACGCATCGCTGCGCCAGCGGTTTGACGCGACAACCCTGCTGCGCGGCTACTTGAAACTCGGCCGTGACCCGCAGTTTCTGCTGTTGGCCGTGGCCGTGGGGGTGCCCATCAACGGCACGTTCATGTATTTGATGTCAGCGCCGGTGTTTTTGGGCGAACACTTGGGCCTGAAGCCCACCGAATTTTTCTGGTTTTTCACCATCACCATCAGCGGCGTGATGGGTGGCGCCTGGATCAGTGGTCGCCTGGCCGGAAAAATCGCGCCCAAGCGGCAGATCCGGCTGGGCTACCTCATCATGTTGGGCGCATCGGCCATCAATTTGACGGCCAATCTTCTCTTCAAGGCGCATTGGAGCTGGGCCTTCTGGCCTTTGTGCGTGTATTGCATTGGCTGGGCCATCATGCAGCCCGCGTTGACCTTGCTGGTGCTCGACTTGCACCCTGAGCGGCGCGGCATGGCGTCGTCATTGCAGGTCTTCATTGGCTCAATGGCCAACGGCATCACCGCCGGTGTGCTGGCGCCGCTGGTGATGCATTCCACACGATCACTGGCCGTGATGTCGGTGGCGATTCTGTGTGTGTCGCTCGGGGCCTGGTGGCTGGCGCACCGGGCCTGGCCCGAAATCGGACGCGGGGTGGTGTCGCATTGAAGGGCGGTCGCAACTCCGGCGGGCGCAGCGGATCGTTCTGCCAAATGAAGCAGTCAATTCAATTGACGTCGGTAACAACGGCATTTTTATTAACTTGTTTGGCAGCAATAGACGCGGCCAGGTTGAGTCCCCCTTTTTGAGTACGAAATGCGATAGAACTGTGTGGGATTGAATGCCATGTCCTTTCCAACATGGCGCTTGTATCGGCGTATATTGGCCCGATGCAAAACAATCACCGCCATCACCGCTCGGATCTTGTCCGCATCGCCACCCACGTCATGTTGGAGCGCGGCTTGCAGCCCGAGTTTGCTGCCAACGTAACACGGCAGCTGGGCGGCATCAATGGCCCGTCGACTGAAACTGACAGCGCGATTGCCGACCTCACCGCCCTGTTGTGGTGCTCCATCGACAACGACGACTCGCAAGACCTCGATCAGCTCACCGTGTGTGAGGTGTTGCCCAATGGCAAAGTCAAACTGATGGTGGCGATTGCCGACGTGGACGCGTTGGTTAAAAAAGGCACGCCGATCGACGGGCATGCCCAGACCAACACAACCTCGGTCTACACCTCGGCGCGCATCTTCCCGATGTTGCCCGAGCGGCTTTGCACCGACCTGACCTCGCTCAACGCGCAGCAGGATCGCCTGGCCTTGGTGACGGAGATGATCTTCAATGCCGACGCCTCACTGGCGGGCTCCACCGTGTACCGCGCCCGCGTGCGCAACCAGGCCAAGTTGGCTTACGACGCACTGAGCGAGTGGATCGACGGCAAAGGCGCATTGCCCGGCGCCGCTGCCGCCGTGCGCGGGATGGAGGCGCAGATCCGCACGCAAGATTCACTGGCGCAGCAACTGCGAGCGCGCCGACGCGCCGAAGGCTCGCTCGATTTCGAGACCTTCCAGCCGCGCGCCGTGTTTGACGGCGAGCAGGTGGTGGACATCCGCCAGCAGGTGCAAAACCGCGCGCGCCAGCTGATCGAAGAAGTGATGATCGCCACCAACGGCTGCACCGCGCGGTTTCTGGCGTCCAAGGGCGGCGCGTCGCTGCGGCGCGTGGTGCGTTCGCCCGAGCGCTGGCTGCGCATCGTCAACGTGGCCAAAGAATACGGCGAGGTGCTGCCCGATACGCCCGATTCAAAAGCGCTGGAAGTCTTTTTAGCCAAACGCCGCAAAGCCGACCCGCTGCGTTTTCCTGACCTGTCGCTGGTCATCGTCAAACTCATGGGCCGGGGCGAATATGTGGTCGAGACGCCGAGCACCTTGCCTCTGGGCCACTTTGGCCTGGCGGTGCGCGACTACACCCATTCGACCGCGCCCAACCGCCGCTTTCCCGACCTCATCACCGCGCGCATGGTCAAGGCCCTGCTGGCCAACGCGCCGGCACCCTACAACCCGACCGAACTGGCCGCGCTGGCCGAACACTGCACGCGCCAGGAAGACGCCGCGCAGAAGGTCGAGCGCCAGATGCGCAAGAGCGAAGCCGCGCTGGTGCTTGAACAGCGCATCGGCCAGTTTTTTGACGGTGTGGTCACCGGTGCCTCGCCTGAAGGTGTGTGGGTGCGCATCTTCTCGCCGCCCGCCGAGGGCAAAGTAGTGACCGCCACGGCCGGCTTGGGGCTGGGCGACAAGATTCGCGTGAAGCTCATTGCCACCAATGTGGAGCGCGGTTTTATCGACTTCGTGCCAGCGCGATGAACCGCCGCGCTGTGGCGTGAACAAATGCACGGTTCTGGCGTTTCCCTACTTACATTGGAGTAAGCAATTCACGCAATACCGTATTTGCGCGTGTTTACGCCTTGCTAAGCAAAAAGCGAATCACTAGAGTCAGTCGCATCACCAACCAGCCAATGGGAGTGCGATCATGAAAATCGACGGGAATCACGTTTATTTTGACGAGAAAGCCAGGCAACAACCCAACCACGCCCGGGTGGTGCGCATGTTGCGGCAGATGGACTGCGAAGTGCATGCCGAGCGCCGCTCAACCAACATCTACACCAACCGAGACCGCCGCACTGGCCCGTCTGCGCTGGCGCTGTTGACGCAAACGCTGCGGCAGGCGCTTCAGTGAGGGGCAACGGCAGTCCGGGCAATCCGGCTAGCGCGCACGGGCTTCCATCACGCGCTTGAACAGCTCGCCGCCCAGCCAGTGGGCCAGCCAGGCTTGCAATGCAGGCAGCGCCTGGGCATCAAACCATCGCTTGTCAACACCGGCAAACTGCCGCACAAACGGGAACACGGCGACATCAGCGATTGATATTTGCGGGCCCGCCAGCCACGTCGTCGTTCGCAGTTGCGCCTCCAGCGGCAGGATGAATGCCGCCAGCGCTTGGCGGCGATGTTCTGCAGGTGGGCGCTCTGGTTGGCTCTTTGGTTGGCTCTTTGGGTAGCGTTCTGGGTATTTGTAGCCGTCCAGCAGCGGCTTGAAGATGTCGTCGCACAAGGTGATCCAGCGTTGGGCAGCGCCGGTTGGGTCTTCGGCAAGCCAGCCGTCCGGGTCGTTTTGCAGCAGCGCCCAGCGCATGATGGCCAAACTCTCGTCAATCACCCGCCCCTCGGGCGTCGCCAGCACGGGCACCGTGGCTTTGGGCGAGGCAGCCAGCAAGGCCGCCGGTTTTTGCCGCAGCGCCACCTCGTGAACCTCTACCGCGACACCCGCAACCAAAAGCGCCATGCGCGCGCGGATGGCATAGGGGCAGCGGCGAAAGGAGTACAGCAGGGGCAAGGCGGGGGCGGTCATGGGCGGGCGACGTCACGAATCACTCTAAACGGCCAGCAAGCCTTTTAGGGCGCGTTGCAGCTTTTTCTGGTCACCGGTGCACGATACCCGGTTTTGGCTTTTTTGCAGCCCCATTGGGCGGGTGATTTTTGGCAGGAGATTTTTTGGGTAGTGCACAAAAAAAATTCCCAAGTCCGAGGCAGCAACATATACTGTTATTTTAAACAGTTATACCGTGCAACCCTTACCCACCAATGCTATCAGGCCTGTAGCAAGCAAACACCCGATCTGGCGGGCCGACGAATTGGCGGCCTCCCAAGGCCAAACCGTGCCCACGGGCGACGCCGCGCTCAACGCCCAGCTTCCTGGCGGTGGCTGGCCGGTGGGCGCGCTGGTGGAGGTGCTGCAAGCGCACGCCGGGCACAACGACTGGCGGCTGTTGCTGCCCGCACTCGTCAAAACCGAAGGCGTGCTGGTGCTGGTGGGTGCGCCGCATGCGCCGTTTGCGCCGGGGCTGGCAGGCCAGGGGCTCGACCCGGCGCGGCTGTTGTGCGTCAACACCGCCACGCCCGCCGCGCGCATGTGGGCGGCCGAGCAGGCGCTGCGCTGCAAAGACGTGGCCGCCGTGCTGGCTTGGCTGCCACAGGCGCGGGCCGATTCGTTGCGCCGCCTGCAAATCTCGGCGGCTGAGCACCGTAAGCTCTTGTTTGTGATGCGCCCGGCGCGCGCGCAACATGAGTCGTCGCCCGCCGTGTTGCGGGTGATCACGTCGAACCCGGTGGCGTCAAATTCGCTTTTGGAAGATGCGCTTCTGCTGCACATCCTCAAGCGACGTGGCCCGCCACTGGAGCGGGCGCTCACCTTGGTGGCGCGGCCGGTGCGGTTGGGGGTGCTGTTGGCGGTGGGCAGGAAGGCGGGGGTGGCCGGGGAGGCCACCCCCGCCTCCCCGCCGTTACCCGCAGCCGAACTGCTGCACTTTGCGCCCAAGTCGCCGGAGCCCCGCCATGCACTGGATCGCGCTGCAGCCTGACGCGCAAGGCCCAGGCGGCGCTGGGGGCGGTGAAGCCCTGGACGCCGCTGCTATTGCCGTCGCCGACCCACTCGCCGCTCTGGCCTGGCAGGCCTTGCAGTTCACGCCCAAAGTCGCGCGGGTGGTAGTGAATGAAGGGGAAGAAGCGCTGCTGATGGAGATCTCGGCCAGCGAGACCCTGTTTGGCGGAAGGGCGCAACTGCTGCGGCAGATTTATGAAAAAAATCAAGCTCTGGGTCTCGTGAGGCATTCACGGGCAGCTACTTCTTTGATAGCATTGGCGAAGCTGCAAATGAGGGGCGTTGCCCCCTGCGCCGCTAGCGCGGCGCGGGGCAAAGAGCAAATTGGGGTCAGAGCCCGATCTACCGAGCCAGCCACTTTCGTGTCTGACTCCGGTAATCAGGATCTGACCCCAATTTGCTCTTTGCCCCTGCACACCCTAGCCGCCGCCCGCCCCCACCTGGCCACACTCGCGCGCATCGGCTGCAACACCTGGGGCGACGTGCGGGCGCTGCCGCGTGGCGGCGTGGTGCGGCGGTTTGGTGCGGAGCTGCTGGACGCGCTGGACCGCGCTTACGGCCTGAAGCCGGAGATCTACCCCTGGCTCACGCTGCCCGAAGTGTTCGAGGCCAAGATCGAGCTGCAGGCCCAGGTCGAGACGGCCCCGGCGCTGATGTTCGGCGCGCAGCGGCTCTTCAAGCAACTGCAACTCTGGCTGCGGCTGCGCAACGAAGGCGTGGCCGCGCTGGCGTTCGGCTGGATCATGGACGCGCGGCGCAACACCGCACGTAACGGTGGGTGTGAGGGCGCGCTCACCCTGCGCACGGCGCAAGCGACGCAAGACATCGCCCACTTGCAGCGCCTCCTGGGCGAAAACCTGGCGCGCCTCACACTGCCCGCGCCCGCGCTGTACCTGAGCCTGCGCACGCTGGAGACTGAAGCCCTGGCCGGCGTCAGCGCGAGTTTGCTGCTGGAAGACACACAAAAAGGCGACGCCCTGCACCAGATGGTCGAGCGCCTCACCGCCCGGCTGGGCCAAGAGAACGTGGTGCAGCTGCAAACCCGCGCCGACCACAGGCCTGAAATTCGTCAAAAATGGATTTTTGCTGATAATTTATCTAAATTTAGTTCTTTTGAGCTACCTAATAAAGTAGCTTCTTACGCTAATTACCCGAGACTTAAGGCCAATAATAGCTCTAACAATTTAGTTAAAAATAGATTATTTAACCCATCCAGCGCCAAATCGCCGACCGCCCCCCTGCGGCCCGACGCCTTGCACCCCGACGCGCTTTACCCCACCTGGCTGCTGGAGGCCCCCCTGCCCCTGGCCGTGTTGCACGGCACGCCGCACTACCAAGGCCCGCTCACCCTGGTGGCCGGGCCGCAGCGGCTGGAGACGGGTTGGTTTGACACACCGGCCCTGCGGGATTACTTCATCGCCCAAAGCCCCCAGGCCGGGCTGTTGTGGGTGTTTCGGGAGCGTTTGGGGGCGCGGTTAGCGTGGTATTTGCACGGGCGCTTTGATTGAGGTGCCCCTCACAGGTGCAGATCGGCCGCCGCGACAGCGCGAACGCGCGGCCCAAAACTGCTGATGTTGGTCAGCGTGGCGTTGTGGTGGGCGATCACCTGCGTGGCCGACAAATGCGCGTTGCCCGCCGAGGTGTGGGCGTCGGCGACCAGCACCACCGGGTAACCCAGGGCCAGCGCCCGGCGGGTAGTGGTGTCCACGCAAAACTCGGTGTGCATGCCGCAAACCACAAGTTCGGTAACGGCCTGGCGTTCAAGCAGCGCCTGCAGATCGGTGCGGTGAAAAGAATCCGGCGTGGTTTTGCGCAGGCGCAGGTCGGCAGGCTCAACCCGCACGCCATCGGCCAGTTGCCATTCACGCGTTTCAAACTCCAGGTAACCGCTGCTGGATTCGTGCTGGACGAAGACCACCAGCGCGCCGGCGGCCCGCGCTTTGGCGGCGACATGGTTGATGCGCTCAATCACCTTGGCCGACTCAAAAGCGGCACCTTCGCCCTCACACAGGCCTTGTTGGACGTCGATGATGAGCAGGGCGGTGCGGGACTGGGTGGCAACCATACCAGCGCCAATTGGGGTTTGAAGGCTCGCCTCAGCCCATTCCTGCGCCTCGGCCTCTCGACTTGCATCCGCCGCCATCGCCTGGTAGCCCGCTTCATCGGGGAGGATGATTTTTTTGTGCTGCATGGTGTTGGTCTCAAACAAACGTCGCTGCAGCGACGCCAAAACGGATGCCCAAGGCCTTCACCTGTCGGATGTTGAGTTCGCGTTTGCCAGTCAAAATCTCAGAAACCACGCCCTGGCTGCCAATTTCAGGCAAGTCACTTTGCTTGAGTCCGTGTTGCGCCATCAGGAACTGAAGCGCCTGCAAGCCGGTGGTTTGCGGCATGGCATCGTGCTCGGCCTCAAAATCAGCAATCAGGTCGCCCACAATGTCCACCAGCCCCATCGCGGGGTGGCTCTCGTTCAAGCCCGTCTCATCCAGCAAGGCATTGAGCATGGCCACCATGCGCTGGTAATGCGCTTCATCGCGAATCGGGGCGATGTCGGTCGCGCTGCGGAATGCCTCCCAGGCGGGTAGCAGGTGTTTGATTTCCGTGTGTGCGTTCATGGTTTCCACGTTCCTTTGTCATATTCGCGGTGGGTGAGCACCGCTTTGACGTAAGCGATCTGCCGCTCAAACCGGATGTAGGCGATCAGCCGGTATTTGTTGCCGCCAATGTCGAACACCGCCAGCTCGCCGACCTTGTCCACCGTATTGAACACGAGTTTGAGTTCGGCCCAGTTGCCAAAGCGGTTTTTCTCGATCACCCTGCGCCAGCCTTGCAAAGGCTCGTCAGCTTGCGGATGCCGCGCTGCGAAGGCTCGCAGGGCGCTGTTGCTGATGAGTTTCATGCGAAAATTGTATCTCATATTGAGATACACAACATCACCGCCGTTCCGGATTTACCCCTATCCAGAGAGTGGCTCAAGCTCCTACACTGAGAACCAGAAAGCAAAGGTAACAACACCAACTCCAGAGGGGGGAACTTATGCAAAATATCAACGTCCTTGCCAAGCCAAGCCAAGGCATAGGTTAAGCGCTTTTTTTCGCAACCTCATGGCGGCCCTGGGCTTGGTCGCCGTAGTGAGCACGATTGCGGCATGCGGCGGGGGCGGGAGTTCTGCAACTGTGGCAAACGGTGCGGCGGTAGCAAGCGGTGCACCCTTGCCAGGCGGGGTGCCACCAGGAGGGGTACCAGCAACCAGCCCGGCCACTCTGTCGTCCATCTCGCCAATAGCCGGAACAACCAACGTTGACCCAGAGACCTTTACCGGTGTCGTTGTCAGCGCGACCGGCAAGCTCGATGCAAGCAGCCTGACAACGACCAACATCACTGTCAAGGCGGGGGCCAGCAATTACAGTGGCGCTGTGACGGTGGCGGGTGATGGGAAAAGTTTCACTGTTGCCACTTCAACAATAGCGATCGGTTTCACCGGGGCAGTGCGGCCTGCCGTCAAGTTGGAATACGGCAAGACTTACACGGTCTCAGTGAATGCAAAGGACGCTTCCGGCAACGCGTTTGTGGTCGTATCAACTTTCAGCACCAAATCGCCTGTGGTTTGCGTCGCGCCGGCGATGGCGAATTCGAAGAACGTCTGCATGAGTCCACCTGTGCCTGCCGGTTACACATGGAACACAAACATGAAAGCCTGGGTGGCAGACATTGGCGTTTTGGTCAGCGGCGCAAACACGTTGCCTGCCGCATGTGTTGCCTTTGGAGACGCCTGCTGGCTTGACGCGATTGCGGATGGTACCGTCAAGCTCTCAGCAAGTGGCGCAATTGCAACTGGCCTCAACACACGACCAATTGTGTTTGCACTTTTTGTAGCAGGAAGTGGACCCTTCACGGGGTTTCATAACGTGATGTCCCTCTATGCTGATGCTGCTGACGGCGAGGCTGCGGCATTAAATCAATCTGTAGGCAACGGGAGTCAGGGTAACAGCATCACAGAAATGAAAGGTTCAACTTTAGGTGCAAAGCAAACCATTCCCGCTTTTGGTTGCTTCGAACGTGTGTACCTCGGCATCGGGTGGGGCAATAACACCATCGCCTGTCCAATTTGACTCTTTGCCCGCGAAACGCTGTCAAGCGAATATTCGGCGATAAGTTTCTCAGGTGTTACGTCATAACTACAGGTAGCCACGGGTTGTAGCCACGGGTCGTTGACGCCGTCCCGAGATTACGTGCCTACTTGAGCACTTCTGAAATCACCTCGTGCCCCCTTCAAACAGATTTGCAATGGTTTCACTGCCCATAACATCAAAATCTGCGGGCACCTTGAGCTGATCTTCCATGAAGCCAATGCGCCGGGATTTAACGCTTGGGAGCTGCGTGGCAGCGCCACCCACCCCCTGCGCGATCAGGGACACCACCAGCGTGTTCATGCTCACACCCTCTTGCTCGGCTCGCGCCACCAGGCGCGTGTGCAGGCTTTTGGGCAATCGCGCGACGAAACGGCCGGATTCGCCACCGGCGCTGGGCTTGGGGATGGCGTCGCCTTGGGTTTGGGCCACCGTCAGCCAGGCCGCTGCGGCCTCGTAGGCGTCTGCAATCGCGGCTTCGGGCGTGGCACCGTCGCCCATGCAGCCGGGCAAATCCGGGAAACTGGCCAGCCAGCCGCCACCTTCGTCTGGGCTCAACGGGCGGATTTCCACCGGGTAGTTTGTGGCTTTGACGGTGTCTGAATGCTTCATTCCCAATCTCGTTTGGCCACGGTTTGCACCTGCTCCATCCGCCAATCCTGAGGGTTGTTTTGCATCGCGTCGAGCAGCTTTTGCGCTTGGCTCATGATACTAAATATAGTGTTATTTTCAAAACTTCTCTCTATGCCATGGCGACCGTTGTGGTCAAAAACGGCGACAAACTTGGCGACTGAATTTATACTGATATTTTATACAGTTATTTTTCAATCGTGTTATCCAATAAGGCCTCCAGCTCCAGCGCCATCACCAGCGCCCCGCCCCCCTACGCCGAGCTGCATTGCCTCAGCAATTTCAGCTTCCAGCGCGGTGCCTCGCATCCGGAAGAGCTGGTGGCGCGGGCGCATGCGCTGGGCTACAGCGCGCTGGCCATCACCGACGAATGTTCGGTGGCGGGGGTGGTGCGGGCGCAGGGCGAGGCGAAGAAGCTGGGCTTGAAGCTGCTGCTGGGAGCGGAGTTTGTGTTGTCGCCCGCTGCGTCTGATGGGTCGGGTGCGCCTGGCACGTTCGGAACGTCCGACTCGTCCGATTCGCCCGGCTTGGGTTGGCGACTGATCGCCCTGGCGCACAACGTGAACAGCTGGGGCAATTTGTGTGAATTCATCACCGCCGCGCGGCGGGCAGCGCCCAAGGGAACTTACCAGGTGTCGTGGGCAGGCAGCGACTGGGCGCAACTGGCCGACTGCGAAATCCTCGCCATTCCCGCCCGCGCGGCTTTTTCGCAGGGCCATGGAAGGCACTCTCAGCTCCCCCAACCCGCTATTCATTTAGAAGCTGCTTACGCGCATATTTCGAGACTCAAGGCCCTGTTTGGCTTAAATTTTTGGCTGGCTTTGGAGTTGTTGCACCAGCTGGACGACACCTTGTGGCAACACGCGCTTGAAAACCTCTCCGCGCTCACGGGCGTTCCGCTGGTGGCTGCGGGTGATGTGCACATGCATGTGCGCTCGCGCAAGCCGCTGCAAGACGTGATCACCGCCGTGCGCCTGGGTGTGCCGGTGGCCGAATGCGGGTTTGCGCTGCAATCGAACGCCGAGGCGCACCTGCGCTCGCGCGAGCGGCTGGCGCAGATCTACCCGCCGGAACTGCTGGCCAACACGCTGGTGGTGGCGAACCGCTGCAGCTTCAACCTGGACGAGCTGCGTTACCAGTACCCGATGGAGACGGTGGCAGGCGGCCTCACCCCGGCGCAAACCCTGCGCCAATACACCTACGAGGGCGCGAGCCAGCGTTATCCAGCAGGCATAGCCGCCTCGGTGCAGTTGCAGATCGAACACGAACTCGCACTGATTGCCGAACTGAACTACGAGATGTATTTTTTGACGGTGCACGACATCGTCGCCTTCGCCAAGAGCCGCCACATCCTGTGCCAGGGGCGCGGCTCGGCGGCGAATTCTGCGGTGTGTTACTGCCTCGGGGTGACCGAGGTGGACCCGTCGCGCATGAACATGTTGTTTGAGCGTTTCATCAGCCGCGAGCGCAACGAGCCGCCGGATATTGATGTCGATTTCGAGCACCAGCGGCGCGAAGAAGTCATTCAGTACATCTACCAAAAATATGGCCGAGACCGCGCCGCGATTGCCGCCACCGTCGTCACCTATAGGAGCCGCAGCGCGATACGCGACGTGGGCATGGCGCTGGGGCTGGATGAGGCGCTGGTAGATGTTGTAGCCAAAGACCACCACCATTTTGACGCCCTGCGTTTGAAAGGGGTCAGGTCTCCCATTTCCCACGATACCAGCGGTATCG
>JANOYE010000152.1:0-6530 GCA_031428695.1 Rhodoferax sp. | reverse complement strand
CGCTGGTCGCGCTCGATACCTTGGCGGTCGATCCAGAAGTGGTCGCCGACACTGCGGGCATCCTTTTCAAACAGCGCGAAGATGTGGCCGCGCTCACGGCAGACATGGCGACGGCGCTATTAAAGCCCGAAGAAGCCGCAGCCTGATTTTCATATGCAACTCGGGGACGCGCGGTCTGGAAAGCTGGCGGACAACATCGCAGGCTTTGGCCGCACGCTGCGTCGCGCCGGGGTAAGAGTGGATGCCTCGCGCATCGCCTTAGCAGTCGAGGCAACACAGGCCGTCGGCCTGGCCCAAAAGCAAGATGTCTCTGCCGCCATGGAAGCCGTGATGGTCAGCCGCGAGCAAGACCGCCTGGTGTTCCGCGAACTGTTCGACGCTTATTTCCGCAACCCCGATGTGGCCAACAAACTGCTGGCCCAGCTCTTGCCAAGTTCCGAGGGCAAAGCCGCACCCAACAAACGCCGCCCGCGTGTGAACGAAGCGCTGGCGCCGCAAAAAACCTACGGCAAAGAAGCCAAACCGAAACCGCAAGACAAAGAGCTGGAGTTTGACGCCGCCATGACGGCCAGCGACTTGCAGCGCCTCAAACACGCCGATTTCAACACGCTCTCGGGCTCAGAATACCGCCTGGTTGAGCAGCTCGCCCGTGACGTGCGCCTGCCCCTGCCGCATTTCGACGCGCGGCGCTTGCACCGGGCCGCCAGCGGCGCGCGTGTGCATTGGCCGGGCGTCATGCACGAGGCCGCGCAAACCGGCGGCGAGATGCTGCGTTTGCCGCGCCTGCAACGGCGCGAGCAACCGCTGCCATTGTTGGTTTTGGTTGATGTGTCAGGCTCGATGGAGCGTTACGCGCGGCTCTTGCTGGCGTTTTTGCACGCCGCCACGCGCCGCCATGTCGCGGGCAATTTCAAGCGCGATGTGTTCGCCTTTGGGACCCACCTTACCGATCTCACACCGGCCTTCAAACATGCCGACACCGACGACATGTTGACCCACGCTAGCAGCCTGATCGACGACTTCGCCGGCGGCACGCAGCTCGGCGAATCGCTGGCCACTTTGCGCCAACACCACGCGCGGCGATTGGTGGGCAGACGTACCTTGGTGTTGATCATCACCGACGGGCTCGACACTGGCGAGCCGGAAGATTTGCGCAGCGAGCTGGCTTGGTTGCGCCGCCGCAGCCGCCGCCTGTTGTGGCTCAACCCGCTGTTGCGCTTTGATGGTTACAGCCCCATCGCCCGGGGTGCCGCCGTGTTGCACAGCCAGGCGCACGGCATGTTGGCGGTTCACAATGTGAGTAAATTGCAAGATTTGGCCAGCAGTCTGGCTGAATTGATGAAAAAATAACACAACCCTAGAGAGAATCAGAAAATGGACATGCAAGGCAGCCGCCAACTGGCAATCACCCAGCAACAGGCCTGGGAGGCATTGAACGACCCCGAGGTGCTCAAGGCCTGCATAACAGGCTGCGACAAAGTCGAGCCCACAGGCGAGAACCAATACGCCATCGGCATGGCGGTGAAGATCGGCCCGGTGTCAGCCAAGTTCGCTGGCAAGATCATCCTGGCCGACATCGTCGCGCCTGAGTCGTACAGCATCAACTTTGAAGGGCAGGGCGGCGCAGCCGGGTTCGGCAAAGGCAACTCGGCCGTCAAATTGGTCCCCAATGACGCCGGCTGTGAACTGCAATACACGGTGCATGCGTCGGTCGGCGGCAAGATCGCGCAGTTGGGCCAGCGCTTGATTGACGGCGTCGCCAAATCCATGGCGGAAGATTTTTTCAAGAAATTTGACGAGGCCATGCAGGCCAAATACCCCGCGGCATACGCTATCAAAGCAGAAGCGGCTCACGCTGCTATTACGAGACCTGTAGCCATTATTGAAAAGGAAAAACCAGGAATTCCGGTGTGGGTGTGGATTGGCATTGCCGCCGTGATTGCGGTGGCCTGGCTTGCGATGCGTTGAGCCGGCCTCATTTATTTGGGTAAGGAGTCGGTATGGAAAATTTGGATGTAATGGTCTTGAGGACGCTGCGCAATTGGCGGCAAAGTGGCAAACGCGCCTTGCTCGCCACCGTGGTGCGCACCTGGGGCTCATCGCCCCGGCCCGTGGGCTCGATCATGGCGCTGTGTGAAGATGGCGCGGTGGTCGGCTCGGTCTCGGGCGGCTGCATTGAAGACGATTTGATCTACAAGTACACCCAGGCCTACGCGTCCAGCGCGGCGGGCAATGTGTCAAAGGCTGAGACACCGCACGTTCTTCCCACTGGCGCGCCAAAATTCATCAAATACGGCATCAGCGCCGACGAAGCGCACCAGTTTGGCTTGCCCTGCGGCGGCACGCTCGAATTGCTGCTGGAATTTGACCCCGACCCCGCCAGCCTCGGCCAGATCGTCACCGCGCTTGAGAGCGGCCAGTTGATGCAACGCACGGTGCGTCTGCAAGATGGCGTGGTGACGCTGAAACCCAGCGCCACGCCCGAGAACCTGGCCGTGAGCGACACGGAAATCACCAACACCTTCGGCCCCGAATACCGCATGTTGCTCATCGGCGCGGGCCAGCTCACCGAGTACCTGGCGACGATGGCGCTCTTCAGCGGTTTCGCGGTGACCGTGTGCGACCCGCGCGAGGAATACCGAGGCGCCTGGTCAGTGCCGAACGTGACCGTGACCAGCGACATGCCGGATGATGTCGTCACCGCGTTCAAAGCAGACCGCCGCTCCTGCGTGGTCGCCCTCACACACGACCCCAAACTCGACGACCTGGCCCTGCTCGAAGCCTTGAAGACCGACGCGTTTTACGTCGGCGCCATTGGCTCCCGCCGCAACAACGTGGCGCGCCAGCAGCGCATGATCGAACACTTCGAGCAAACCGCAGAGAGCCTGGCGCGCCTGCGCGGCCCCATCGGCATCTACATCGGCAGCAAGACGCCGCCCGAAATCGCGGTGAGCATCATGGCGGAAATTTTGGCCGTGAAAAATGGCGTGAAACTGCCGCGCGACATGGATGTGGCCTGGGCAAAAAATGACCTCGCCGTGCCTGCGAATGACCCGGGGGAGTTGGTGTGCGGGGTGCCCAGGCGGGTGGGGTGATTCAAAACATCCACGAGGCGAGCTGGTAGTAGTCAAAACCGCTGCTTCTGCCGCCGAGGCAAGACGCCAGAAAATCTTCAGTCTTCCTGTACATCGTCAGGTTGTTGTTCCACTTTTGGTTGCCGTGGCCGTCGCCTTTGAACGTGACGTAATCCACCTGTTTGCCGGCTTTTTGCAACGCCGCGACCATCAAATCAGACTGCTCCAACTTCACACGCGCGTCGTTGACGCCGTGCATGATCAGTATGGGTTTTTTGGCCTGATCCGCTTTGAAAAGCGGTGATTTTCCGTCCATGACAGCACGATCCTGCGGGTTGGCTGGGTCGCCGACAAAACGCGTCCACCACGGTTTGCCAAGCGCCCAGTAAGCCGGCGCTGTTTCCAGCAGGCGTGCCAGGTGCGTGACGCCCACCACGTTCACGGCGCAAGCGAACACTTCCGGCGTGAAAGTGGCACCTACCATGGCGGCGTAACCGCCGTAGCTCGCGCCGTAAATCGCAACGCGGGCCGGGTCGGCCATGCCAGACTTGACTGCCCAGTCGACGCCATCGATCAGGTCATCATGCATTTTTCCGGCGAATTCACCTATCGCTTTTTCAAGAAACGCCTTGCCGTAACCGGTAGAACCACGGTAGTTCACCTGCAATACCGCGTAGCCGCGGTTGGCCAAAAACTGCTGCATGCTGCGATTGGTATTGCCAGCGCTCCAGCGGTCACGCGCCCAGGGGCCGCCGTGGACCAGCAGCACCATCGGCAATTTGCGCGGCGCCACACCCACAGGCAAGGTCAGGTAGCCATGCAAATTGAGACCATCCCGGCTGGTGAACGAGACCGGTTTGGTGTCAGCAAGAAAGGGCGCCATGCGTGACATGGCGCCTTCGCCCAGAATTTCAGGTTGACTCGAATCACTTCTCAATAGAAAGGTTTTTCCACCTTTATCCGTTCCGACAAAAACCGTCAGATGGCGTTCGTCGTCGTCGATGCTGGTGACATGCACATCGGCGGGCTTGGCGTTTGTCAAGGCTTCGATTCGAGCCCGCAGCGTGGCGTCAAACACCTCCAGCCTGGGGTAGCCGGGCATGGACGACGCGATCAGGGGCGTGGTTGTTTTTTGTTTGAGCCGCACCGACTCCAAGTCAACATCTGGCGTGGCGAACACCACCGTTTCGAGGCCGGTCTGCAATTCCAGTTTGACCAGGGCCTGTTTGTCGCGGCCCCGGTTGGACAGTGCCCAGGCTGATTTTCCGTCGTCGTCAAACTCAATGAAATAAAGCGAATCAAAGCGGCTGGCGCGGGCAGTCGTCGTCCATTCAGAAGCGTCGTTGTTCTTGGGCAATTGCAAGAGGCTGCTGTCGCCTTCGACTGCCAAGCGCGCGCGCAGCTTGCCGGTTTTGTCAACACCCCACCACGCCACGTTGCCAGGGTTGGTGGCCAGCACTTCGCGCTTGCCGCTGCCCGGTGCAATACGGTAGAGATCAAACACCTTCTTGTCGCGCTGGTTGGAGGTGATGATGATGTCCGAACCACCCTCCACAGCCCGCAGAAAATGCGAGTTGGTTTTGGCGAAGGGTGTCAAGTCTGTCAATGCCCGGTCATCGCCGTTGGTTTTGCCAGCATAAATGTGCGCGTCTTCGTCGCCACTTTGGTCGGCGACGATCAACAGGTATTGGCTGTCGGCAGACCAGCGGAAGTAACGCGCCCGAATGTGAAAGGCTTTCGCGTCGTCGTGCCCAATGTTCTTGACGAAGATCGCACCCGTGATGCCATCGGTTCCAAACCAGGCCAGCTTTTTGCCGTCGGGCGACACGCCATGTCCGCCAGCGGAGCGTGTGTCGGCAACAAAATCCCGCACGGGAATAAGCTCTGGCAGCGATCCGCCAGCCAGACTCGGATGGGTGGGTGCGATGGCGCAGCCGCCAAGGGCTGAAAAGGCGGCCAATGCCAACAGGAGTTTCAAATTCACGCTGAGTCCTTTTTTAAAGGCGCTTGTTTACCGCCGCTTTTGCCGGTGTGAGCACCACCGGGTTGAACGCCACCTGTTTTGACAAGGTGTGCATGATAATGTATATTAACCTTCACTCAAGCAGGAGACCTCATCATGTCCATGGTTCTCACCCAAGTCTATCTGGATGCGCCGCAAAAGCAGGCATTGACGGCGTTTGCCAAACAAGCTGGCCGCAGCGTTTCTGACCTGATGCGCGACGCGGTCGACGCCGCCATTCTGGGCGTCACAACTGCAGACATCAAGCTGCTTGATGAAGGCACCAAAAAGGCCCAGAGCGACATTGCCGCGATGTTGTCTGACCTCAAAACCAATGCCAGGGAGCATGGCGACTTCATGAAGCAGATCGCCAAAATCCGCAAAACCAGCGTGCGCGCCTCGGCATGAGTTTGCTCACCGACGTGATGGACAGACTGACTGACATTTCGGCACTCAGAACCCAGATCAGCGAACTCATCGTCCAGCAGCGCGAAGTGCGCGCCGTCATGTTGGAGCAGCAGCGCGAGCTGGCCGAAGTGCGCGGTCAGTTGAAGGCGCTGATCCAGATTCAGGGGCAGGTTGCCCGCGCTTCAAAGTAGCGCGAATTAGCAAGAAGTGCAGCGCGGAAACTGGCGTCAGAGCGTCTCCGCCGGATCAAAATCCAGCTCTACCCGAGCGCCATTCGGGTCGAAGCTGAAGAGTTGCCAAATGAGCGTGCCGGTTTGTTGCTTCAATGAGTATTTGAGGCCACTGGCATCGAACCGGGCCTTGGCTTCCTTGAGCCCTTTCGCGCTGAAGGCCATGTGGTCCAACACGCCGGTACGCGGGTTGGGCATGGGGCGGCCATAGATGACGTGCAATATCGCGGCATCGCCCGAATACAGCCATGCGCCGGGAAAACCGAGGTCTGGCCGGTAGCCGTCTTTGAGGCCCAGGAGGCCGATGTAATAGTCGGTCGTCGCCTTGGGGTCTTCGGCCACGACGGTGAAGTGGTTCATGCCGCTGATCATGATCGGCTCCTCAAGAAAATCTGAATTTCGCGGCCAATGTTAGCTGTTGCCGCTGCACTTGCCGAGTTTCGCGGGTGGCGGGTGGAAAATATGCCCATGGATCAAGCTACCGCCAATTTTTTAACCCAAACCAACTCCGGCTCACCCATGGGCGAGCTGATGCGCCGTTATTGGGTGCCCATTCTTGGCGCTGCAGAAATAGCCCAGCCCGATGGCCCGCAGGTGCGCGTGAAAATCATGGGCGAAAAACTCATCGCCTTTCGCGACTCGACCGGCCAGCCAGGGCTGATCGACGAGTTTTGTTCGCACCGCGGCGTCTCGCTGTTCTTTGGCCGCAATGAAGAAAACGGCATTCGCTGTGCCTACCACGGCCTCAAGTTCGCAGTGAGTGGGGAGTGCGTCGACGTGCCTTCGGCGCCGCAGGTTTGCAAGCACATGGGCATC
>JANOYE010000151.1:0-10637 GCA_031428695.1 Rhodoferax sp. | reverse complement strand
GGCCCACACCGTACCGCTACCCGTGCAGGCCGTGGCCTTGTTGCGCAACATCCAGCCCCTGACTGGGCACGGGGTTTATGTGTTCCCCGGTGAACGCAGCCACGACAGGCCCCTGTCAAATAACAGTGTGCGAAGCGCCTTGTATGCGCTGGGTTTTGGCAAAGAACAAACCTGGCACGGTTTCCGGGCCAGTGCCCGCACGATGCTGGTCGATGAATTGAACCTTGACCCATTGGCCATTGAAGCGAACCTGGCCCACGCGGTGAAGGATTCCAATGGACGCAGCTACAACCGCACGCAGTACCTGAAACAACGGTTTGACATGGTGCAGCAATGGGCCGATTACTTGGACAAGCTGGCGCGGGGCGCTGACGTGATTGCGTTCAAGGCGGCCTGAGTTGATTTGTCGCTTATAGGATAAAATAGCTGCGATACCCGAGGCCATCAAACACACATTGGTTCACTACACCGACAGCGCCGGTGTTGATCTTTTTGGGCAGTGGTTGGATGCACTGGCAGACGTTGGCACGCGGGCCACGATTGCGGCGCGACTGGTGCGGCTTGAGCTGGGCTTGTTTGGCGACAGCAAGGTGTTGGGTGACGGTGTGAGCGAACTGCGGGTTGACCACGGGCCGGGCTGGCGCGTGTATTACGGCAGGCAAGCGGGACGTGTCGTTTTGTTGCTGGCGGGCAGTGACAAGTCGGGGCAAAAGGCATCTATCAAAAACGGCGCGCAAGCGCCTGGAAAGCTGGAATCAAAGGGGCATCCAATGACACATCAAGAATGGCTGGCCGGGCAGTTGCAAAACGACGCATTCGCGGCTCAATACCTGACACAGGCCGCGCAAGACCTGGAGCCCGCCGTTTTCACGACGGCGCTTCGCCACGTCATTGATGCGCGGGGTGGGCTGGCGAAGGTGGCAGACGAAGGCAATCTATCGCGGCAAAGCCTGTACAAGGCGTTTCCCTTGTCCGGGCAGGGCAACCCTACGGCCAAAACAATGTTTGCAGCACTGCGGGCCAGTGGTTTGCATTTGACCTTCACGGCGGCATAGGGGTTTTGGCCACGCCTAGCCACGGAGCAATTGCCTGTGGTGAAAACCTGGACCCCTCAAGCCCGGCTGTTTTCAGCCGGGCTATTTCTTGCCCGAACGCCTCGCCTGATCCATATACGCAGGCGCCAGATCCTGGTCGGCGGCTGGCTGCTGGCCGAGTTTCACTGGGTGTCGTGGCTGGCGTATTGGCCCTGACCATGCTGCTGAGCGTGCGCACGGCAAAGCCAGCGCCCAAGGGCTAAGCGCCGGGGAGCAAGGCCGGTTGCAGCAGGCGTTGCACCAGAGGGTGCTGGACTTTCTTTTCAGTGCCAATCGCGAAAAAGTGTTCGGTGACGCCCTCGCAGGGGCCCAATCGTTGCACCTGATAACGCGCCACCAGATCGTCATGCACCCACTGGGCGCCTGGAAACACACCCAAGCCGCTGGCACCGAAGGTTTTGAGAAGCGCGCTGTCCTCAAACTCTCCCGCAATGCGCGGCCGGATGCCGTGCCGCTCAAACCAATGGTCCAGCCGGTTGCGAACCGCCGTGTGGGGTGTGGGCAGCAGCAGGGGCACGTCAGCCAGGCTTTGCGGAAAGTTTCCAACGGCGACTTTTGACAACGAGGCGTGTCCATACCAGGCTATCTCGGTCATCCCAAGGGCGTGGCTGTAAAGCTTGATGTTGGGATTGGGCGGCGCTGGCCGGTCTGACAGCACAATGTCCAAGCGGTGCAGGGCGAGATCCCCCAACAGGTCATCAAATTCTCCCTCGTGGCACAGCAGGCGCAAATTCGGCTCGGAGATCACCGGCTGCAGCAGGCGACGTACGACGAGTTTGGGCACGCCGTCAGAGATGCCAACCGACAAACGCACCGAGGGCAAACCCGCGGCATCCCGCACCCGCGCCGGAAGATTCTCGCCAAGCTGGAAGATTTGGTCTGCTTGTTGCACGGCGGCTCGCCCTGCCTCCGTAAGCACCAGGCCACGACCAGCGGGCTTGAGCAACGCGTAACCCAGGGACTTTTCCAGCTCGCGCACCTGCGCGCTCACGGTTTGCACGGCCATGTCGAGCTTGGTGGCAGCCCGCGAGATGCCGCCCTCTTTGGCCACTACCCAAAAGTAGTACAGATGTTTGTAATTGAACGAAGTGCTCATACTCAGTATTTTAGGGAATTACAGTCACTAATTATCTGCTTTTTAAGAAGCCTTGAGAGCCCTATCGTTAAGTCTTCTTAAACCCAGTGGAGAAGTTTCGATGCGAACTGTTTTTGAATTCCGAGATGCCAAGAACAAGGAAAACACACCATGAACAACACCCAAACAGCCCTGCCCGCCGCCAATGGCGGCCACTACCCGATCGTTGCGCCACTGCCAAGTGCAGCTCAACCAGGCCAAGTCACGCGGATGCTGCGCAATACGTATGCGCTGCTCGCTTTGACCCTGCTCTTCAGCGCAGGCGTTGCGGTCGCCTCGTTGGCATGGCAACTTCCTGCGCCCGGTTTGATCCTGACACTTGTGGGCTACTTCGGCCTTCTGTTCACGGTATTCAAGCTGCAAAACAGTGCATGGGCCTTGCCGGCGGTCTTCGCGTTAACGGGCTTCATGGGTTACACCTTGGGCCCGCTGCTGGCGCATTCGTTGGCATTGCCGGGCGGCGCGCAAACTGTCACCCTGGCTTTGGCGGCAACCGGAGCCACCTTTTTGGCGCTCTCGGGTTATGTGCTGGCGACCCGGCGCGACTTCAGCTTCATGGGTGGTTTTTTGTTTGTCGGCATGGTGATCGCGCTGATTGCGGGCGTTGCTGCGGTGTTTCTGCAAATTCCCGCTTTGGGTTTGGCGGTGTCGGCCATGGTGGCATTGCTGTCGGCAGGGTTGATCCTGTTTGAAACCAGCCGCATCGTCAATGGTGGCGAGACCAACTACGTCTTGGCAACCGTTGGCCTGTATGTCTCCATAATCAACTTATTCACCAGCCTGCTCAGTTTGTTTGGGCTGGGTGGCTCCGAAGACTGAATTCGCCACTGCCTCCACCTGACCCCCAACTAACCCATACCGCGAAAGAAATCTATGAAGTGTCCTGGCTGCCCCGATACGACCTTGGTGATGGCTGACCGCCAAGGCGTGGAAATTGACTACTGCCCCGTTTGCCGAGGCGTTTGGCTTGATCGAGGGGAGCTCGACAAATTGTTGGATCGGGCGGCAAACGCGCCCGTTGCCGATGCTGCCCCAGCAACCGCGGCGAGAAGTCGTCCACAACCCGATTTTGAAGACTCTGACTTCCGGGAGCGGCAACCCTATGGCAGGAACCGAAAGAAGTCATGGTTGAACGAAATCTTTGATTGATTGAAGCGCCAGGGCCCGCTGATGCAAAGCTTTTTCGACCCGGCGATCCTGTTTTTTGTCTTTGGCATTTTGGCGGGGGCGCTGCGGTCAAATCTGGAAATACCACCGCAAATCTCCCGGTTCCTGTCGCTTTACCTCTTGATGGCGCTCGGTCTCAAAGGTGGTTTTGCGCTGTCGCAATCTGGCCTCACACAGGAGGTGATTGTCAGTTTGGGAGCCGCCCTGGGTTTGGCGTTCCTGGTGCCCATACTGGGCTATTGGGTGCTGCGGCGGGTGCTCAACGGCTTTGACGCCGCAGCGATTGCCGCCACCTACGGCTCTGTCAGCGCCGTCACCTTCATCACAGCCACGCAATACCTCGACACCCAAGGCATCCCGCACGGCGGGCACATGGCTGCCGCCATGGCGTTGATGGAGTCGCCCGCCATCGTGCTGGCTGTAGTCCTTGCCAACCAGGCCCGTAAAAACATGGTCTCGCCAAACGGGCCGGGCAATATTGGGCCCAATCACGCGCCTTTGGGGCGAATACTGCATGAATCACTCACAGACGGCGCGCAATTGCTGCTGCTTGGGGCCATGTTGATTGGCGTATTGACGGGAGAGGCAGGGCAATCCGCGATGAAACCCTTCTCTGTGGATTTGTTCAAGGGAATGCTGGCTTTCTTCTTGTTGGACATGGGTCTCTTGGCCGCGCGCAACATGGGTAAGTTGAAGGGCCAGAGCGTTTGGCTGTTGGTTTATGCCATAGCCGGGCCCTTGGCGCATGCCGGCATCGCGCTTATGCTGGGAGTTGCGTTGGGCCTGGTGCCAGGAAACCTGATGCTTCTGATGACGCTGGCGGCCAGCGCGTCTTACATCGCGGTGCCAGCTGTCATTCGCCATGCGATTCCAGAGGCCAATCCTTCACTCTACTTCGGGATGTCGTTGGGCTTGACCTTTCCGTTCAACATCCTGATCGGCATTCCGCTTTATGCGCATCTGGCAAAGTTCTGGGGATAGAAAAAAGGCTTTGACCTATCCCCTGTGTGGAGCTGGAGATTGCGTTGCGTTCGCTTGATCCGAACCCCGCAATCCAATTTCTCAACCTGCCAGCGCCACCACCACCGCCGCTTCGTCAAGCGCCGCCATTGCACTGGCACCCACTTTCAGGATGACCCCAGGCGGGGTGAAACCGACCAATTGCAAGCCTGAGGGCAGGGTGAGCGCGAGTTCGGCTCCGCGAGCAGACCGTGACGCACGCCTGACTTGTCCTGCCAGCAGATTGCGGCCAAGCGCGGCCTTGAGATTGGCAGCCACGACCACAGCCGTTGCCTTGCATAGCGCAAGCACGGCCAACCCTGGTCTCAGGCTTAGCAGTTGCGCGCTTTCCTTCGTGATGCGCGAGCAGATGCGGGTGCCGTCGGCCAGTGCCATTTCCACCCGCACCGCGCCGGCGTCTGGTTTGACTTTGTGGACCACACACGGCAGCTGGTTGCGCATGCTGGTGCGCAGGGCAAGAGCGGCAAGATTGGGCAGCTCGCCCAATGCGCCAGCGCTGGCGGCAATGTCCTCCAGCACCGCCTCACGGGCGCGGCTCATTTTTTGCGCAGCGCCCAAGAGGCTCTCGCCCGCCGGTGTGAGGCGCGCGCCGCCGCCGCCCGCGCCGCCCACAGCGCGCTCCAGCAGCGCCGCGCCCGCCAGGTTGGAGAGTGTGTCGATCGCCTGCCAGGCGGCCTTGTAACTCACCCCGGCCCCACGCGCGGCCTCGGATATCGAACCGGCTTGGCCAATGCGCCGCAGGATGTCGATGCGTTTGTCGGCAAAGTGGTGGCCCAGCGCATTCTCAAGCTGCAGTTTCGGCGTTTTCATTGAAAGATTTTCCGCCAAAACCAGTGGTTGCGACGTCTGTATACTTCGTTATTCAAAATATGAATAGCGAAATCAGACAACGAACTTTGACGATGCGGATTCTCCCTATCTTTGGGTTTGCAGCGCTCTGCGCCGCTGGTGCCAGTTTTAGCGCCCCGTGCGGGGCCGCCGAAGTGAGCGTGGCTGTGGCCGCCAATTTCACCTTGCCCGCGCAGAAAATTGCCCAGGCCTTCGCGGCAGATACTGGGCATTCGGCGAAGCTGGTATCCGCCTCCACCGGCCGGTTTTACGCGCAAATAGTCGACGGCGCGCCCTTCGAAGTTCTGCTTTCCGCCGATGAGGCGACACCGAAGCGCCTCGAACGCGAAGGGCTCGCGCCCGCCGGGTCGCGCTTCACTTACGCCATCGGCCGTCTGGCCTTGTGGAGCCGCCAGGCGACTCTGGTAGACGCGCAGGGTGAGGTCTTGCGCAGCGGAAAATTTGCGCACATTGCCTTGGCCGAACCCAAATTGGCGCCGTATGGCGCTGCCGCCATAGAGACCCTGAACCGCCTAGGTCTGTTGAACCCCTTGCAGCCCAAAATGGTCTGGGGAAAAAGCATTGCCCAGACCTACCAGTTTGTCGCCTCGGAAAACGCCGCCCTGGGTTTTGTCGCGTTGTCTCAGGTTTATCTGGATGGCCGCATCGCGCAAGGGTCGGCCTGGGTGGTGCCGCAAAACATGCACCAGCCGATCCTGCAAGACGCTGTGTTGCTGGCCAAGGGCAAGGCGAATCCGGCTGCCATGGCGTTCCTGGCCTATTTGCGCAGCCAAAAAGCGCAGGACATCATCCGCGCGCACGGCTACGACCTGTGCGCCAGCCAAAACCCCTGCCGCGCCGGGCGCGCCAGCAACTGATGAATTTTTTGCCCGCCTTCCCGGCGTTTGACGCCGATGCCGTCAAGGCGATCCAGTTGACACTGCAACTGGCCAGCCTCACCACGGTGTTGCTGCTGGTGCTGGCCACGCCCATTGCCTGGTGGCTGGCGCGTTCACATTCAGCGTGGCGCGGGCCGGTCAATGCGGTGGTGGCATTGCCCCTGGTGCTGCCGCCAACGGTGCTGGGCTTTTATTTGCTGGTGACTTTGGGCCCTCAAGGCCCGCTTGGGCGCGCCACCGAGGCGATGGGTTTGGGCACTTTGCCCTTCACATTTGGCGGCCTGCTGATTGGCTCGCTGATCTATTCGCTGCCTTTTGCCGTGCAGCCCATTCAGCGCGCCTTTGAAACCATTGGCGCGCGGCCGCTGGAGGTGGCCGCCACGCTGCGCGCCAGCCCGCTGGACGCATTTTTTTCCGTGGCGCTGCCGCTGGCCCGGCCGGGCTTTGTCACCGCCGCGATTTTGAGCTTCGCCCACACCATCGGCGAATTTGGTGTGGTGCTGATGATCGGCGGCAACATCCCGGGCAAGACGCGTGTGGTCTCCACGCAGATTTACGGGCATGTGGAAGCCATGGAATACGCGCAGGCGCACTGGCTGGCGGGCGGCCTGCTGGTGTTTTCGTTCCTGGTCTTGCTTGGGTTGTCGATGCTGAACCGGAATGCGAACCGGCCCGCCCACAGCGGCTCCCCGCAAAGTTATTCGGCCCGCGTCATTCCATGAGCCTCCCCAGCAGCCCAACCACCAGCCACATCCGGCTTGCGCTGCCACGGGCCGAGTTTTCTCTGGACGTTGATCTGACGCTGCCGGGCGCGGGCATCACTGCGCTGTTTGGCGCTTCAGGCTCCGGCAAAACCAGCTTGCTGCGGGCCGTGGCGGGGCTGGAGCGGGCGGCGGCGGCACCCGAAGCCCCGGCGCTGGTGTCCATCGCCGGCGACATCTGGCAAGACGACAGCGCGGGCGTCTTCCTGCCCAGCTGGCGGCGGCCCCTGGGTTACGTGTTTCAAGAGGCCAGCCTGTTTGAGCATCTGGATGTGCGCGGCAATCTGGACTTTGGCCTCAAGCGCTCGGGCGAAGCCAAGGGCGGCATGACGGGCAGTGCGCCCGGCAAGGCGGCCCAACGCGCCGCGCTGGACGCAGCCATTGAGCTGCTGGGCATTGCCAGCCTGCTGGCCCGCGCGCCGCACCAGCTCTCGGGCGGCGAGCGTCAGCGTGTGGCGATTGCCCGGGCGCTGGCCACACAGCCGCGTTTGTTGTTGCTGGACGAGCCGCTGGCTTCGCTGGACCACGCGCGCCGCCAGGACGTGTTGCCCTGGCTGGAGCGCCTGCGCGACGAGCTGAAAATTCCGATGCTCTACGTGACCCACGCGCCCGATGAAGTGGCGCGCCTGGCCGACACCCTGGTGGTGCTGGCGCGCGGGCAGGTCCAGGCCTGCGGGCCGGTGGCCGATGTGTTGACCCAATCCGGCGTGCCCGGCCTGGCCAGTGAAGACACCAGCGCCTTGTTGAGCGCCACACTGGACGCGCGCGACGAACGCTGGCAACTGGCCAGAGTGTCGTTTGACGGCGGCAGCCTTTGGCTGCGCGACACCGGCCTGCCGCTTGGGCGGCGCGTGCGCGTGCGGGTGCTCGCGCGTGATGTCAGCATCGCCACCGAAAAGCCGCAGAACACCAGCATCCAGAACCTGCTGCCCTGCGTGATCGACTCTCTCTCGGTAGACGCGCACCCCTCGCAAACCTTGGCGCGCCTGCGCTGTGGCGACGCAAGCGTCCTGCTGGCGCGTTTGACTTCGCGCGCAGTGGACGCCCTGGAACTTGCGTCAGGCCAGGCGGTGTGGGCGCAGGTGAAATCTGTGGCGTTGATCGAATAAGCGCCCAGCCCGCAGTCAGCCCGCCCGCGTCACTTTCGGTGGTGGTAAACAGCGGTTTCAAATTCGACAAAGCCGGGGTACGAGGCCGTGTCCTGAAACGGCAGGATTTGCGTCGCCCAATAGCCTCCGATGCCGTTTTTACGGCCGATCCAGTAGAAACAATTGGCCAGGCCTGCCCAGGCCAACGAGCCTGCCGGGCGGCCCGTAGGCGCGTCTTCGCGGTTGGCCATGAAGGTGTAGGCCCAGCCTTTGTCGATGCCGGGGAAGAACTCGCCGTCGTTCGACAGTGACGGAATTGACGTTGTCCAACCGGCGGACTCCAGCGTGCCCAGGCCGTCGCGCGACATGGCGTTCGCAAAGGTGCATGACACGACTGTGGGGATTTCTTTGGCGGCGCGGTACTTCAGGTCGTCGGCGCTGAAAAATTCATAACACAGGCCGCTGGTGTGCAGCATCAAGTCGTTTATGGTGATGTCGCGTTTCGGCGGCCGGGTTTGCGGCTGGCCTTTGGCGTCGAAGCCCGTGAGCACCTGCAACTCGGCGATTTCCGGCCGCGCCTTCGTAGAAGTTGCCCGTGCGGTCGGTCGCCATGGCCACCACACCGGGCGAGCCGCCGTGTCGCGCCGTGTTTTGCTGCAGAACTTGGTCTGCGGCACGGCGGGATTTGTCTGGATTCATCTCGTTGCTCTTCGTTTCAAGTTGCGCAGGCGCTCGCAGAAGACCCGGGCGGCGGCACCCGCGAACGCGTACCCAGGGAGCCGAAATATAAAGTTCGAGCCTGATCTCGTCCATCCAAAACTGAACACACACTGTTCCGTTTCGAGAAATTCTTCTGATGCCATCGCTTCCGGATTTTGTGTAAAACTGTTGCTGCAATGAATCCAACCCAACCAACCAACCCTACAAACGCCGAGCCCCCAGCGGCAGCTTTTTGGCTACTTGACGGGCAGAACTTCCAGTCCACCCAGCTCACCCGTGGGCCCTGGAACCCGGCACACCAGCACGCCGGGCCGCCCATTGCGCTGGTCAGCAGAGCTATAGAAAACGCAGCGCGCGAACGAGGTTTGACCCATATCGCCAGGCTGACCGCAAATTTGTGGCGACCCGTTCCCATCGACGCGTTGAGTGTGGCGGTGGTGGCGGATTACGTCGGCAAAAGCGCCGGACATTTTTCAGCGCAGTTGTTCGCGCAGGGCAAAGAGGTGGCGCGGTTCACCGCGTTGGCGCAGCGTGAAGGGCAGCTGAATTTGCCGGCTGGTTTGCCAGGCCACCCCCTGCCCAGTGCAGTTCAGTCGCCAGAAGCCTCTGCGCCCGCGCAGTTCCCCTTTGCAGATGGCCAACCCGGTTACGCCGAACTGGTCGAGATTCGCGAGGCGCGCGGCAAGAACTTCCAAGGCCCCTGCGCCGCGTGGTTTCGCCTGAAACACCCCTTGGTGGCGGGTGAAACTACCAGCCCCTACCAGCGTGTGGCCGTGGCGGCAGATTCCAGCAACGGCATCAGCGCCGTGCTCGACTACCGCCGGGGCGACATTTTTGTGAACTCCGACCTCACCATCAACCTGCTGCGCCGCCCGGTCGGCGAGTGGATCTGCGTGGATGCCAAAACGCATTTGGGGCCGCAAGGCGGCGGCTTGGCGGAGTCGCAGTTGTTTGACGAGATTGGGCTGATCGGCCGGGCTACGCAGAGCTTGGCTGTGCGTTTGAATCAGGCAGTATAAAAATCGTTTAAAGTTTATTTTGAATTTATATATGATTAATAAATTTAATAATTTACATCTAAATATATAGCAATACTTCTAAACAATTCGTGACTTGATAGTCAATTAAACTCTATTAAATGATTGAAGACATTAAAAAAACACTCTGGGCCACCGCCGACAAGCTGCGCGCCAACATGGACGCCGCCGAATACAAGCACCTGGTGCTGGGCCTGATCTTCGTCAAATACATCTCTGACACCTTTGCGGCTCACCACGCCGCACTGGCCAGGCGCCTGACCGACCCCCAAGACGAAGAGTACGTCTCGGATGCCGCTCCAGACGTTATCGTCAAACGGCTCGAAGACCGCGACTTCTACGATGCTGACAGTGTTTTCTGGGTGCCCGAAGCCGCTCGTTGGGAGCCCCTTCGCGCTGCGGCCAAACAACCCACCATCGGCAAACACATCGACGAAGCCCTGACGCTGATCGAGAAGGAAAACCCCAGGCTCAGAGGCATTCTGGACAAGCGGTACGCCCGCGCGCAGTTGCCTGACGGCAAGCTGGGCGAGCTGGTGGACCTGGTCTCCACCATCGGTTTTGGCAGCAACCCGTCGGTGGCCCGCGACATCCTTGGCCAGGTTTACGAATACTTTTTGGGCATGTTCGCCAGCGCCGAAGGCAAACGCGGCGGGCAGTTTTACACGCCCGCCAGCATCGTCAAAACCCTGGTCGCCGTGCTCAGCCCGCACAGCGGCAGGGTGTATGACCCGTGTTGCGGCAGCGGCGGCATGTTTGTGCAGAGTGAACGCTTTATTGAAGCGCACGGCGGCAAGCTGGGCGACGTGTCCATTTATGGCCAAGAAGCCAACCCCACCACCTGGCGCCTGGCGGCCATGAACCTGGCCATTCGCGGCCTTGACTTCA
>JANOYE010000150.1:0-1808 GCA_031428695.1 Rhodoferax sp. | reverse complement strand
CGCAGGGCCGTCATCGCGAAGCACCTTGGCGCAGGCCTCGGCAAAAGCCTGCACCGGGAAGGTTTTGGGCGAGGGCAACCCGCCTGCGAAGCTGATGATGCCGGGCTTTTCCGTCACCTTCAAAATCTCGCGGATCACCGACGGGTTCATGCGCTCGGCGCGCGCGGCCAGTTGCCAGGGGTTGGCTTGGGCGGTGTTCAGGGAATCACGTTTCATAAGTTTCTCCATCAATGCACAGGCATCTTTTTGCCGATAAAAACAGTGGCAATCACCGCCACGGCAAACCCCAGCGTCAGCATGTCGAGCTTCTCGCCCAACAGCGGCACGGCAAACAGCAGGCTGATGAAGGGTTGCACCAATTGCACCTGGCTCACGCGCACCGCGCCGCCAAGCGCCAGGCCGCGGTACCAGGCGAAGAAGCCGACCCACATGGAAAAAACTGCCACATACGCAAATGCGCCCCAGCTTGCCAGGTGGATGTGTGCGGGGTTGGCGGGCAGGTTGAGCCAGGTCATGGGCAGGGTGAGCGGCAAGGACATCACCAGCACCCAGCAGATCACCCGCTCCGCGCCAAGGGCGGGGGTGAGCTGCGCGCCGCCAATGTAGCCAAAGGCGCCGGCGGCCATGGCGATCAACAAAAACACATCGGCCAGGTGCAGGCTGAAGTGCCCGGCGCTGTCTGCCGAGCGAAAGCCCATGAAGGCCAACACCAGCAGGGTGCCAGCAACAGCCGCCAGCCAGAAGCCGACGCTGGGCCGCTGGCGAAACCACAAGGCGGCGAGCACGGCGGTGGCCAGTGGCAGCAGCCCGGTGACCACCGCGCCGTGGGTGCTGGGCACGTATTGCAGCGCCAGCGACAGGAAGAGCGGGAAACCCACCACCACGCCGCAGGCGGTCATGAAAAGCAGCGCCCATTGGCGGCCTGCGGGCACGATCAGTTCACCCTGGCTGCGCTGCACCAGCAGGTAGATGGCAGAGAAAACACCCGCAGCAGCAGCCCGGCCAAAACTGATGAACCACGGCGAGAGTTGCGGCGCGGCGATGCTGCCTACGGCGATTTTCGTCATGGGCAAAGTGGCGGCGAAGATCACCACGCCAACGAAGCCCAGCCACAAACCGCGCGTGATCTGTGCGTTGGCGGCGTGTGCGCTGACAGGCGCGTTGACTGGGGTGGCGCTCACAGGCGAGTCATCCAAACTGCGGTGGCCACCAAAATCGCCGCCATCGCCCGGTTGAACCACAACAGGCGCGCGCCCTGCGCCAACCACTGGCGCAACAGCGAACCCAGGGCCGCGTAACTCAAATTGCTGGCCAGGCCAAAGGCCAACATCAGCGGCAGGATGACGGCAAACCGTGCCATCAAATCCGCCCGCCCGGCGAGCCAGCCAGCTGCCACAGTGAGGGCGAGCAACCAGGCCTTGATGTTCAGGAATTGCAAGGCCACGCCTTGCCAGAAGGACACGTTGAACTGCGCCGCGTCGGCCTCGCTCAACTGGCCGGATTGGCTGAGTTTGAACGCCAGCCACAGCAGGTAAGCGATGCCGATGCCCTGGATGCCGATGCGCAGGCCCGGCACCGCCACCACCGCTGCGCCTGCGCCAAACACGCACAGCGTGAACAGAATGCCCCAGCCCAGCGGCACGGCGAAGACAAAACGCAACGCGCGTTTGAAGCCGAAATTGGCCGCCAGCGCGGTCGAAAGCGTGGTGTTGGGGCCCGGCGTGAAGCTGGCGGCGGTGCACAGGAGCAAAAGGGCGGTGAATTCTGGGGCGGTGAATTCGGCGGTCGTCATGAAAGCACTTTATCGC
>JANOYE010000149.1:0-37574 GCA_031428695.1 Rhodoferax sp. | reverse complement strand
GCGGCCATCAAGGCGGCTTCGTTGCACAAGTTGGCCAAATCAGCGCCGCTCATGCCGGGCGTGCCACGGGCGATCACGCTGGGGTTCACGTCTTGGCCCAAGGGCACTTTGCGCATGTGCACGTTGAGAATCTGCTCGCGGCCGCGGATGTCAGGCAGCGTCACATACACCTGGCGGTCAAACCGGCCGGGGCGCAAGAGTGCGGAATCAAGGATGTCAGGCCGGTTGGTGGCCGCCACGACGATCACACCAACATTGGTCTCAAAACCGTCCATCTCGACCAGCATCTGGTTCAGCGTTTGCTCGCGCTCGTCGTTGCCGCCACCCAGGCCCGCGCCACGCTGGCGGCCCACGGCGTCGATCTCGTCAATGAAGATGATGCAAGGCGCGTTTTTCTTGGCATTGTCAAACATGTCGCGCACGCGGGCTGCGCCCACACCGACAAACATCTCAACGAAGTCTGAACCCGAAATCGAGAAGAACGGCACCTTGGCTTCGCCGGCAATGCCTTTGGCCAGCAGGGTTTTGCCGGTGCCCGGAGGGCCGACCAACAGCTGGCCGCGCGGAATGCGCCCGCCGAGTTTCTGGAACTTGGCCGGGTCTTTCAAAAAGTCGACGACCTCCTTCACCTCTTCCTTGGCTTCATCACAGCCAGCCACGTCCGCAAAGGTGACCTGATTGGTGTTTTCATCCATCATGCGCGCTTTGGACTTGCCGAAGCTGAACGCCCCGCCCTTGCCGCCGCCCTGCATCTGGCGCATGAAGTAGACCCACACGCCGATCAACAGCAACATCGGGCCCCAGCTCACCAGCAGGGTCATCAAAAGCGAGCTTTCTTCACGGGCTTTCACATCGAATTTGACGCCGTTGGCAATCAAGTCGCCAACCAAACCACGGTCTAGGTAAGTGGCGGTGATGCGCACTTTGCGATCGTCATTGGTAACGGCGACGATCTCTGTGCCGCCGGGGCTTTCCTGGATGACGGCGCTCTTGATCTCGCGCTTGCGCACCTGCTCCAGGAAGTCGGAATAACCAACATAACTTGCGCCAGCCGCGCCAGTCTTGTCGAATTGTTTAAAAACGGTGAACAGCACAAGGGCTATCACCATCCAGACGGCAACTTTAGAAAACCACTGATTATTCAAACGGGACTCCAGTGCTTGCGCAAAAAGGCGACAGCTATACAGATGATGATTAAGAGACAACGATCAATTGAGACTCATTTTAGGCGTTTCAAGCCTCCACAGCCTGCAAAACACACTATTTCACGGGTTTTTCACGGTGTGCGGGCTTTGAGGCCGACGCCCACCAAAAACGTTTCTGAAGACTTGTCGCGTGAAGCCTTGGGCTTGTGCGGTTTAACCAGCTGAAAACTGCCTTTGAAGAGTTTCACCAAGTCGTCATACCCCGCGCCGTGGAACACCTTGGCCACCAACGCGCCTTGCGGCTTGAGGTGCGCTTGGCTGAAGTCTATTGCCAACTCGATCAGGTGCTCAATGCGCGCCGTGTCGGCAGAGGCAATGCCGGACAAATTGGGCGCCAAATCAGAGACCACCAAATCGGCCTTGCGGCCCGCCATTTCGTCAACCACTTTTTCCAACACTTCAGACTCACGGAAGTCACCTTGGAAAAACGTCACACCTTCGATGTGCTCCATGGGCAGGATGTCCAGCGCGATGATGGTGCCGCTGAGCTTTGTGGCGGCCCCTTCGGGCCCATTGACGTTGCCCATGCGGCGGCGCAGATACTGGCTCCACGCGCCCGGCGTAGAACCTAGATCGACCACCAACTGCCCCGGCTTGACCAGGTGAAAGGTCTCGTCAATCTCTTTGAGCTTGAACGCGGCGCGGGCGCGGTAACCTTCTTTGGTGGCCAGTTTCACCCACGGGTCGTTGACGTGGTCATTGATCCAGGCGCGGTTGACTTTGCTGCTTTTGCTTGATTTCATTCTGTTTTGGGTTTAGCTTCGATAATAGACGCCATGGCCAAAATACAACTCACCCCTGCAGAACGCAAACCGCACCGCGCCCAAGCGCACCACCTCGACCCGGTGGTCATGATCGGCAACGACGGCCTGACCGACGCCGTCAAGAAAGAAGCCGACTTCGCCCTCAAGGCCCATGGCCTCATCAAGGTGCGTGTGCTCGCTGGCGAACGCGACGCCCGCGAGGCAATGTTCATGACGCTGTGCGACGAGCTGGGCGCCGCGCCGATTCAACACATCGGCAAACTGTTGGTCTTGTGGCGCCCTAAGGTGGCCAAGGATAAAGCGGTTGATGAAGACCGCATGCCGGGCCCGCGCGATGTGAAAGTTTTGAAATACAGCACCCGTGGCGGCCAGCGGCCCGAGGTGAAAACCTTGCGCGTTTTGGGCAACCAGCGGTTGACGCAAGGTGGTGAAATCAAACGCGCAAAACGTAAACAAATTAGCGTTAAAAAGCGATCTCAACAGTAAATTCGACCATTTTTTATCGATTTTACCATCTGTTATTATAGCAATAAATCCAATTTTTCCGTGACTTAACTATGGTTTTTGTTTTTACAGATACTTAACAGAAACAATTTCGTAACTTTTGACGCCACCTGGGGCTTGAACTTCGGCAGAATCACCCTCGTTTTTGCCGATCAACGCCCGCGCGATGGGGGACGAAATGTTGACCAGGCCAAGCTTCAAGTCGGCCTCGTCTTCACCGACGATCTGGTAAGTCACTTGTCTGCCGCTGTCTTCGTCTTCGAGCTCAACCGTGCTGCCGAAAACGACTTTGCCGCCAGCGTCCAGTGTGGACGGGTCAATGACCATGCAGGCCGACAACTTGCCCTCGACCTCGGCGATGCGCCCTTCGATGAACCCCTGGCGGTCTTTGGCGGTTTCGTATTCGGCGTTTTCGCTGATGTCGCCCTGCGCGCGCGCTTCGGCAATGGCGCGGATGATGGCGGGCCGCTCGACCGCTTTCAGGTTTTGCAGCTCGGCCTTGAGCAATTCTGAGCCGCGTTTGGTAATGGGAATGGTGGCCATGGTGGGTGGTCTCTGGAAAAAGCGTCCGCAAAAAAGAAAAGCCACGGACTCGCGTGGCAGCTCGACGATTTTAGCGCGTAGCGAGCAGGCGTCAGCCTAGGCGCGGGTGGCCATCAACTGGAGCGCACTTCAGGTGCTGAACTTAGGTGCTTGGGATTGATGGACGGGCCCCGCAACGACGGATCACGCCTGCGCAGTAGCGCTCAACCGCGCATGCATCTCCTGCACCGAGATCACGCCTAACCGATCGATGTATTTCAAGCCTTCCGCCGCCGCCTCGGCCCCCGCGATGGTGGTGATGGTCGTTACTCGCGCCAGCAAAGCCGAGGTGCGGATGTGACGCGAATCGCTGATGGCGTTGCGGCGTTGCTCCACCGTGTTGATGACCAGGGCGATTTCGTCGTTTTTGATCATGTCCACGATGTTGGGGCGGCCTTCGGTGAACTTGTTAACGATGGCGCAGGGGATGCCCGCGGCTTGAATCGCCGCTGCGGTGCCGCGTGTGGCCACAAGATCAAAACTCTGCGCCGCCAGCTCGCGCGCCACCGCTACGGCGCGCGGCTTGTCGCTTTGCTTGACCGACACAAACGCCTTGCCCGAGCGCGGCAGCTTGGTGCCCGCGCCGATTTGTGACTTCACAAACGCTTGGCCGAAGGTGTAACCGACACCCATCACCTCACCGGTGGATTTCATCTCGGGGCCGAGGATGGTGTCAACACCGGGGAACTTCACGAACGGGAACACGGCCTCTTTCACGCTGAAATACGGCGGGTTGACCTCGGTTGTGACGCCTTGTGAGGCCAGTGATTGCCCGGCCATGCAACGCGCCGCCACTTTGGCCAGTTGAATGCCCGTGGCTTTGCTGACGAAAGGCACGGTGCGGCTGGCACGCGGATTGACTTCGAGCACGAAGATCACGTCTTGGCCATCCGTATGTTGAATGGCGAACTGCACGTTCATCAAGCCGACCACGTTCAGCGCCTCGGCCATGGCACGGGTTTGGCGCTTGATCTCCTCCACCGTCGCCGCGCTCAAACTGTAGGGCGGCAAGGAGCAGGCCGAATCGCCGCTGTGTACGCCCGCTTGTTCGATGTGCTCCATCACACCGCCGATGAAGCTGGCGCCGGTGTTGTCGCGGATGCAATCGACATCGCACTCGATGGCGTCGTTTAAAAAGCGATCCAGCAACACCGGGGAATCGTTGCTCACCTTGACCGCTTCGCGCATGTAACGTTCCAAATCCCGCTGCTCGTGCACGATCTCCATCGCGCGGCCACCTAGCACGTAGCTCGGGCGCACCACCAGCGGGTAACCCAGCGCGGCGGCTTTCTCCAGCGCTTCGGGTTCCGCGCGCGCCGTGGCATTGGGTGGCTGGCGCAGGTTCAGGCCATGCAGCAATTTTTGGAAACGCTCGCGGTCTTCGGCGGCGTCGATCATGTCGGGCGAGGTGCCAATGATGGGAACGCCATTGGCTGCGAGGGCGAGGGCGAGTTTCAAAGGCGTCTGGCCGCCGTATTGCACGATCACGCCCAGCGGTTTTTCTTTGTCAACGATTTCAAGCACATCTTCGAGTGTGAGCGGCTCGAAATACAGGCGGTCTGACGTGTCGTAATCGGTGGACACCGTCTCCGGGTTGCAATTGACCATGATGGTCTCGTAGCCGTCTTCGCGCATGGCCAGCGCGGCATGCACGCAGCAGTAGTCGAACTCGATGCCCTGGCCAATGCGGTTCGGGCCGCCGCCCAGCACCATGATCTTTTTGTTGGTCGTGGGCTCGGCTTCACACTCACTGCCCTCGGCTTCGTAAGTCGAGTACAGGTAGGCGGTGTTGGTGGCGAACTCGGCCGCGCAGGTGTCCACGCGTTTATAGACAGGCCGCACCTTCAGCGCGCGGCGTTTGTCTCTGATGGCCGTGTCGGTAGTTTTGAGCTGGCGCGCCAGGCGGCGGTCTGAAAAGCCTTTTTGCTTGAGCGCGCGCATCGTCGCAGCATCGATATCGTCGAGCGATTGGGTTTCAAGCTCCAGCTCGATCTGCACAATTTGCTCGATCTGCACCAAAAACCAGCGGTCGATTTTGGTGAGGGCAAACACCTCCTCCACACTCATGCCTTGGGCGAAAGCATCGCCCACGTACCAGATGCGCTCAGGGCCGGGGTGGCCAAGTTCGCGCTCCAGCACTTCGCGGTCTTGGGTCTTCTCGTTCATGCCGTCCACGCCGACTTCCAGGCCGCGCAGAGCTTTCTGGAAGGACTCCTGGAAGGTGCGGCCCATGGCCATGACTTCGCCCACCGATTTCATCTGCGTCGTCAATCGGGAATCGGCTGTAGGGAATTTTTCGAAAGCAAAACGTGGGATCTTGGTGACCACGTAGTCAATACTGGGCTCAAAACTTGCGGGTGTGGCGCCGCCGGTAATTTCGTTTTTGAGTTCGTCGAGCGTGTATCCACAAGCGAGTTTGGCGGCAACTTTGGCAATTGGAAAACCTGTGGCTTTGGAGGCGAGCGCAGAGGAGCGCGACACGCGCGGGTTCATCTCGATCACGACCATGCGGCCATCGTCGGGGTTGATGGCGAACTGCACGTTGCTGCCGCCGGTATCCACACCGATTTCGCGCAGCACGGCCAACGATGCGTTGCGCAGGATCTGGTATTCGCGGTCGGTCAGGGTCTGCGCCGGGGCCACGGTGATCGAGTCGCCCGTGTGCACACCCATGGGGTCGAGGTTCTCGATGGAGCAGACGATGATGCAGTTATCCATCTTGTCGCGCACGACTTCCATCTCGTATTCTTTCCATCCGAGCAGTGATTCTTCAATCAACAACTCTTTGGTAGGCGAGGCTTCCAGGCCGCGCTTGCAAATGGTCTCGAACTCTTCGGCGTTGTAGGCGATGCCGCCGCCGGTGCCGCCCAGCGTGAAACTGGGGCGGATCACGGTGGGGAAACCCAGGGCTTTTTGGGCCACCCAGGCTTCGGCCATCGTGTGGGCAATGCCCGAACGCGCAGAGCCCAGGCCGATTTTGGTCATCGCGTCTTTGAACTTGAGGCGGTCTTCGGCCTTGTCAATCGCTTCCGGTGTGGCGCCGATCTGTTCCACCGGTTTGCCCGTGGCGGCACCCAGGTATTTGGCAAGTACGCCGTTGTGCCACAAATCCAATGCGCAATTGAGCGCCGTTTGCCCGCCCATGGTCGGCAAAATCGCGTCAGGCCGCTCTTTGGCAACGATCTTCTCCACCGTTTGCCAGGTGATCGGCTCAATGTAGGTCACATCTGCCGTCGCCGGGTCGGTCATGATGGTGGCCGGGTTGCTGTTGATCAAGATGACCTTGTAGCCCTCCTCGCGCAGCGCCTTGCAGGCCTGCACGCCCGAGTAGTCGAACTCGCAGGCCTGGCCGATGATGATCGGGCCGGCGCCGATGATGAGGATGGATTGGATGTCTGTGCGTTTTGGCATGGGAGAGTCGCTGTTCCTATTTTTCTTTGGTGAAACCGATGCGCCTTTTGCCATAGGGGCTGGGAGCGGGTTTGTCCATCAACTCATGGATCGCATCGAACACCATTTTGAAGTTGTCGTCGTATTTTTTCTCCAGCGCATTGAGTTTGCGCTTGAGGTCCGCGTGCTCAGAGAGCATGCCGCGCAGTTTGACAAAGGTGCGCATGATTTCGATGTTGACGGCGACTGCCGCTGGGCTTTTGAGCACGGTGGACAGCATGGCCACGCCTTGCTCGGTGAAGGCCATGGGTGCTTTGCGCGTTCCACCCCAACTTGAAGTCACAGATTGTGATATCAAGATCGCAAGCTCTTGATTTGCAAGTAGAAACTGGAAATCAGCTGGGAAGCGATCTAGGTTGCGACGCACTGCTTGCATCAACACTCTGGTTTCGATTCCGTAGAGCTCCGCGAGATCGTGCGAGAGCATCACCCTGGAACCGCGAATCGAATAAATCCTGGATTCGAGGCCAGACACCAGCTCTGTCGTTCCTTGCAGAACAACTTTCTTTTTTATTTCAGCCATTCCCCTTCTCCATCAACTTGATGAAGCGGTCAAAGAGGTAGGCGATGTCATGCGGGCCGGGCGAAGCTTCCGGATGCCCTTGGAAGCAAAACGCGGGTTTGTCGGTGCGTGCCAAGCCCTGCAACGTGCCGTCAAACAAGCTGATGTGGGTGGCGCGCAGCTTGGCTGGCAATGACTTTTCATCAACTGCAAAGCCGTGGTTTTGGCTAGTGATGCTGACGCGGCCTGAGTCGAGGTCTTTGACCGGATGGTTCGCACCGTGGTGGCCAAACTTCATCTTGAAGGTTTTGGCCCCGCTGGCCAACGCCATGATCTGGTGGCCCAGGCAAATGCCGAAGGTGGGGATGCCGGTTTCTATCAACTCACGGGCAGCGGTTATGGCGTAGTCGCAAGGCTCAGGGTCGCCCGGGCCGTTGGAGAGGAAGATGCCGTTGGGTTTCAACGCAAGCACTTCTTTTGCGGTGGTCTGGGCGGGAACGACCGTCACTTTGCAGCCGCGCTCGGCCAACATGCGCAAGATGTTGTACTTGACGCCGAAATCGTAGGCGACGACATGAAAACGCGCTTGGCCGAGTTCGCCGAATCCGGGTTTGCCGGCCTGCGCCGCTTGCTTCAATTGCCACTCGGTTTGCGTCCATGGGTAGGCTGCGGGCGTGCTCACCACTTTGGCCAAGTCCAGGCCGGCCATGCTGGGCGCCGAGCGGGCGGCAGCGATGGCTTTGTCGATGCTCTCCTGGCCGACTGCAACACCTGCGGCCAGGGCCAAGATGCAGCCGTTTTGCGCGCCTTTGGTGCGCAGATGGCGCGTCAACTGGCGGGTGTCGATATTGGCGATCGCCACGGTGCCTTGTTGTTTGAGGTAGTCGCCCAAGCTCATCGACGCGCGGAAATTGGAGGCCACCTGCGCCAGGTCGCGAATGATCAAGCCAGCTGCAAACACCTGGCGCGATTCAACGTCTTGTGCATTGACGCCGTAGTTGCCGATGTGCGGGTACGTGAGGGTGACGATTTGCTGGCAGTAGCTGGGGTCTGTGAGGATTTCCTGGTAACCCGTCATGGACGTGTTGAAAACCACTTCGCCGAGGGTGGCGCCAGCGGCTCCGATGGAAATGCCCTGGTAGAGCGTGCCGTCTGCGAGCGCCAGAATGGCTTTGGGCGCGGTGGCCTTGAGAGACAAAAGCACTGGGTTCTCCGAAATGAATGCGGGAGCCCCGAGCGTTGGCAAGCTTCAACTGACGACACGATCAGGAGACGGCTCGAATGCTGCTTTGTGAGTGGTTTGGCTTGGACGACGCTTGGGGCGCGTGTGGATTGAAAAGCCTCTGATTATATGCGGCCCCCACGGTCGCTCACTGCGTGTAGCTCCCTGCCCCCCGAGGGGGCTAATTTCTCTTGGGGCGGCCCTGCGAGAAATTGCGGTTGCGCTCGGTTTAAGTGGCGCGGGTCATGCTCGCGTGCAGGCAAATTGCGGCAGCTGCGGCGACGTTCAATGATTCTTCGCCGCCCGGCTGCGCGATGCGCACGGTGAGCGCCGCGCGCGCCATCAATTCGGCGCTCACGCCCTGCCCTTCGTGGCCCAGCACCCAGGCGCAAGGCTCTGGAAAAATTTGCTCATGGATCAAATTGCCGGTGTGTGAACTGGTGGCGATCAACGGCAGCTTCAAGGCGCTCAGATCCGCGGGGTCAAGGCCCTCGTGCAGGGTCAGCCCGAAGTGCGCGCCCATGCCGGCACGCAGCACCTTGGGCGACCACAGCGCCGCCGTGCCGGCAAGGGCCAGCACTTGGCGGAACCCAAACGCGGCGGCGCTGCGCAAGATGGAGCCAACATTGCCGGCGTCTTGAACGCGGTCGAGGATCACAGTCAACACGTCGGAGCGAATCGGTGGCGAGGTCGGCAAATCCAGCACAAAACCGACGTTGCCGGGTGACTCCAGGCCACTCAATTCTTTGAAAAGCCGGTCTGAAGTGACTATATTTTTTATAGCTGCTTGCGCAATATTCCCGTGACTTGGCGGCCAATTTGACTCTGCGAACACAGCCAAAGCCGGTTTTAGCCCACGCGCCAACGCAGCGCGGCACAAATGCTCGCCCTCCACCCAGAATCGGGATTGTTTCTTGTAAGCCGTGTTCTCCTGCGCAAGGCGGCGCAGGTCTTTGAGCAAGGGGTTGTCGCGCGAGGTGATTGAGGTCACCGACGGCGGGCTGTTCGCCGCGTCAACCACGGCCAGCTCCACCAGCAGGCGCAAGCAACATGTCGCTCACGGGCCGAAAGGTCTTCCGGTGCGCCGGGCAAGGCCCAAAGGTTTGCAGCGCTTGCATGTGCGCCTGCGTGCCGTAACCTTTGTGGGTGGCAAAGCCGTAGTTTGGGTACTTGGCGTCCAACTCGGCACAGCCGAGGTCGCGATGGACTTTTGCCAGGATGGATGCCGCCGAAATCGCCTGCACCTTGCTGTCGCCTTTCACGATGGCTTCGGCCAACATCTCCAGCACTGGCAGGCGGTTGCCGTCCACCAGCACCTTTGCGGGTTTAAGGCGCAGCCCTGCAACCGCGCGCTGCATCGCGAGCAATGTGGCCTGCATAATGTTCAATGTGTCAATCTCTTCAATGCTGGCCTCGGCAATGGCAAAACACAGCGCTTTGGCGCGAATTTCGTCGAACAGCTTTTCGCGCCGCAGTTGCGTCAGTGTTTTGGAGTCGGCCAGCCCCTTGATCGGGTTGTGGTCGTCCAGGATCACCGCTGCCGCCACCACCGGGCCTGCCAAAGGCCCGCGCCCGGCCTCGTCCACACCGGCGATCAAGCCCGGCGTATCCCAGATCAAGGTGGCTTGTTCAGCCTTGGAGAACTTTTTGAATCGCATCGGTGGCAAGTTGAGTAGTGTCGCGTTTCAGCAGCGCATGCAGGCTGGAAAACTTCTCTTGCAGCGCAGCCACCTTGGCGGGCTGGTTCAACCAACCGAGAACAGCCTCGGCCAGCGCCAGCGGTGTTGCTGCGTCCTGCAAAAATTCTGGCACGACAAAGTCGCGACACAAAATGTTGGGCAACCCAACCCACGGCTGGAGTTTTTTTCGCCGCATGATTTGCCAGGACAGCCAATTCATGTTGTAGGCGATCACCATCGGGCGTTTGAACAGCGCGGCTTCGAGGGTGGCGGTGCCGCTGGCGATCAGCGTGACATCGCAAGCGGCCAATGCCGTGTGGGATTGGCCCTCAAGAATTTGCACATGCGGCAAAACGCCCGCCTTTTGCGCCGCGTCGGTGATGAAACCTCGCAATGCAGGAATTGCAGGAACTATGAATTTGGTAGCTGGTTGCGCTCGTTTTACGAGACCCGCAGCCTCAAAGAACCTTGACGCCAAGTATTTGATCTCGGAGCGGCGGCTGCCTGGAAGAATGGCGACCACCGTATCTGACGCCGCCAATCCAAGCGCCGCCCGCGCCGCCGCGCGGTCTGGCTCAGTGGGTATCAGCCCCGCCAATGGATGCCCGACGTAGGTGGCGTCAATGCCGTGTTGCGCAAGCAATTCCACCTCAAACGGGAAAATGCACAACACGTGGTTCACGCTTTGGCGGATCTTCTCGATGCGCTCTGGCCGCCAGGCCCAGATTGACGGGCAGATGAAATGAATGGTTTTGACGCAGTTGGTTTTGAGGTCACGCTCAAGGTCGAGGTTGAAATCCGGCGCATCGACGCCAATGAACAGATCCGGCCTTTGTGTCGGATCCTGCGCCAGCAGGCGGGCTTTGAGCGCTGCGCGGATGGCAACAATTTCGCGGTAGTGGCGCAGCACTTCGACGTAACCGCGAACGGCCAGTTTTTCACTCGGCCACCAGGCGTCAAAGCCTCGCGCAACCATTTGCGGGCCGCCGATGCCGGCCAGTTTTGCCTGTGGCCATCGCTGCCCAATGGCGGCCATGAGGGAAGACGCCAACATGTCGCCTGAGGTTTCGCCCGCCACCATCGCCACATTGAGGCCCACGCTGTTGCCGCCAGTGGAACTGCGCCCGCCTTCGGGCGGATCAGCGGACAAGACCGCGTTGGGGCGAGATGGCCGAGAGAAATTCGAGCATCATCTTCACGTCGTCTGCCACACCGGCTTCGCCCGTATCGAGTTTGCCGATGGCCAGGCGAGACTCGTCTAGCGTGAGGCCGTCGCGGTAGAGCGCGCGGTGCATGGCCTTGACGGCATTGATGCGCTCCGATGAAAAACCGCGCCTGCGCAAACCCTCAAGGTTCATCGCGCGCGCCGCCGCCGGTTGCCCCTGGCACATCACAAAAGGCGGCAAATCCGCGAACAGCAAAGAACACATGGCTGTCATACAGTGCGCGCCAATGCGCACGAATTGGTGCACGACCGTAAATCCGCCCAGAATGGCCCAATCGTCCACATGGACGTGCCCAGCCAACTGTGAGTTGTTGGCGAAAATCGTGTTGTTGCCGACCTGGCAGTCGTGCGCCAGGTGCACATAAGCCATGATCCAGTTGTCGTCACCGATGCGAGTCACACCGACGTCGCCTGGCGAGCCGATATTGAAGGTGCAAAACTCGCGGATGGTGTTGCGATCGCCAATCACCAACTCGCAGGGCTCGTCAGCGTATTTTTTGTCTTGCGGTATCGCGCCAAGCGAGTTGAACTGGAAGATGCGGTTGTCGCGCCCAATGGTGGTGTGCCCTTCGATGACGCAATGCGGGCCGATGGTGGTGCCTGCCGCCACTTTGACATGCGGGCCAATCACCGTATAGGGCCCAATTTCTACTGACGGGTCAAGTTCGGCCTTGCTGTCAACGATGGCGGTGGCGTGGATGTGGCTCAATATGTCACCCGCAGTAGGACTCAGGCGATCGTGCGCATGGTGCACATCAGCTCAGCTTCACAAGCCACGTTGCCGTCTACCCTCGCCGTGCCTTTGAACTTAAAAATGCCGGATTTCATGCGGTCCAGGCTCACGTCCATGATGAGCTGGTCACCCGGCTCCACGGGCCGCTTGAAGCGGGCGCCGTCAATGCCAGCGAAGTAATAAACCGTCTTGTCGTCTGGAACCACACCCAGGGTGTCAAACGCCAGCAAAGCGGCTGCCTGAGCCATCGCCTCAAGCATCAATACACCTGGCATTACCGGGCGGTGCGGAAAGTGGCCCACGAAAAACGGCTCGTTGATGGTGACGTTTTTGAGCGCTTTGATTCGGACGCCTTTTTCAAGCTCAAGCACCCTATCCACCAGCAAAAACGGGTAGCGATGGGGCAATTTTTTGAGAATTTCGTGAATGTCCATGGGCCTTTTTCTCGACTTACTCGTCTTACAGTTTCTTCTCAATGGCCCGAAGGCGGTCGCGGATGCTGTGCAGTTGCTTCAACGTCGCGGCGTTTTTCTCCCAGATGCCGTTCTCATCAATCGGGAACACACCGGTGTAGTGGCCGGGCTTGGAGATCGACCGGGTGACCACTGACGCAGCGGAGATGTGCACATTGTCGCCAATCTTGAGGTGGCCCAGGATCACCGCGCCGCCGCCCACCGTACAGCGCGCGCCAATAATGGCACTGCCCGCTACCCCAACGCAACCGGCCATGGCCGTGTGTTTGCCGATGTGGACGTTGTGCCCGATCTGGATGAGGTTGTCCAACTTGACGCCGTCTTCGATCACCGTGTTTGACAACGCGCCCCGGTCAACACAGGTATTTGCGCCGATTTCAACGTCATCGCCGATCTGCACCGCCCCCAGTTGTTCTATCTTCTCCCACGCGCCACTGTTTGGCGCGAAACCAAAACCGTCCGCGCCAATCACCACGCCGGCATGAAGTAAACAACGTTCGCCAACTATGCAGTTCTCGCCCACCGTCACCCGGGATTTGAGTACGGTGTTTGCTCCGATGCGTGCACCGCGTTCAATCACACACAGGGGGCCAATCTGGGCGGAAGAGTGCAGCTGCGCCGTGGCATCGACCACGGCCGAGGGGTGAATATTGGCTTGACCCAGTTCCTGCGTGGACGCCAAGTGGCGCTTCCAAAGCTGGGTTGCCCGGGCAAAGTAAAGGTAAGGCTGGTCAATCACGATGCAGGCGCCACGCGCCTGAGCAACCGCCTGCATTGGCCGGTCAACGATGACACACGCCGCCTTTGAATTTGCCAAGTCAGCCTGGTAGCGCGGATGGCTCAAAAAGCTCAGATCGGCAGATGTCGCCGAGACCAAAGGCGCGATGCCGTCAATTTGCGTTTCTGGATTGCCGTGAAGGGTGCCGCCCAATGCGTCGATGAGGGTGCTTAGGCGCAACGACACATTCCGCAAGGCTTCAGGCCACCCTCGAAAAAGTTAGCGGGCCGCGCCCGAATTGAGCGCCCGGATCACTTTGTCGGTGATGTCATGTTTTGGATTGACGTACACCGCTTCTTGAAGAACGAGGTCGTATTTTTCGGCCTCCGCAACGGATTTGACGACACGATTCGCCCGCTCAAGCACTTGCTGCAATTCTTCATTCTTGCGTGCGTTCAAGTCTTCCTGAAACTCCCGGCGCTTGCGCTGGAAGTCGCGGTCAGAGTCCACAAGCTGCTTTTGCCGTGTGGTGCGTTGACTTTCAGACAAGGTAGGTGACTCACGCTCCAGCTTGTCTGCACTGCTTTTCAGTGAAGCACCCAAATCCTGTAGATCTTTTTCGCGCTTAGCGAATTCCTGCTCCAGTTTGGCTTGGGCCGCTTTGGCGGTGCTGGCTTCTTTGAAAATCCGGTCTGTATTGACGAAACCGATCCTGAACTCCTGCGCTTGAGCCTGGGAAAACGCCAACGCGCCCCCTGCCAGGAGCGCCAATTGAGTGAAGAGCGCCAAATAAGCTTGACGGGAAATAAGTTTCATTAGAACGAAGTACCGATCTGGAATTGCAATGACTGGATTCTATCGCCGTTAAAAGTGCGAACAGGTCTGGCAAAAGCCAGCCTCAAGGGGCCCACTGGCGAAATCCAACTGATGCCCAACCCCGTTGATGCCCTCAAATCGGCCAGACTGAAGGACTCATTTTCGCCATAGACGTTGCCAAAATCGAAAAATCCGTACATGCGCAATGTCCGGTCATTGCCAGCACCTGGAAATGGAAACAACACCTCGGCGTTGACATTGAATTTCTTGGTGCCTCCAAGAACGATGTCTGACAAGGCATCGCGTGGGCCCAGGCTGGCCTGCTCAAACCCCCTAATCGAACCCAGGCCGCCACCAAAGAAATTCTTGAACAATGGGAATGGCCGATCACTGGCGGTCACACCCCAGCCAATCTCGGCGTTGATGGCGCCGGTAAGCTGTTTGTTGATCGGAATAAATTGCTGGTATTGGTAAGTCGCCTTCACATATTTGACGTCACCACCGACGCCCCATTCGCCATAAGCGCGCTGCAACACCCCCGTGGTCGGTACCAAAGCGCTGTCGCGCTTGTCGCGTCCCCAACCGATCGTCAACGGGTAGGCGACGCTGGAGTAGCCAAACTGGTTCGCGTAGGTCAAGTATGAGGCGGGCAAAAGTGTTCCAGGGACAATTTCAGTGCGTTCGACGCCAATGCCGAAATAAACTGTGTCGGACTCCGTGAACGGCACGCCAAACCGGAGGTTTCCGCCCGAGGTGATCAGTTGGTAATAACTTTGATCTTGGTAGGGACTGGATGTTCGGTGGTAGATATCGAATGATCGGGACACACCGTCACTGGTGAAGTAGGGGTTCGTAGAGTTGATGACGATCGTGCGATTGATCTTGCTCGTGTTGACGTTGATGCCCAATGAACTACCGGAGCCAAAGGCGTTATCCTGGCGTATGCCAAAGGTGAGACCCAAACCATCGCTGCTGGAGAAATTGCCGCCCAGGCTTAAGCTGCCAGTCGGTTTTTCGGTGACATTGATCGTAAGGTCAACTTGATCCGGACTGCCGGGCACTTCGCGGGTCTCAATGCCAACGTCTTTGAAGAACCCAAGGCGGTCAACCCGATCGCGTGACAATTTGATTTTGTCTCCGTCGTACCAGGAAGCCTCCAGCTGGCGAAATTCTCGGCGAATAACTTCATCGCGCGTGCGGCTGTTGCCAGCGACGTTGATCTGACGGACATAAGCGCGCCGTGAAGGCTCTCCCACCAAAACGAGCGCAACGCGGTTGTTGGCACGGTCGATTTCCGGGCGCGCGTCAACGCGGGCGAAGGCATAGCCGAAATTGCCAAAATAGTCCGTAAAGGCTTTGGTGGTTTGCGTCACCAGGTCGGCGTTATAGGCTTCACCGGGCCGCACGGTGACCAATGACCTGAATTCGTCGTCTCGGCTCAAATAGTTGCCCTGCAACCGCACACTGGACACAACAAAACGCTCGCCTTCAGTGACATTGATGGTGATGGCAATATCACGCTTGTTGGGAGAAATGGCAACCTGTGTTGAGTCGATATTGAATTCGATATAGCCGCGCGTCAAATAATAGGATCGCAGCGTCTCAATATCCGCATTCAATTTGGCCCGCGAATAACGGTCGGACTTGGTGTACCAGCTTAGCCAGCCACCGGTATCCAGGTCAAACAGGCCGCGCAACGTCGATTCCGAAAACGCCTTATTGCCGACAATCCGTATCTCATTGATCTTCGCCGGCTCACCTTCGACGACGGTGAACAACAAATTGACGCGGTTGCGCTCTACGGGCGTGACAGTAGTGACCACTTCGGCCCCGTAAAGGCTTTTGTTGATGTACTGGCGTTTTAGTTCTTGCTCGGCACGGTCAACCAACGCAAGATCAAACGGCCTGCCGTCGGAGAGTCCAACATCACGCAGGGCGCGTTTGAGCGCATCTTTGTCAAACTCTTTGGTGCCGGAGAACTCAAGTTCTGCCAGCGTCGGGCGCTCTTCAACGATGATGATCAACACGTCCGCATTGGTCTCCAACCGGACATCTTTAAAAAGCCCAAGCGAAAACAACGAACGTATTGCCGACGCGCCCTTCTCATCGGTGTAGGAGTCGCCCACCCGCACCGGGATTGACGCGAAAACAGTTCCCGCTTCTACCCTTTGAAGGCCCTCGATCCGGATGTCCTTGATTTGAAACGGCTCGACCGCCCAAGCTTGCGTTGCCAGAAGAAGCTGCGCGAAGACCAGCAATAACTTGAGTCGGATGGATTGAAATGACATTGTTTAATTTATTAGATTGGAGTGGACTTTGGGCCCAGCCGGCAATTGTTCGAAAGGCCTCACCCGATCAGGCGGCTGAGGTCGTTGAAGATCGCGATTGACATCATGGCGGCCAAAACCGCCACGCCCCCGCGTTGAAGGCGCTCCATCCAAGCTTCAGTCACCGCGCGGCCGGTCAGCCCCTCCCAAAGATAATACATCAGGTGCCCACCGTCGAGCACCGGCAAGGGCAGCAGATTCATGACGCCCAAGCTGACACTGATCAGCGCCAGGAAAAGCAAATATTGGTTCAGTCCCAAACTCGCGGACTTTCCGGCGTAATCCGCAATGGTCAGCGGTCCGCTCAGGTTCTTGATCGAAGCCTCGCCGATCACCATCCGGCCAATCATCTTGAGCGTCAGCAGCGAAACCTCCCAGGTTCGCGTCACGCCTTTATAAAGGCCCTCAATCAGGCCGTAACGCACGATTGTCAGAGCTGGCGGCGCGCCCACAAAGGCACCAATGCGGCCCACCGTCTGGCCATTCTCCTGGCTGGCTCGCGGGCGCACTTCCAAAGACATTTCGGCCGCGCCGCGCGCAATAATCCAAAGGTTTGCGGCGGAATCACCTTGTTTCACTTGACCTCGGATCAATTCACGCAACTGCTGGCCATCAACAACCGTGGTTGCACCGATTTTTCTGACGACGTCACCTTCACGCAGGCCAGCACTGGCCGCCGCGCCATCGGGCATCACGTCGCCAATCACCGGCGCAGTCAGGGGACCGGTGACGCCTATTTTTCGAAACAGGCTGGCATCGACTTCGCTCGCGTCAACACCGCTCAGCGGCAAAACAACTTCACGGCTGCGGCCACCTGGCGTGTCACTGACCTGCAGGATCAAATCACGGGAGTCCAGCGCCCCGCGCGTCGCCAACCAGCGGAACTCTTCAAACGACACCACCTCCTGCGCCATATCACCCTGCAGGTTGGCCTGAGCCACCCATTCGCCGCCCTTCAAACCGGCACGCTCAGCCAAGGAGCCTGGAACGGGGCTGGCAAGGATCGGTTTGGCTTGCTCAATGCCGTTCCAGTTCACGGCCGCGTACAAAACCACGGCAAGCAGCAGGTTGGCGATGGGGCCCGCAGACACGATCGCCACACGCGAACGCAACGGCTGGGTGTTGAATGCCAGATGCCGCTCTGAGGCGTCCACAGGCGCTTCGCGCTCATCGAGCATCTTGACATAACCACCCAGCGGAAATGCGCTCAACACAAACTCGGTGGCTGAACCCTTGGGCGTCCACCTCGCCAGGACTTTGCCAAAACCCACCGAAAAGCGCAACACCTTGACGCCGCACCAACGCGCCATCTGGTAATGGCCGTACTCGTGGATCGCCACCAACAACCCAAGCGCCAACACAAAAGCTGCGACAGTCAACATGGCTTCATATCCCAGCGGTCAAACCCGCAATTCATCAGAGATTACCTTCGCGGCTGCTCTGGACACTTCATCGAGATGCTGTAGATCTTGTAGCGTCACCGGTAGCTGGAACTGCACCTTTTCAAGCGTTTCCACGTTGACCACATGAATTTGGTCAAACCGAATACGTCGCTCCAAAAACGCAGCCACAGCGATTTCATTGGCCGCATTCAGGACTGCGGTGGTGCCTGTTCGCGAGTCAAGCACGTCCCAGGCCAACTGCAACCCCGGAAAACGTTCGGCATGGCCACGTGTGTCCAGCGATTCAAAACTGAGATCGGCCAGCGCGGAGAAATTTAGCGCTGACGCGCCGCACTCGATGCGCTCGGGCCAGGACAGCCCATAGGCAATGGGGCCTCGCATGTCGGGCGTGCCGAGTTGGGCAACAACCGAGTTGTCCTTGTACTGAACCATCGAATGAATCACGCTTTGTGGGTGGATCACCACATCGATCTGCCGGGCCGCAATGCCGAAAAGGTAGCGGGCTTCAATCACCTCCAATGCCTTGTTCATCATCGTCGCCGAATCCACAGATATCTTGCGGCCCATCACCCAATTGGGGTGGGCGCAGGCCTGTTCCGGTGTGACGTCGCGCATTTGCGCGGGCGCCATGGTTCTGAAAGGGCCCCCTGAGGCCGTCAAGATGATTTTATCGATGCGGCGGAGCCAATCAGACCGATTCTCGGGCAAAGACTGAAAAATGGCGGAATGTTCGCTGTCAATGGGCAAAAGGGTTGCACCCCCTTCTCGCACTGCTTTCATGAACACTTCCGCACCAACCACGAGCGCTTCTTTGTTGGCCAACAACAGGCGTTTTCCCTTTTGGGCCGCCTCAATGCAGGGCGCAAGGCCAGCAGCACCTACGATAGCCGCCATCACGCAGTCCACCTGTTCGTGTCCGGCAATCGCGGTAATTTCAGCGGCACCGGACAACACCCGAGTTTGCAGGCCCAGAGCCCGGCATTTGTCGGCAAGTTGCTTCGCGTGAGGCTCACTGGCCATGACAGCAAATTCCGGGGCGAAGCGGACACATTGGCTCAGTAGCAGGTCAACCTGCGTGGCGGCCGTCAGCGCAAAAACCCTGAAGCGGTCAGGGTGACGAGCCACCACGTCCAGAGTGCTCGTGCCAACAGAGCCGGTCGAGCCCAAGATCGCAAGTTTGATTTGTTTGGCTTGCATTGCCATCTTCAGATTGAGTAAAGCATCATGGCCAGCGGCACGGTCGGCAGCAGGGCATCCAGCCGATCCAAGACGCCGCCATGCCCTGGCAACAAACCGCTGCTGTCCTTGGCCCCTGCACTGCGTTTGACCAAGGATTCAATCAGGTCGCCGACCACACTCATCGCCGATAGAAACAGGGCGGCCAGCAAAACAAACCACCACCCTCGTGTTGCGAAATTGCTGTAAATGCTCGACGAGCTGGCCGCAAACGCCTGATCTGCCCATTGCCAGGCGAACGCCATCACGACCACACCGGCCATGCCGCCCCATACGCCTTCCCAACTTTTGCCGGGACTGATGGCTGGCGCAAGTTTTCCCTTCGAGAATTGCCCGCCAAACGTTCGCCCTGCGAAATACGCAAAAATGTCTGCAACCCAAACCAATAGGAGAATCGACAACAGGAAGTTGATACCCACCACGCGAGCCTGGCAGACGGCGATCCAGGCCAAGGCCAACACCGCAATGCCAATGGCCAATCGCAGCGGCGCACTGATTCTGGCCCATCGAGCCACCCCCGCCCTCAACAACCACGCGCCAGCCAATACCCAAAACGCGCCGGCAAAAATCCATATGCTCTTATGGGGAAATGGCTTCACAAGCCATCCTGACCACCAGGCCAACACACATAAGGCAAGGCAGGCGACACCGGCACCCACGGCAGCGGCGCCGGAATATCCGTTCAAGCGTGCCCATTCCCATGCAGCCAGAGAAATCAGGATCAACGCCACAACGCCGAACGGCCAGGCAGACGGATAAAACAGGGCTGGGAGTAAGACCAGCAACAAGACGACGGCAGTGATCACGCGTTGCTTTAACACGGCAGGTCTTCAGGCGGGTTGCAACCGGTTGCCTTCACCACGGGCGAGTTGGGCAGAAGTTTTGCCAAAGCGCCGTTCACGTCGGGAAAAATCCGCAATCGCTTCATCAAGCGCCTTCTCATCGAAGTCTGGCCACAGGCAGGGGCTGAAATAAAGCTCAGAGTAGGCGGCCTGCCAAAGTATAAAGTTGCTGATGCGCAATTCGTCACCCGTGCGGATCAGCAACTCCGGATCAGGAACGTGTGCCAGCGCGAGCTCCGAAGTTAGACTGGCTTCGTTGATGGACTTGCCAGCTTTGGCCAATTTGTCGGCAGCCTGAGCGATGTCCCAACGGCCACCATAGTTGAAGCAGACATTCAGCACCAAGCCGGAATTTTCAGCGGTGGCCGCCTCAGCCGCATGCAAACCTGCAAGAATTTTTCCGGACAAATTGGCGCGATCACCCACAAAATAAAGGCGAACGCCGTCGCGTTTCAGGTCTGGCACTTCGCGCGCAATCGCCAGAGCCAACAAATCCATCAAGCCTGAGACTTCATCTTTCGGGCGATTCCAGTTTTCAGATGAAAAAGCGAACACGGTAAGCACGCCCACGCCTCGTTCGGCACATGCCTTGACACAACGCCTGAGTGAATCCACACCTTGTTTATGGCCAGCAATACGCGGCAGAAATCGTTTCGACGCCCACCGGCCATTGCCATCCATAACGATGGCGATATGGTGGGGAACAGCGGCGCTGGTCGACATTCAGGAAAGCAGTTTAGAAGGCGATCAACTGGCTATACAGCCATGATCTCCTGCTCTTTGGCCGCCATCAACTGGTCAATGGCGCCGATGTGGCGATCAGTGATTTTTTGAATGTCCGCTTCCGAGCGTTTTTGATCGTCTTCTGAGGCCGACTTGTCTTTGACGAGCTTTTTCACAGCCTCATTGGCGTCACGGCGCAAATTACGCACGGCAATTTTGGCGCCCTCACCTTCACCACGCACCACCTTGGTCAGTTCTTTGCGGCGCTCTTCCGTCATCATCGGCATCGGCACCCGAATCAAGTCGCCCATGGAAGCGGGATTGAGGCCCAAATCGCTTTCCCGAATGGCTTTCTCGATCTTCGCGCCCATGCCTTTTTCCCAAGGCTGGATGCTGATCGTGCGGGCGTCCAGCAGGGACACGTTGGCAACTTGGTTGATCGGCAGCAGCGCGCCGTAATAGTCCACTTGGATTGAATCAAGCAGGGCGGGATTGGCGCGGCCGGTGCGAATCTTCGTGAGATTGTTTTTGAACGCGCCGATAGACTGGTCCATCTTGGCCTCGACGTTTTGACGTATCTCTTCTATCGACATGTTGAACTCCAATGGCTTGTCAGGATCGCTCAGGCGTAAACCAGCGTGCCTTCATCTTCTCCCATGGCCACCCGCTTCAAGGCACCATGTTTGAAAATTGAAAACACTTTGATGGGCAATTTTTGGTCGCGGCACAGCGCGAAAGCCGCAGCGTCCATGATGCCAAGGTTTCTGGAGATGGCCTCGTCAAACGACAAACTGGCATATCGGGTGGCAGTCGGGTCTTTTTTCGGATCGGCGCTGTAAACACCATCGACCTTGGTGGCTTTGAGCACAATTTGCGCGCCAATTTCGGCGCCACGCAACGCCGCTGCTGTGTCGGTTGTAAAAAACGGGTTGCCCGTGCCAGCCGCAAAAATCACTACTTTGCCTTCTTCAAGGTATTGAAGCGCTTTGGGCCGAACATAAGGCTCGACCACTTGCTCAATAGCGATGGCCGACATGACGCGCGCCGTCAGCCCCGCCTTGTTCATGGTGTCGCCCAAAGCAAGAGCGTTCATCACCGTGGCCAGCATGCCCATGTAGTCAGCGGTCGCGCGGTCCATGCCGACTGACCCACCGGCGACACCGCGAAATATATTGCCGCCGCCAATCACCACGGCAACCTCTACACCCAGCCGCGTCACTTCGGCAATCTCGTCAACCATGCGCACAATGGTGTCGCGGTTGATGCCGAACTGGTCGTCGCCCATCAATGCCTCACCTGACAGCTTGAGCAGAATTCGCTTGTAAGCTGGTTTCGACGAAGGCATTGATTTCTCCTGATTGGCTGGGTTGGAACCCCTGATTATCGGCAACTTGTCAGGCGGCTTTTTGGGCTGCCGCAACTTGGGCCGCGACTTCAGCGGCGAAATCGTCCACCTTTTTCTCAATGCCCTCGCCGACGATGAACATGGTGAACCCCGTGACGGTGGTGCCAGCCGCCTTGAGCATCTGCTCGACGGTGAGTTTGTCGTTTTTCACGAAGGCCTGGTTGTAGAGCGAAACTTCTTTCAGGTACTTCTGCACGCCGCCTTCGACGCGTTTCGTGACAATTTCGGCAGACTGCACGGCTTTACCCTCGGCAATGGCTTTGGAGGCGTCTTCCGCAGCTTTGGCGGCTGCAACCGAACGCTCTTTGGCCACCAGTTCGGCGGGCACATCAGCGCTTGACAAGGCCACCGGCTTCATCGCTGCGACATGCATGGCGACGTCTTTGGCGGCGCTGGCATCGCCTTCGAATTCGACCACCACACCAATGCGGGTGCCGTGCAGGTAGGAGGCCAACTGGGCGCCAGATGCAAAACGCTTGAAACGGCGAAAACTCATGTTTTCGCCGATTTTCCCGATCAATCCCTTGCGCACGTCTTCCAGCGTCGGGCCGAACCCATCCTGCGAATAAGCAATTTGACCCAATGCCGCCACGTCGGACGGGTTGTGTTTGACGATCAGGCTCACTGCCGCGTTGGCAAGGCCCAGGAAGCTGTCGTTTTTCGTGACAAAGTCGGTTTCGCAGTTGACTTCCAGCATCGCACCGACAGCGCCTTCAACCAAACTCACCACCACACCTTCGGCGGTGATGCGGCTGGCGGCTTTGCCAGCCTTGCTGCCGAGCTTGACGCGCAAAATTTCTTCGGCTTTTTCCATGTTGCCGTCGGCCTCGGTGAGGGCGCGTTTGCATTCCATCATGGGGGCGTCGGTTTTGGCGCGCAGTTCAGCGACCAAACTTGCAGTAATTGCAGCCATTTATTTCTCCTAAAACTGTATTCTGGGGTTCAACTTGATTGGCTCGTTGGTTAACACTTGGCTAAAAAAAAGGGGCACATCGCCCCTTTTTTTGCCGAAATTTTAACTTTCGACCGGGGCCGCCGTCAGGCAGCGGCTTCGCTCACTTCAACAAATTCGTCGGTGCCTTCAGCAGCCACAACCGCCTTGACCACGTCGTCCACCGCATTGGCGCGGCCTTCGAGGATGGCGTCGGCGATGCCGCGAGCGTAGAGGGTGACGGCTTTGGAGGAGTCGTCGTTGCCGGGAATGACGTAATCGATGCCTTCTGGCGAATGGTTGGAGTCAACCACACCGATCAGCGGGATGCCCAGCTTCTTGGCTTCCAGCACGGCGATCTTGTGGTAACCCACGTCGATCACGAAAATGGCGTCTGGCAGAGCGTTCATGTCCTGGATGCCGCCGATGTCTTTTTCAAGCTTTTCGATCTCGCGCTTGAACATCAACTGCTCTTTTTTGCTCATGGCGTCAAGGCCGGCTTCTTGCTGAACCTTCATCTCTTTAAGCCGTTTGATCGAAGTTTTGACGGTTTTGAAATTGGTCAACATGCCGCCGAGCCAACGCTGGTCAACAAACGGAACGCCGGCGCGCTGGGCTTCAGCGGCGATGGTGTCGCGGGCCTGGCGCTTGGTGCCGACCATCAGAACGGTGCCGCGACGAGCGGTGAGCTGCTTGGCGAACTTGGCCGCTTCCTGGAACATCGGCAGCGATTTTTCCAGGTTGATGATGTGGATTTTGTTGCGATGGCCGAAAATGAACGGCGCCATCTTCGGGTTCCAGAAGCGGGTCTGGTGGCCAAAATGGACACCGGCTTCCAGCATTTCACGCATGGTGACTGACATGTTTAACTCCAAAGGTTGGGTCTAAAATCCAGCCCGCTATTGCCACTGTTTCTGTCAAACCTCGTTGAGGCTGTCATGAAAGACTTTGACGATAAACCGGGGCAACACCTTGATGAGGCTGGTTTGCGATTCAGGTTGGCAGTCTGGCTGCTTTCCTGAGTTTCGCTGGCGAATCCAGCAAAACCCAAATATTATAACACGCGAGCGCCTCTTCCATGCCCCTCCCTCCCTCCCAAACTCACCAAGCGGCGACCGACTTGCACGCGACGCTTGCCGCCCTGCGATCCGGCAAAACAACTGCCCCTCTGCAAATGGAAGCCGCGATTCAAATCGCTGAATCGCCTGCCAACCAACATGTGTTTCTCAGGACCCTGTTCGATGACGCACGCCGTAACGCTGCGCAGCTAGGCGTCGAGCGCCTGCCACTGGCTGGCCTGGCCATTTCGACCAAGGATTTATTTGACCTGCAAGGCCAAACCACGGCGGCAGGCTCTTTGTTTCTACAGGGTGAACCGCTGGCCGACGCCGACTGCCCCGCCGTGGCGCGCCTCAAAGCCGCAGGCGGCGTGGTGATTGGCCGCACCAACATGGTGGAATTCGCTTTCTCCGGCGTGGGCGTCAACCCGCACTTCGGCACGCCCGCCAATGGCGGTTGCCCGGATGCGAAACAGGTGCCTCGCATTCCAGGCGGTTCGTCTTCAGGCGCGGCAGTTTCGGTTGCCACTGGGTCATCTTTCATCGGGCTGGGTTCAGACACAGGCGGCTCGATTCGCATCCCCGCTGCGTTGAACGGCATCGTTGGTTTCAAGAACACCGCCCGCCTGGTGCCCGCCCACGGCGCTTATCCCCTGTCCACAACCATGGATACGGTTTGCGCGTTAACGCGCAGCGTGCGCGACGCAACGCTGGCGCACGAAGTGCTGTCAGCGCAAACCGTGGTTCGCAGCAATGCGCCGTTAGCCAGTTACCGCCTCGCCGTCGTCAAACCGCTGATGCAAGACGCCTTGGACGCCACCGTGTCACGCGCCTGGGAACGCAGCTTGTCGCGGCTGCGGGCGGGCGGCGCTGTGGTGCACGAGATCAACCTTCGCGCGCTCGATGACCTGCCCGCCATCAACGCCACCGGCGGCTTTTCGCCCGTCGAAGCCTATGCCTGGCACCACCCGCTGATGGAAAAACACAAAGCCTCTTACGACCCGCGCGTGCTGGCCCGCATCATGCGCGGCGCGGCCATGACGGCGCGTGAATACATCGAATTGCAACGCGCCAGGCGGGCCTGGATCGCCGAAGTTGAAACCGCGCTGGCGGGTTTTGACGCGGTGTTGTCCCCCACTGTCCCCATCGTTGCGCCACCCATTGCGGAAGTTGATGCCGGCGCCGAGCGCGACGAGGCTTTCTTTCGGGTCAACGGACTCTTGTTGCGCAACACCGCCGTAGTCAACATGCTCGACGGTTGTGGCATTTCGATACCTTGCCACCAGCCCGGCGAGTTGCCGGTTGGTTTGATGGTCTGGGCACCAGCCATGCAAGACGATACCGTGTTGAACATCGCCGCACAAATCGAACAGTCGCTCCGCATTGAGTAGCTGCCTACGCTCTTTTTAAAGGGCTCCTGTCGAATTCATCCATGAAAATTGCAGTTATTGGCGCGGGCATCATCGGCATCACCACGGCCTGGGAGCTGGCTTCTGACGGCCACGAAGTCACGGTGTTCGAGCGGCGTGGCGCGGCAGCGGAAGAGTCGAGTTTTGCCAACGCAGGCGTGGTCGCACCCGGCTACGTAACCCCCTGGGCGGCGCCCGGCATGCCCTGGAAAGTTCTGAGCCAACTGTTCAGCCGCCACGCGCCTGTGAAAGTGGGCACGTCGTTAAGCGGCGCAGAGCTCGCCTGGATCGCCCGCTGGTGGCGTGCTTGCACGCCGTCGCGTTACCAGACGAGCCGCGCCAGCATGCAAAAGTTGGCCTTTTACAGCCGCGAACGCCTGCACGCGATCACGGCAGATTTGCAGCTCGAATACGATCGCAGCGACGGTTATCTGGTGTTGTTGCGATCCGAAGCCGACCGAAAAATGATCCAACCCAGCCTGCAAGTGTTGAAAGACGCGGGCGTGGCCTTTTATGAGCTTGACGACAAAGGCGCACGCCGCGTCGAGCCCGCCCTCAACCCAGACACCGCCTTCTTTGGCGGCATCCATTTGCCCGGCGATGAAGTCGGCAATTGCCGCCAGTTCGCCATGCTCTTGAAGAACGAATGCCAACGCGAAGGTGTGACGTTTGCATTCAACAAAACTGTCACCCGCCTCATCCCGATTTCGCACGGGAAAGGGGTAGGAATCCGCTTGGCTGATCAGCCTGATCCGACGCCCTTCAACGCGGTCGTGGTGTGTGCCGGGCTGACCGGCATGGAACTGCTGCGCCCGCTCGGCGTCAACGTGCCGATGGCGGCGGTGTATGGTTATTCGATCAGCGCGTCCATCCGGGAATCGATCAACGCGCCCAGAAGCGCCGTGATGGACGAACGCTTCAAAGTGGCTATTTCGCGCTTGGGCCAGCGCGTGCGTGTGGCTGGCAGCGCAGAGCTTGGCGGGCACGCAGACCGGCACCGAAAATCGTCGATTCAAACCCTCTACAAAGTGCTCAACGACTGGTTTCCCGGCGCGGCGATCCAATCCAACGGTGTGCAGGTTTGGAAAGGCGCGCGGCCCATGTTGCCCGACGGCCCGCCGGTGATTGGCGACAGCGGCGTACCCGGTTTGTGGCTGAACCTGGGCCATGGCTCCAGCGGTTGGGCCTTGAGTTGCGGCTCGGCCCGCGCTTTGGCCGACGAGGTAAGCGGCCGCCCGGCGTCGATTGACTTGGCCGGATTTCGCCAAACAAGATACCGTTGACCCATGTTTGAAACAAGCCCGCCCCAGCGAATTCTTCCGGCAACCCGATTTAGCGCTGGTGGGCAGAGTCGCACTGGCGCGCCCGAGCTTCGCGATCTGCACGACATCGAATCCACTCGGCGCATCGAGGCAATCTTTGCCGCGATATTGCCGCCCCATACCTTGATGGGCCGCGCCGGCCTGTCCGTGGCGCGCCTGGCGCTGGCTTTGCACCCGCATGCACTAACCATTTGGGTCGCCTGCGGGCCCGGCAACAACGGCGGCGATGGCCTGGAGGCCGCCAGCCACCTGCGGCAATGGGGTAAACACGTCGTGGTGACCTGGCTGGGCGCACCTGAACGCTGCAGCGCCGACACACTCGCGGCGTTCGAAAAAGCGCGGCAAAGCGGCGTTGCGTTTGTCAATACGCCGCCCTCTAGTTTTGACCTCGCCATTGACGCGTTACTGGGCATTGGCGCTTCAGGCCGTGAGAGCGCGCAGAAAAGCGGGAAAGCGGGCCGCCCACACGCGAGGCTGGACGAATGGGCCGACCTGCTGAACCAGCGCCACGCCCCGGTGTTGTCTATCGACCTGCCCAGCGGCCTGAACGCTGATACCGGCGCTGCCAGCCCGCACAGCGTGCGCGCCCAACACACCTTGAGCCTGGTGACGCTCAAACCTGGCCTGTTCACCGCAGTCGGCCGCGACCACAGCGGCGATATTTGGTTTGACGCCATTGGCTGCGACGACTTGGCTGGCGTTGCCGTCTCGCCCGCAGCGCGATTGACCGGCGCTCCCGCCCTGGGTAACAAAACAAACTCGGCCCACCGCAGCCAAGCCGCCCACGCCTCGCACAAAGGCAGTTTTGGCGACGTGGTGGTGATTGGCGGCGCGCCCGGCATGACGGGCGCGGCCCTGCTGGCGGCCTCAGCCGCCTTGCATGGCGGCGCTGGACGCGTTCTGGTGGGTTTGCTCGATGACGGCTCGATAGGCGTTGACTCAGCCCAACCCGAGTTGATGTTAAGGCCCGTCGCGTCACTTGATCTGCGCCATTCCAACGTGGTTTGCGGTTGTGGCGGCGGCGATGCGGTGCGTCAATATTTGCCCGCCGTGTTGTCCACTGCAGCCCTGGCCGTGCTCGACGCCGATGCGCTCAACGCGATTTCAGCCGACGCCAACTTGCAGCTTCAACTGCGGCAACGCGCAGCGCGCCACAAGCCGACCGTGCTCACACCCCACCCGCTCGAAGCCGCGCGATTGCTCGGCTGCAGCACGGCTGACGTGCAAGCAGACCGCCTGGCCGCCGCGCGCCAGCTCGCAGATCGATTTGCCTGTTGTGTCGTTCTCAAAGGCTCGGGCAGCGTGATTGCCGCACCGGGCCAGGTGCCGCAAATCAACCCCAGCGGCAATGCGTTGCTGGCCACCGCTGGCACGGGCGACGTGCTGGCCGGCTTGATTGGCGCGCGACTGGCTGGTTTGGGCAAACTGCTCGCCGCCAACGCCGCGCTTGGCGTGGACTTGGAAATGGAGTCGGACGCTGTAAAGGCCGCAACACCTGAAGCGGTTTTTGCAGCAGTCTGCGCAGCCGTGTTTCACCACGGAGAGCTTGCCGACCATTGGCCCGCTGGCCGTGCTTTGACGGCTTCAGCACTTGCTCGGCGGCTTTGACGAATTCGAAACTTAGAATATAAATAATTCTAACAATTGTTAGATAAAACAAATTTCATCTAAGTCACGAATAATGTGCGTAGAAAGCTCCTATATTAATCACAAAAACGATTGTAATTTGATCTACTTATAAAGTAAAATAATTTTTCAACGGAAATTTAGGCAATTCAACCGCGCCCCACAAACGGCATTTTCGTCGCCATCACTGTGTGAAACAGCACGTTCGCAGACAGCGGCAGGTTGGCCATGTACAAGACCGACTGGCCGACGATATTCACATCCATCAAGGGTTCGATGGCAATCTCGCCATTGGCCTGCGGCACGCCCGAGGCCATGCGTTGCGCCATCTCAGTGGCGGCGTTGCCAATGTCGATCTGCCCCACCGCGATGTTGAACCTTCGGCCGTCCAGCGACGCCGTTTTTGTCAGGCCCGACACACCGTGTTTGGTCGAGGTGTAGGCGATTGAGTTGGGCCGCGGCGCGTGGGCCGAAATTGAGCCGTTGTTGATGATGCGGCCCCCCTGCGGGTTTTGTGACTTCATCACGCGAAAGGATTCCTGGATGCAATAAAACACGCCATTCAAATTGATGTCAACCACGTTTTTCCATTGGGCAATGGTCAAGTCTTCGAGGGGCACGCCAGGCGCGCTCACCCCGGCGTTGTTGAACACCACGTCCAGGTGGCCAAACTTCGCCACCGCCGCTGCAAACAGCGCCTTGACGGACTCCGGGTTCGCCACGTCGGTGGGCACCGCCAGCGTGCGCGCGGCGGCGCCGCTTTGGGCGATCACTTCGGCCAAGGGCTCTGGCCTGCGCCCGGCCAGCACCACGTTGTAGCCGTCAGCCAGCATCGCCAAAGCCGCGGCTTTGCCCACGCCTGTGCCAGCGCCTGTAACGATGGCGGTTTTTTGGGTTGTTGTCATGTCAATCGACTTTCTGAAAATTTGAAATTGTTTGATGAGGATCGAAGGGTGAAACTTGACCGCTGATTTTCGCAGCGGAATTTCTAATCTAAGGCTTGCGGCCGGATTTTCGGTTGCGCCCGCCGGTTTTGTCCAGGCCACGCCCCTTGGCCGCGCCCTTCGCAATTCCCTTGACGGCGCCCTTGCCAGCCCCTTTGATGTTGCCAGCCACGCCTGCATTGCCGTTTCGGGCGGCTCGGCCCTTTTTGGGGCCGTCGCGTGAGCCGCCGTTTTGGATCAGGCCTTTGTCTTTCATGGCACGGTTTTGCAACGCTTCGTCGTCCCGCACCAAGCGGAAATCAATACGTCGGCCATCCAGGTCAACGCGGCTCACCTGCACCTGCACCCGCGTGCCAATGGCATAACGAATGCCGGTGCGCTCGCCGCGCAGCTCCTGGTGTATTTCGTCAAAGCGGAAATACTCGCCACCCAACTCGGTGATGTGCACCAGGCCCTCCACGTACATCGCGTCCAGCGTCACGAAGATGCCGAAGCTGGTGGCCGAGCTAACCACGCCGCCATATTCTTCGCCCAAGTGCTCGCGCATGTATTTGCATTTGAGCCAGGCCTCCACGTCGCGGCTGGCTTCATCCGCGCGGCGCTCGTTGGCGCTGCAATGCAAGCCAGCAGCGGCCCAGGCCAGTTGATCGGCGCTGGCTTTCTTGGGTGTGTGGTTTGGGTCGGCCGCTTTGGCCGCCTGGCCCTTCTCCAACCGGCGCGCCAGCTTGGCGTGGGCTTCGCCAGGCATCGGCAACACCGGCAACTGGTATTTGGTTTTGCCCAAGATCGCCTTGATGACGCGGTGTACCAGCAAGTCAGGGTAACGCCGGATCGGGCTGGTGAAGTGGGTGTAAGCCTCAAACGCCAGGCCGAAGTGGCCGCTGTTGGCGGGCGTGTAAATCGCCTGCTGCATCGCGCGCAGCAGCATCGAGTGGATTTGCTGGGCGTCAGGCCGGTCTTTGGTGGCGTTGGCAATGGCCTGGAACTCAGCCGGTTTCGGGTCGTCGGTGATCGACAGCCCAATGCCCAGCGCCTTGAGATAGGCCTTGAGCGTTTCCTTTTTCTCCGGCGTCGGGCCTTCGTGCACGCGGTACAGGCCCGCGTGTTTGCTCTGCAAAATGAAGTCGGCGCTGCACACATTGGCGGCCAGCATGGCCTCTTCGATCAGCTTGTGCGCATCGTTGCGGGTGCGCGGCTCGATGCGCTCGATGCGGCCGTTTTCGTCGCAAATGATCTGCGTCTCAACGGTTTCAAAATCGACCGCGCCACGTTTGTTGCGTGATTGCAGCAGCGCGCGGTGGACGTCATGCAGGTTGATCAAATCACCCACACGCTCCTTGCGTTTGGCCGCTTCTGGCCCCTTGGTGTTGGCCAAAATGGCCGCGACTTCGGTGTAGGTGAAACGCGCGTGGCTGAACATCACAGCTGGGTAAAACTGGTAGGCTGACACTTCGCCGCTGGTGGTGACAAACATGTCGCACACCATGCAAAGACGCTCGACATCGGGGTTCAGCGAACACAGGCCATTGGAGAGTTTCTCCGGCAGCATGGGGATGACGCGGCGTGGAAAATACACGCTGGTGGCCCGGTCATAGGCGTCCACATCAATCGCCGAGCCGGTCTGCACATAGTGGCTCACGTCGGCAATCGCCACCAGCAGGCGCCAGCCTTTCACGGCGGTTTTGCCACGGCCTTGGGTGGTCGGCTCGCAATAGACAGCGTCGTCAAAATCGCGCGCGTCTTCACCGTCAATGGTGACCAGTGGCACGTCGGTCAAATCGATGCGGTGTTTTTTGTCAGCGGGCAGCACTTTGTCTGGCAGCGTGCGCGCAAGCGCGATGCAGGCATCAGAGAACTCGTGCGGCACGCTGTATTTGCGCACGGCAATTTCGATCTCCATGCCGGGGTCGTCAATTTCGCCCAGCACCTCTTTGACGCGCCCCACCGGCTGGCCAAACAAGGCCGGCGGCTCGACCAATTCAACCACCACCACCTGGCCGGGTTTGGCCGCGCCGGTGGCGCTTTTCGGGATCAGCACGTCCTGGCCATACCGCTTGTCTTCCGGCGCCACCAGCCACACCCCGCTTTCTTGCAGCAGCCGCCCGATGATCGGCTGCGGTGGGCGCTCGACGATCTCCACCACGCGCCCTTCGGGGCGGCCCTTGCGGTCATTGCGCACCACGCGGGCCTTGACCCGGTCTTTGTGCAACACGGCCCGCATTTCGTTGGGCGGCAAATAAATGTCCGGCCCGCCGTCGTCACGCGACACAAAACCGTGGCCGTCGCGATGACCTTGCACGGTGCCTAAAACTTCATCCAGCAAGGCGCTGGTTTGACTCATATTCTTGATATAATTTCCTTCTTTCCTGAAACATTGAACAGGCTGCATTCGCGGCCTGTTTCGCAACTTGAGGCCCAGGTGGCGGAATTGGTAGACGCACTAGTTTCAGGTACTAGCGAGTAACTTCGTGGGGGTTCGAGTCCCTTCCTGGGCACCAAAACCATCCCCATAAATCCGAGATTCGGGCGCATCGCGGCGTTGAAAAGCCTCGCAATACTCGTGTATTGCTGCGTTTTTCGCCTTGCGCTGCATCCCGACTCTCGAATTTCTGAGGATGGTTTGATTTGATTTTCATTAAATGGCAGCAAGATTTTCTTGGCTGCCATTTTTTTGCCTTCATTGACTGAGTTTAGCCGTGATAACCGGTGTTGGCCGTGTGCAAATTCGCGACATCAACTCAGCTGCATCAAACCGGCTGGGCAATCAGGTCATGGCCCTGCGTGCCGACAATCAGCGCTTTAGTGAACTCGCCGACTTTCAGCGTTTTGCTGATGCGCTCGGGCGGCAGCAGTTTCACGGTGCCATCGATTTCTGGCGCGTCGGCATAGGTTCGGCCTACGCCGCCTTTTTTGCCCATGCCTGGCGCTGAATCGATCAACACTTGCATGGTCGAGCCAATGCGTTTTTGCAGCTTGGCCGCCGACACTTCTTCGGCGACCTTCATGAAGCGGGCGCGGCGCTCTTCGCGCAGCTCGATGGGCAACATGCCGGGGATGTCATTGGCCGCAGCGCCATCGACCGGGCTGTAGGCGAAACAACCGGCACGGTCGATTTGGGCTTCTTTCATGAAGCCCAGGAGGTGTTCGAACTCGGCCTCGGTCTCGCCTGGGAAACCGGCAATGAAGGTGCTGCGAACCACAATCTCGGGGCAGATTTCGCGCCATTTCAAAATGCGATCCAAGTTTTTCTCGCCGCTGGCCGGGCGCTTCATGCGTTTGAGCACGTCGGGGTGGCTGTGTTGCAGCGGCACGTCGAGGTAAGGCAAGACGGCGCCGGTGGCCATGACTGGCAACACGTCGTCAACGCTCGGGTACGGGTACACATAATGCAGGCGCACCCAGGCGCCGTAGGGCGCGGCAAGCTCGCCCAGGGCTTGCGCCAAATCGAGCATGCGGGTTTTGACAGGTTTGCCGTCAAAAAAGCCCATACGGTATTTCACGTCAACGCCGTAAGCTGAGGTGTCTTGGCTGACCACCAGCAACTCCTTCACGCCGCCGTCAAACAAAGCGCGCGCCTCGTTCAACACATCGCCTACCGGGCGCGACACCAAATCGCCGCGCATGGAGGGGATGATGCAAAACGTGCAGCGGTGGTTGCAACCTTCGCTGATCTTCAGGTAGGCGTAATGGCGCGGCGTGAGTTTGATGCCGGCAATGCCAAACGAGTTGGGCACCAGGTCGACGAATGGGTCATGCGGCTTGGGCAAATGCAGGTGCACTGCGTCCATCACCTCCTGCGTGGCGTGCGGGCCGGTCACAGCCAACACGCTGGGGTGCATCTGGCGCACCAGGTTGCCGCCGCCACCACCGCCCTGCACGCCGGATTTCGCGCCCAGGCAGCCGGTGACGATGACGCGGCCATTGGTGGCCAGCGCTTCACCAATCGTGTCCAGGCTCTCCTTCACGGCGTCGTCAATGAAGCCGCAGGTGTTGACGATGACGAGGTCTGCGCCCTCAAAGGTTTTGGAGGTTTGGTAACCCTCGGCATTGAGGCGCGTCAATATCGACTCTGAATCGGTCAGGGCCTTGGGACAGCCCAGGCTCACAAACCCGACTTTTGGGGCGGCTTTGAGCGTGGGTTCGAACACAGCGCTCACCGTTTCACTCCAAAACTGCCCAACATCTGCTCGGTTTGTTTTTGCATCTGTTCCTGCATTTGCGTAAACATGTTCTTTGCCTGCTCCAAATTTTTGCCCATCATGTTTTGCATCACAGGCGACTGCAGGCCCATGAATTGCGCCCACAACTCGGGTGATAAATTGCCTGCCTGCTCGGTGAAGCGGCCCTGCACGTCGACCAGCGTTTGTATGCTCTTTTCGAGGTAACCGCCCATGAAGCCTTGCATCGCGTGGCCGTAAAAACGGATGATGTTGCCCAGCACTTCGGGCGTGAACATGGGGGAACCGTTGGCTTCTTCTTCAAGAATGATCTGCAACAAAATGCTGCGGGTGAGATCCTCGGACGTTTTGGCGTCGCGCACCACAAACGGCTCGTTGTTCATTACCAGTTGCTTCACCTGCGTCAACGTGATGTAGGTTGACGTGTCGGTGTCGTAAAGGCGCCGGTTGGGGTATTTTTTGATGACACGCTGCGCCGTGGCTGCGTCACCAGTCTTTTTGTTTTGCATGTTGGGTTCCTCGGATTCTCGTCATCCCTGCGGCTGCCAATGTTTATATTGCACTGCAACACATTCTAGGGAGGGGCAAACACTCAAAACCGAAGGTTTTCCCTTGGACTTCCGAAGGTTTTCCCTTGGATTTTTACCGAAGGTCTTCCCTTGGGTTGTTGCTGTTGAGGTGTGCGGCAAGGATCTGAAAAGGGCCAAGGTCAGAAAAGGCCGAGGCGACAACGTGACGTAAAAAATGGTAGGCGCGAATGGACTCGAACCATCGACCCCCACCATGTCAAGGTGGTGCTCTAACCAGCTGAGCTACGCGCCTAAGGATATACGTCCGAGAAGCCAAGAGTATAGCAGCAATGGCCAGCGCTTCGACACCGGAACCGAGTGCGTTGCGTGTACCCGGCGCCAACACGGCCGTCCACGCGCTTTCGCACAGGCGATCGCGCAGGCGCGCAGAGTCTCAGACCATCGCCGATAATTGTCGGTCGAACGCCGCAGGGCAAATTTCACTTCAAAACCCATCAACAGGAGCACGAAACATGGACATTTCAGGCAAGGTATTTATCGTCACCGGCGGCGCATCAGGCTTGGGTGAAGGCACGGCGCGCCTTTTGGCCTCCAAGGGCGGCAAAATTGTGATCGCCGACATGCAGGCGGAAAAAGGCGAAGCCGTAGCGCGTGAGATCGGCGGTGCCTTTGTGAAATGTGATGTCACCAGCGAGGCCGACGGCCAGGCCGTGGTGGCCAAAGCCGTCTCGTTGGGCAAACTGATGGGCCTGGTCAATTGCGCCGGCATCGCCAGCGCCGAAAAAACCGTCGGCAAGAACGGCGCGCACAACTTCGACGCCTTCAAACGCACCGTCACCATCAACCTCTTCGGCAGCTTCAACATGATCCGCCTGGCGGCAGACGCCATGTGCAAGAACGAAGCCGAAGCCACGGGCGAGCGTGGCGTGATGATTTCCACCGCGTCGGTCGCCGCGTATGACGGCCAAATCGGCCAGGCCGCCTACAGCGCCTCCAAAGGCGGCGTCGTCGGCATGACCCTGCCCATCGCCCGCGACCTGGCGCGCAACGGCATCCGCAACATGACCATCGCGCCCGGCATCTTCGGCACACCGATGATGGCCAGCATGCCCAAAGAAGTGCAAGACTCACTCGCCGCCGCCGTGCCCTTCCCGTCGCGCCTGGGCACGCCGCTGGATTACGCCAAACTCGCCGTTCACATCGTCGAAAACGATATGCTCAATGGTGAAGTGATTCGGCTGGACGGGGCGATTCGACTGGCACCAAAGTGATTGGCAAGGGTTTTGGATATAATTAACATGCAAGTTAATTATTAAGTCAAATTTGTCTTTATTTAAGAAATTTAGACAAATTCGACTTCCAAGTCACGTATTTATAGCGTAGACAGCTATATTAATAATAGCAACTCGGATTTTACGAACGGAGCCGCACCCAGCGGATTGACATGACTTCCATCCGATTTGGCCTGCCAGCGGCCCCGTCGGCCTGGGCCCGTGCTTGGTCCATGGCCCTCGTGGCTTGCGTCGCCCTGCCGCTCACTTTGCTCAGCGGCTGCGCCACCCCGCCAAGCTTCACCTACAACCCGCCCGCGCAGCCCGAAGGCGGCTCCGGCTACTTCGAAAAACCGGGTTGGGCGACACTGAAGTTCGCCGTTGCCGCCGCCAACCCGCTGGCCACCGACGCCGGCTACCAGGTTCTCAAAGCCGGGGGCAGCGCCACCGATGCGGCCATTGCCGTGCAAATGGTGTTGACCCTGGTTGAGCCGCAAAGCAGCGGCATCGGCGGCGGCGCGTTTCTGCTGCATTTCAATGGCAAAGAAGTCGAGGCCTTTGACGGGCGTGAGACGGCCCCGGCTGCGGCGGGCGAGAACCTGTTCATCGGCGCGGACGGCAAACCCATGCCGTTCATTGACGCTGTCGTAGGCGGCAGAGCGGTCGGCGCGCCCGGCACCGTGCGCATGCTGGAGATGGCCCACCGGCAACACGGCAAGCTGGCCTGGGCCAGGCTTTTTGAGCCCGCGATCCACCTGGCCAGCAACGGCTTCAAAGTGAGCGCCCGGCTGAACGCCCTGTTGAAAACCGAAGCCCATTTGAAGAAAGACCCCATCGCCGCCGCGTATTTTTACCGCGCTGATGGCGCGCCCCATGACACTGGTTTCATTTTGAAGAACCCGGCGCTGGCCGAGGTGTTCAGGCAGATCGCCGCCGACGGCGCCAACGCGCTGCACCAGGGCGAGATTGCCCGGGCCATCGCAGACAAAGTGCAAAAACACGCCACCAACCCGGGCGCGCTCAGCCTGGCAGACATCGCCGGCTACCAGCCCATCAAGCGCCAACCCCTCTGCCACGATTACCGCGCCAGCGCCCACGACTTCAAGGTGTGTGGCTTCCCACCGCCAAGCTCAGGCGCCATTGCCGTGGGCCAGATTCTGGGCCTGCTGAGCCACACCAACGCGGCTGCGCTGCCGCTGGAAAACGGACTGCCCGACGCAAACTGGCTGCACCTTTACACCGAAGCCGCGCGCCTGGCCTTTGCCGACCGCGCGCAGTACCTGGGCGACCCGGCCTTCGTGCAGCCGCCCGCAGGCAACTGGATGAGCCTGCTGGCCCCCGCCTACCTGGCCGAGCGCGCCCGGCTGATCGGCCAATCCCCCGCGTCCAGGAGCATGAAAACCGCCAGGCCGGGCCTGCCTGCTGGCGCGCCAACCAGTTTCGCGCCCATGGCCGACCAACCCGAACACGGCACCTCGCACATCTCCATCGTTGACGCCTATGGCAACGCCATCGCCATGACAACAACCATTGAAGACGTTTTTGGTTCGCGGCAAATGGTGAACGTCAAGCCCGGCTTGTCGGGCGGCTTTCTGCTCAACAACGAGCTGACAGATTTCAGCTTCGCGCCTACTGACGCGGCTGGCCTGCCCATCGCCAATCGGGTGCAGCCAGGCAAACGCCCACGCTCCAGCATGTCGCCCAACCTGGTGTTTGACAAAGCCAGCGGCCAATTGGTGATGAGCGGCGGCAGCCCTGGCGGCGCGCTGATCATCCACTACACCGCCAAAGCGGTTTACGGCGTTTTGAATTGGGGCATGACGCCGCAGCAGGCCATCAACCTGCCCAACTTCGCCTCGCTCAACGGCCCCACAGTGCTGGAAGAGGGTCGCTTTCCCAGCGCCACTGTAGACGCGCTGAAAGCGCGCGGGCATGAGGTGCGTGAGGCCAACATGACCAGCGGCCTGCAGGCCATCACACGCGGGCAGGCGCACGGCACGGCGGTGTGGTTTGGCGGCGCCGACCCACGACGTGAAGGCGTCGTGATGGGCGACTAGCGCTCTGCGTTTACATGGCCATTCCCCCTTCATTCATCCAGGAGGTGCTGGCGCGCACCGACGTGGTTGAAATCATCGGTCGCAGCGTGCAGCTCAAAAAAGGCGGCGCCAATTTCATGGGGCTATGCCCGTTCCACGGCGAGAAGTCGCCGTCGTTCAGCGTCAGCCCCACTAAGCAGTTCTACCACTGCTTCGGTTGCGGCAAAAGCGGCAATGCCATCGGTTTTTTGATCGACCACAACGGCATGAATTTTGTGGAGGCCGTCAAAGACCTGGCCCAGCAATATGGCATGCAGGTGCCCGACGACGACCGCTCGCCGCAAGACCGCGAACGGGCTGCCGACCAACGCCAGAAACAGGCGACGCTGAACGAGGTGCTGGAAAAGGCTGGTGAAGCGTACAAAGCGCATCTGAAAGACTCGCCCCGCGCCGTGAATTA
>JANOYE010000148.1:0-13915 GCA_031428695.1 Rhodoferax sp. | reverse complement strand
ATAGCAAACTATTGAGTAAATTCGTGACTTGATTGTTCTTTTTATTCAATAGCCGGTCATGCAGGCCTGAATTTCGGAAGTAATTAACAACCAAGTTAATTTCTTCCTTTTCACTGCTGGCGCAGCATCACTTAGGCCGGTACATTTTGAAGTGCTCACCCAGTTCGAAATAGTCCGCCGGGCCGCCCCCTCGCAACACGGGGTGCGCGGCAGCTGTGTCGTAGACACCGTTCGTCAAAAACCGCTTGGCGATGTGGACCGCCACCACTTCGCCGAAGGTCATCCAACTGTTGACCATCTCACCCTGGTGGTTTTTGAATTGCTGCACGCTGATCACTTTGCATTCAAACGCCACCGGGCTCTGTGCCACGCGCGGCGGCGCCACCGCGCGGGAGGGCGCGGGAGTGAGCCCGGCGAGGTCGAACTCATTCACCTCCGGCGGCACCGAAGCGCAGGTTTGGTTCATCTGGTCAGCGAGCTGCCGTGTGACCAAATTCCAGACGAACTCGCCAGTCTCTTCGATGTTGCGGACGCTGTCTTTGTAGCCCACGCTGGAAAAACCGATGATGGGCGGCACGTAATTGAACCCGTTGAAAAAACTGTAGGGTGCCAGGTTCAGGCGGCCGGCTTTGTTTTGGGTGGAAATCCAGCCAATCGGGCGTGGCCCCATGATGGCGTTGAACGGGTCGTGCGGCAGGCCGTGGCCTTCACTGGGGATGTAGCTGTGGATGTCGGTGTCAATCATGCTGGCATTTTGACCGAAGCCAGCCGCGCCCGCAGTTCAATACTGGTAGACAGTTTTGCGCCGCGTGTTGCCATGTCTGCCAAAAATGCACGGTGCTGGGCGTCAAATCCGGCGACCGGGCTCATGCAGTCTGTGAGCAAAACGATTTTTGCGGGCTGGCGCGAGGGCAGGTTGTCTGCCAGGTGTTCAACGGTGGCTTTCACGCAGTGGCTGCTGGCCTCACCGGCAACGACGATCAAGTCGGCCTCGTCCAGTGTGGCGATGAGGCCCTGGTTGAGCTGGGTTGTCGCGTCATCGTCGTCCGGCACCTCGGCCTGCAGCGCGCTGTAATGTTCCGTCCAGGGGTTGCTGCCTTTGGTGACTTTGTTGGCCAGCGCCCGATGGCGGTCTTCCCATTGGTTGCACGCCGCTTTGACAGCCGCGTGGATGTTGTGGCCCCAACTGCCGATCTCGCAATGCACCGGCCACACCATCAGTGTGTAACGCCCGCGCTGGTCGAGTTCATCGAGGTAGGCCAGTGCGCGAGGCAACATCGGCGCTGACTTCGGCACATAGTCCCCCGCGCGCACGCTGGCCGCCGTGATAGGTGTGAAGGGCGCGACCTCGCCGCCCGCGCCGGTTTGCCAGAAGGTCGGGTGGGCGATGTCGAATCGGTGGTGCGAGTCCAGCGTAAGGGTGATGTCTGCGATGCCAGGCGCGCCATCGCGGATCAAGCGGCCCAAGCGCAACATGTCGGCGTGCGCGCCAGCGACGGGCAAGGCGGGCGCCAGCGTCGCGCCCGTAACGGGGTCAAGAGGGCGCCAATCGGCAGGCAAGTCACAAAAATCATTCTGCGGGTCGATCAGCAGGAAGTGGATCTTCTGGTTCAAATTACCCTCCTTGGGGGTTGATGTCGGATCGGATTACAGTGGGCCATGGCACACCCACTTTACGCGCACACACGCGGCAAACCCTACCAGCTTTACTACTGGCCTGGCATTCAAGGGCGCGGGGAGTTTGTGCGTTTGGCGCTTGAAGCGGCTGGCGCGACGTACCTGGATGTCGCACGGGGCGACGCAGCAAGCGGCCAGGGCATGCCTGCGTTGTTGGGCCTGCTCGGCGATGCCGCAACCCCCACGCCGCCCCTCGCTTGCCCAGTGCTGGTCGATGGCAAACAGGTGATCGGCCAGACCGCTGCGATCCTGCTGCAACTGGGCCCGCGCCTCAAATTGGTGGGGGCTTCCGGGCGTGACCGGCTCTGGACGCACCAGATCCAGCTCACCCTTGCCGATGCGGTGGACGAGGCGCACAACACGCACCATCCCCTGGGCGCTTCCTTGTATTACGAGGACCAGAAGACCGAGGCGATGAAGGCGGCAAAGATCTTTCGCACAGAGCGTATGCCCAAGTACCTCGGGTGGTTGGCGCAAATTTTGGCGCGCAACCCCAAGGGCAGCGGCCACTTGGTGGGTGGCCGTTTGAGTTATGCCGATTTGTCGCTCTTCCAACTCGTGCAAGGCCTGCGTTATGCGTTTCCCAAGGCGACGAAACGCGCGTTGAAAAAGACGCCGTTGGTGGTCGCGCTGCATGACCTCGTGGCCGGGCAGCGCCGCGTAGCTGCCTACCTGGCCAGCCCACGGCGAATTCCCTTCAATGAAAGTGGAATTTTTCGCCACTACCCGGAGTTGGACGACTGATTGGCTTGCGGAATGGGTCCGGGTGAATCTGCCGCTGGCGGCAACCAGGCCTTTTAAGCGCCCATGGCTGAATTCGATTGCAAATTGATACGTTTTCGCGCTGTATTGGTGAAACCCCTAGCCAATAGGTGGAATAAAGTACCTCTTGAAACGGTTCGAGTACCAGTTATGGTTTGAATCGGTTCTATCGTCACGAGGTCGGCGCTTTTGAAAACAACCCGCGTCGCACACTTTTCAACCTTGCAAGTTTTCAGGAGACAACCCATGAAATTGAATGCTATTTTGAAGGCCGCGCTGGTGTTGACCGGCGCGCTCACCTTCGGCGCGCAAGCCGCCACTGAGCTGGTCATCGCCACCGTGAACAACGGCCACATGATCGAGATGCAAAAGCAGACCAAGGTCTTTGAAGCGGCCAACCCCGACATCAAGGTCAAGTGGGTCACGCTCGAAGAAGGCGTGCTGCGCCAACGCGTCACGACGGACATAGCGACCAAAGGCGGCCAGTTCGACATCATGACCATCGGCATGTACGAGACGCCGATCTGGGGCAAAAAAGGCTGGCTGATGGAGTTGAAGCCCGACGCCGCCTATGACGCAGACGACATCCTGCCCGCCATGAAAAACGGCCTCTCGGTCGACGGAAAAATGTACGCGGCGCCGTTCTACGGTGAAAGCTCGATGCTGATGTACCGCAAAGACCTGGCCGACAAGGCGGGCGTGAAGATCGCCGACAAACCCACCTGGGCCGAGATCAAAGATTTCGCCGCCAAAGCGCACGACCCCAAGGGCGGCGTGTACGGCATCTGCCTGCGCGGCAAACCCGGTTGGGGCGACAACATGGCCTTCATCACCACGCTGGTGAACACCCATGGCGGCCAGTGGTTCGACATGAAGTGGAAGCCGCAGCTGGAGTCCAAGCCCTGGAAAGACGCGATGAACTTCTACGTTGACCTGCTCAAGAATTACGGCCCCCCCGGCTCGGCCAACAACAGCTTCAATGAAATTCTGGCTTTGACCAACGCCGGCAAGTGCGCGATGTGGATTGATGCCACGATTGCGGCGAGTTTTGTGTCGGATCCGAAGCAGTCCAAGGTCGCCGACAAGATGGCCTTTGCGCAAGCGCCAACGGCGGTGACGCCAAAAGGCGCGAACTGGCTCTGGGCCTGGGCGCTGGCAATCCCTGCTGGCACCAAGAAAGCGGATGCCGCGCAGAAGTTCATCAACTGGTCGACCAGCAAGGAATACATCAACCTGATCGGCAAAACCAACGGTTGGGCGACGGTTCCCACGGGCACCCGCAAGAGCACCTACGCGAACCCCGAGTTTGTGAAGGCTGCGCGTTTTGCACCGGCTGAAAAAGCCGCCATCGATTCGGCCAACCCGAACGACAGCACCTTGCCCAAGTCGCCGTATGTCGGCGTGCAGTTTGCCGCGATTCCTGAGTTTCAGGCGATTGGCATTGCCGTGGGCCAGCAGATGACAGCTGCCCTCGCTGGCAAGACGACGGTGGACAAAGCCCTCAAGGCCGGCCAGCAGGCCGCCGAGCGGGAAATGAAAAAGGGCGGTTATTACAAATAACTGGCTTTGAGTGAAAGCGCCGCCGCAAACACTGCGGCGGCGTTGCATTTATGTCTGCTTCGTCTCCCCGCTTCCTGCCCCGTCTGCTGCTTGCGCCTGCGGTGTCCACGCTGTTGCTGTGGATGATTGTGCCGTTGGCGATGACGATCTACTTCTCGCTCATCCGCTACAACTTAATGCAGCCCGAGGTGAGTGGTTTCGCGGGCCTTGACAATTTCGAATATTTCATCACCGAGCCTTCCTTTGCAACGGCGGTGGTCAACACGCTGTTGCTGCTGGGTTGGGTGATCGTCATCACCGTCATCGGTGGTGTGGCGTTGGCGCTGCTGATTGACGCGCCCTTCCCGGGCCAAGGCATCGTCCGGGTGTTGTTGATTTCGCCTTTCTTCGTCATGCCCACGGTCAACGCCCTGATGTGGAAACACATGATGATGAACCCGATCTACGGCGTGTTGGCGCAGATCAGTCTGTTCTTCGGTTTTGAGCCTGTCGATTGGTTGACGGACTTTCCACTCTCAAGCGTGATTGTGATGGTGGCCTGGCAGTGGTTGCCTTTTGCCACGTTGATTTTCATCACCGCGCTGCAATCCATGAGCCGCGAGCAGCTCGAAGCCTCGCGCATGGATGGCGCCACCTACCTGCAGCAGTTGCGTTATTTGGTGTTGCCGCATCTGGGCCGTTCTATTGCTGTGGTGGTGATGATCGAGATGATTTTCCTGCTCTCGGTGTTTGCCGAGATATTCACCACCACCAGCGGCGGGCCGGGCGACGCGAGCACCAACGTCGCTTTCTTGATTTTCAAACAAGCGCTGTTGAATTTTGACGCTGGCGTGGCCTCGGCTGGCGCGTTGTTCGCGGTAGTGTTGGCGAATATCGCGTCGATCTTTTTGATTCGCATGGTGGGCAAGAATCTTGACTAAAGCATTGCCCCTGAAAATGGCCCCCGCGCTATTGGTTCGCACCACAGTTGCGTGGCTGGTTGCGCTAATCTTGTTTTTCCCGCTCGGCTGGTTGATTCTGACCGCCTTCAAAACCGAGCTGCAGGCGATTGAAGTGCCGCCTTTGTTCATCTGGTCGCCCACACTCGAGAACTTCCATGAAGTGCAGGAGCGCAGCGACTACCTGCTTTATGCGAAGAATTCTTTGGTGACAAGTGTGGTCTCCACCTTGTTGGGCCTGGCCATTGCCGCGCCTGCCGCGTATTCGATGGCGTTTTTCCGAACCAAACGGACGCGCGGCATTCTGTTGTGGATGTTGTCCACCAAGATGATGCCGGCCGTCGGTGCACTCGTGCCGATCTACGTGCTGGCGCAAAAGTCGGAGCTGCTCGACACGCAGCTTGCGCTCATCATCGTGTTCACCTTGTCGAATTTGCCGATCATGGTGTGGATGCTGTATTCGCATTTCAAAGACATCCCGCACGAAATCCTGGAAGCAGCGCGCATGGACGGCGCGACCTTGTGGCAAGAATTCCACCGCGTGTTGTTGCCATTGGCGATGGGCGGCCTGGCCTCTTGCGGCTTGTTGTGCCTGGTGCTGAGCTGGAACGAAGCCTTTTGGTCGCTCAACCTGAGCGCCGCCAAAGCGGGCACGCTGGCGGCGCTGATCGCTTCTTATTCGAGCCCGGAAGGGCTGTTTTGGGCCAAATTGTCAGCTGCGTCTTTTATGGCGATTGGGCCGATTGTGGTGTTTGGCTGGTTCAGCCAGAAACAACTCGTGCAGGGGTTGACGTTTGGCGCGGTCAAGTAGTGCCGCCCTGAAAGTTTTGAAAATGTCATTCCTTCAGCTCAACAACATCGAAAAGAACTTTGGCCCGGTCAAAGTCATCAAGGGCATTGACCTGGTCATCGAAAAGGGCGAGTTCGTGGTTTTCGTTGGCCCCTCTGGCTGCGGCAAATCCACCTTGCTGCGCTTGATCGCCGGGCTAGAGTCGGTAGACGCCGGCAACATTCATTTGGACGGCCAGAACATCACCACCCTGCCTTCGAGCAAACGCGACTTGGCGATGGTGTTCCAAAGTTATGCCTTGTACCCGCACATGAGCGTGTACGACAACATGAGCTTTGCCTTGACGCTGGCCAAGGTGGACAAAGCGGTGATCGACGACAAGGTCAAACGCGCCGCGAAGATTCTGAACCTGGAACCTTACCTGGATCGTCAGCCGAAAGACCTCTCCGGCGGCCAGCGCCAGCGCGTAGCCATTGGCCGCGCCATCGTGCGCGCGCCCAAGGTGTTTTTGTTCGACGAGCCGCTCTCCAACCTCGATGCCGCGCTACGCGGCCAAACGCGTGTGGAAATCGCCAAGTTGCACCGGGACCTCGGTGCCACCACGGTGTATGTGACGCATGACCAAGTCGAGGCCATGACGCTCGCCGACCGGGTGGTGGTGCTGCGTGATGGCAAGATCGAGCAGGTTGGCACGCCGCTTGAGCTGTACGACAAACCAGCCAACCAGTTTGTCGCCCAATTCATTGGCACGCCGCAAATGAACGTGCTGGCCAGCAGTGCCGTGCCGCAACTGGCCAACGCTTTTGCGATGCCCGTGCCAGCGGGCGGTTTCGTCGGCCTGCGGCCTGAATCCATTGTGCTCAAGGAAGCGGGCATGGGCCAGCTCAGAGGCAAGGTTGAGTTGGTCGAGGCGCTGGGCGCGGAGACGCTGGTGTACATCATGAGTGAACAAGGCGCGCAGATCGTGGCGCGGCAAAACACCCGCACCCACGTGAAAGCGGGAGACGAGGTGGGCGTTGAGATTGACACCTCTACAGCGCATTTGTTTGATGCACAGGGTCGTGTGGCGCATTCGGGCGGCGTGGCTGGCTCTCTGAGCCCGTGATGCCGGCTTCGCTGCCATTGAACATCCTTCGGAAATTGACCATGCCTTCTTCGCCTGCCTCGCCCTATGTCATTCTGCACTTGGGGCTGGGCTCGTTCCATCGGGCGCACCAGGCCGTCTATTTGCACCAGCTCCATGAACTGGGCGACACCCGCTGGGTGCTCGCTGGCGGCAACATGCGCGCTGACATGGCCGAAACGATAGAGGCCCTGCGCGCGCAGGGTGGCGCCTACACGCTGGAGACGGTGACGCCCGCGCAAGAGCGCGCCTACACCTGGATTGAGTCGATCAAGACGGTGGTGCCGTTTGAGCCATCGCTGGCCGGTCTGATTGAGTTGGGCGCGAACGCCAACACCCGCATCATCTCCTTCACCGTGACCGAGGCCGGCTATTACCTTGATTCGTCCTACCAGCTCGACAAGGGCGCGCCCGATGTGGTCGCCGATGTCGCCTCGGCCTGGTCGGGCCAGCCCGGCACCACCATTTATGGCGCACTGGCCGCCATCTTGCGCGCTCGCATGAAACAGGGCGGTGGGCCAGTCACATTGATGAACTGCGACAACCTGCGCCACAACGGCGAGCGTGCGCGCGCGGCCCTGTTGCAGTTCATCAGCATGGCTGGCGAGACAGAATTGCTGGCCTGGGTGGCCGCGCACACCACCAGCCCGAATGCCATGGTGGACCGCATCACGCCGCGCCCCACGCCCGATGTGGCCGAGCGCGTGAAGGCTGCCACGGGCCGCGCGGACGCAGCGGCAGTCATGGGCGAGAGCTTCATCCAATGGGTGGTGGAAGAAAATTTTGCCAATGGCCGGCCTGATTGGGAGCGCGTGGGCGTGGAGATGGTGAAGTCCGTCACTGCCCACGAAGAAGCCAAAATCCGCCTGCTGAACGCCACGCACAGTTGCATCGCCTGGGCGGGCACCTTGGCCGGCTACACCTACATTGACGAAGGCGCGCGTGACCCGCTCATCCGGAAAATGGCGTTCGACTACGTCACCGACGACACGATTCCGCTCTTACGCCCCAGCAGCATCGACCTCGAAAAATACCGCGACGTGGTGCTGGATCGTTTCAGCAACCCGGCCCTCAAAGACACCAACCAGCGCGTGGCGATGGACGCGTTCTCCAAGATACCGGCAATGATTGCACCGACGATCCGCGAGCGCCTCAAACGCAACGAAAGCATCCAGAGTGTGGCGATGTTGCCAGCGCTGTTTCTGGCTTACCTGAAACTTTGGCATGCCGGGAAGATTCCTTATGTTTACCAAGATCAAGCCATGGGCGAATCAATCGCTCGCGCGATTTGTGTTGCTCCTGATTCGGTAGCTGTTTACGCTGGTAATATAACGCTTTGGGGCGAAATTGCCAATGAAAAACGTTTGGTTGAGGCGTTGCGTGATGCGGTCGCCCGTGTCGAAAAATTTCAAAAGGCAACCCCATGAATGGTTCATCTGGCACACCGGTCATTGGCCGCTTGAAAGGCAAACACGCCGTCTTGACTGGTGCAGGCGGCGGCATCGGCCTGGCGGTGGCGCGGGCCTTTTTGGCGCAGGGCGCCCGTTGCACAATCGCGGATATCGGGCCGAAGCTGCCAGACGCGCTGGCGGGTGCGGCGTTCACTGACCGCGTGCATTATGTGCAAACCGACGTCACACACATGGCGCATATCGACGCGCTGCTGGATGCCGCTGAAGAGCGTTTTGGCGACATCCATGTGCTGCACAACAATGCGGCGATTTTTGACATGGCGCCGTTTTTGGAAAGCACAGAATCGAGTTACGACAAAGTATTTTCGGTGAACGTCAAAGCCATGTTTTTTGTGATGCAAAAAACGCTGGCCCGCATGGTGACCAAAGGCGTGCAAGGCGGCGCGGTGATCAACATGGCCTCCCAGGCGGGGCGGCGCGGCGAGGCCTTGGTCTCGCATTACTGCGCCAGCAAAGCGGCGGTGATCAGTTACACCCAAAGCGCGGCACTGGCGATGGCGCCGCACAAAATCCGAGTGAATGCCATCTCCCCCGGCGTCGTTGATACGCCGATGTGGGCGGGCGTGGACGCGCTCTTTGCCAAATACGAAAACTTAGCCCTTGGCGAGAAGAAACGCCGCGTCGGCAATGCTGTGCCGCTGGGTTACATGGGTGACCCCAGTGACATCGCAGGTGCAGCCGTTTTTCTGGCCAGCGACGAAGCCTCTTACATTACTGCGCAGACTTTGAATGTCGATGGCGGCAGCGTCATGAGCTGACAACAACGAACCTTCACCACGCAAGCCAAACATACCCAACTATGCCCGCCCGCCACCGTGACCTGCCGCGCCAACTGCAGCCTGAGCTTGAGCACGACTACGTGCGCAGCCCCGCGCTGGGTTATGAAACCGCCGAAGAGGCGGGCCTGATCCGTTGCCTCTCGCACGGCTTCCCGACCCCGCTGGCCCGCTGGCATTACCACGATGAATACGAGTTGCACCTCATCGTGGCTTCCAGCGGCAAGGCTTTCGTGGGTGACTACATCGGCACCTTTCAGCCCGGCCACTTGGTGCTCACCGGTCCGCGCATGCCACACAACTGGATCTCGCTGGATTTGCCCGACGGCGGTTACCTGGTGCGAGACCTGGTGATCCAGTTTCCCCACGCGCCGCTGGCGCAGGCGGCTGCCCACATCCGCGAGCTGGAGGAAGTGCTGCCGCTTCTGGCGCGTGCGCGCAACGGCATCGAGTTTTTTGGATTGTCCGACCGCGCCACCAGCCATTGGCACAAAATCAAAAATGCCAAAGGCCTGGACAGATTCGCCGCCTTTTCCGCGTTCATGAGTGAACTGGCACGCTGGAGCGACTACAAACTGCTGTCACAAGCGCAATTGCAAAGTATTGACAATGACGCGCAGCTTAAGCAGATCGACAACATCGTCAGCCGCATCACCGACGACTTGGCCACGCCGTTGTCTGCTGCCGGCCTGGCGGCAGAGCTGGGTTTGACCGAAAGCGGTTTTTCGCGGTTTTTCCGCCGCGCCACCGGCAACACCTTCACCGACTTTGTCAACCAAGTGCGGGTGAACCGCGCCTGCCAGTTGTTGATGGAGTCAGACCGCCTCATCACGCAGATTTGTTATGAAGTGGGCTTCAACAACGTGGCCAATTTCAACCGCCGCTTCCTCAACCTCAAAGGCATGACGCCGAGTGAATTCAGGAAGCAGGTGGATTCGCGGTTTGGCATTCGGCAGTGAAATTTGCCCTTTGATCGAAGCTCAAGCGCAGATTTTTTTCGCCACAGCTTCGGCGACCTTGATGCCGTCCACCCCTGCCGACAAAATGCCACCGGCATAACCGGCGCCTTCTCCCGCAGGGTAGATGCCAACCACGTTCAAGCTCTGAAAATCATCAGCCCGCGTGATTCTCAGTGGCGACGATGTTCTGGTTTCAACGCCGGTCAGCACCGCATCGGCCATGTCAAAGCCCGCGATCTTTTTGCCAAACGCTGGCAACGCGTCGCGGATCGCGGCTACCGCGTAATCTGGCAGGGCGGTGGAGAGGTCGCCGAGTTTCACGCCCGGTTTGTAAGAGGGCAACACGCTGCCAAAGTGGGTTGATGCCTTGCCCGCGATGAAATCGCCTGCCAGTTGACCCGGCGCTTCGTAAGTGCTGCCGCCCAGAAGGTAAGCGTTGGATTCCAGTTGGCGCTGCATCACGATGCCCGCCAAGGGGTGAAACGGGTCATGGGGTCGCTTTTGCGGGTCAACCGTGTCGTCAAACGCCGCGTGGAAAGACGCGGCATCGGTCGGGTAATCGGCAGGCTCAATGCCCACCACAATGCCCGCGTTGGCGTTGCGTTCGTTGCGTGAATACTGGCTCATACCATTGGTGACCACGCGGCCGGGCTCGGAAGTCGCGGCTACGACGGTGCCGCCGGGGCACATGCAAAAGCTGTAGACGGAACGCCCTTTGGCGATGCCGCTGTCAACGTGGTGCACCAGCTTGTATTCCGCCGCGCCCAAGAGCGGGTGGCCCGCATGGCGGCCCCAGCGCGCGCGGTCGATCAGGCCTTGCGGGTGCTCGATGCGAAAACCGATGGAAAACGGCTTGGCCTCGACGAATACGCCGCGCTGGTACAGCATGGCAAAGGTGTCGCGCGCGCTGTGGCCGAGCGCCAGCACGACATGGTCGGCGCGCAGTTCATATGGCGTGTTGGTGGCCGCATCAAGCACTGTCAATGCGCGGATTTTTCGGGTGCGGCCAAGATCGCTGGCAGAGTCGTCTTCCAGCAAAACATCGGTCACACGCTGCTCAAAACGGATCTCGCCACCCAGCGCAATGATCTGCTCGCGCATGTTCTCCACCACCTTGACCAGTTTGAAGGTGCCAATGTGGGGGTGAGACTCGATGAGGATGTCGTCCGGCGCGCCAGCCTTGACAAACTCCTGCATCACTTTGCGCCCCAGGTGGCGTGGGTCTTTGATCTGGCTCCACAGTTTGCCGTCTGAAAACGTGCCCGCGCCGCCTTCGCCAAACTGCACATTGCTTTCTGGATTCAGCAGGTTTTTGCGCCACAGGCCCCAGGTGTCTTTGGTGCGTTCGCGCACTGGTTTGCCGCGCTCCAGCACGATCGGATTGAAACCCATTTGCGCCAGCAGCAGCGCGGCGAAGATGCCGCAGGGGCCAAAGCCCACGACCACGGGTCGTATCGAAGCTTCCACGGGTCGTATCGAAGCTTCCACAGGTGGTATCGATGCTTCCACAGGTCGCACCAATGCTTCTACTGGGCGAAATGTTGAGTGCTGTGGCGTATTGGCCACCAGGTGGTAACGGGTGTCGGGTGTCAATCCGATGTGCGGCTTGCCTGCCAACCGCGCCAGTGTGGTTTGCTCCAGCGTGGGGCTGGCCAACGACACGTCAACGATGTAAACCACCCGCAGATTGATGCTGCGCGCATCGTAACTGCGTTTGAAGATCTGCAGCTGGGCGACATCAGCCGCCGTGATACCCAAGCTGCGGTAAACCAGATAGTTCAGGTCGGCGGGGGAATGGTCAAGCGCAAGCTTGAGCTCGGTCAGTCGGATCATTTTCTATATGGCCTTGGCTTGAGTTGATCAAGCAGAAGCTTGCAATGATAAATCCATAGCGCCAATTTTTCTAAAAAGTAATAAAAATTGAGAAATTAAAGTAATGATAAAATTAATCCTTACTTTTTGGAGTGGGTTATGAGTTACGCCTTGACCAGTAAAAGTCAGGTCACGTTGCCCAAAAAGATGCGCTTGCATCTGGGCGTTCGACCGGGTGACGCGGTGGATTTCGAGCCCCTGCCCGATGGTCGTGTGGCGATTTCTCCGGCGCGTCAAGAGCCTGCCAAGCCTAAGGCGCTCAACCCGTTTCGCAAGTTTCTGGGGATCGGCATTGCGGGCCTGAGCACCGAAGAAATCTTGCGCGAAACCCGGGGTGAGGACAGCATGCGATGATTTTGGTTGACAGCAGTGTCTTGATCGATGTGATCGAGCAAAAACCGGTTTGGGCCGAGTGGAGTGTGGAGCGTTTGGGTGAATGTGCGGCGCATCACGCTTTGCTGGTCAATATCGTGATTTACGCGGAGATTTCCCGGAGCTTTGCAGACCCGCGGGCCGAGGATAGATTTTTGCGAAGCGCCAATATCAAAGTTGACCCGATTTCCAGCGCCGCAGCCTTTGCTGCCGCCAGGGCGCATATGGCCTACCGCGCGGCGGGCGGTGCACGCCTGGCGACCTTGCCAGACTTCTTCATCGGCGCGCATGCCCAAGAAGCGGGCCACACCTTGCTGACCCGTGACCCGGTGCGCATCAAAACCTACTTTCCAAAAGTGAGCTTGATCTGCCCTGAAGGGTGAGGTTCAGGCGGGCAGGAAACCTTCAATCGACAAATACCGCTCGCCGGTGTCGTAATTGAAGCCCAGCACCGTCGCGCCAGCGGGCAAGTCTGGCAGTTTTTGCGCGATGGCGGCCAGTGTGGCGCCAGACGAAATGCCGACCAGAATGCCTTCTTCGCGGGCGCAGCGGCGCGCCATCTCGCGCGCGGGTTCCGCATCGACCTGGATCACGCCGTCCAGCAAGGCCACGTGCAGGTTGGCGGGGATGAAGCCAGCGCCAATGCCCTGGATCGGGTGCGGCGACGGTGCGCCGCCTGAAATCACAGGTGAGGCGCTCGGCTCCACGGCAAATACCTTGAGCTTCGGCCATTGGGCCTTGAGCACAGTGGCGCAGCCGGTCAGGTGGCCGCCAGTGCCCACGCCCGTGATGAGGGCGTCAAGCCCATTTGGGAAATCCGCCAAGATTTCCTGGGCAGTGGTGCGCATGTGAATGTCTATGTTGGCCGGGTTCTCAAACTGCTGCGGCATCCAGCTGTTGGGCGTGGCAGCGGCGAGTTCCTGCGCGCGGGCGATACAGCCTTTCATGCCTTTGTCGCGGGGCGTCAAGTCGAACGAAGCGCCATAGGCCAGCATCAGGCGCCGGCGCTCGACTGACATGCTGTCGGGCATCACCAAAATCAATTTATAACCCTTGACGGCGGCCACCATGGCCAGGCCTATGCCGGTGTTGCCCGAGGTGGGCTCGATGATGGTGCCGCCGGGTTTCAGCGCGCCGCTTTTTTCAGCCGCTTCGACCATCGAGAGCGCGATGCGGTCTTTGATCGAACCACCGGGGTTGCTGCGTTCAGACTTGATGTAGACGTTTGCACCCGCGCCAAACAGGCGGTTGACGCGCACGTGTGGGGTGTTGCCGATGGTGTCGAGTATCGAGGTGGCTTTCATTTCGGGCTCCAAGGGATGATTGATCGTCCCATTGTGGCGCAAGCGATAATTCGCGTGTGAAGCCCGCCAGACTGCCGCTGGTGCAATCTGGGGAACCAGGCACTGGAGGAACGTCCGGACTGCACAGGGCAGCGTAGCAGCTAACAGCTGTCCACTGAAAGGCCGAGGCGCAAGCCAAAGTTATAAGGTGAGGATCAGAGCAACAGAGACGAGTCGCATTTTGGGCAACTGAAGTGCGGGTGAAACGGGCAATCTCTACGCGCAGCAATACCAAGTAGGCCAACGCAAAGCGAGGCGGTTCGCCGCAGCG